>NZ_LAUM01000003.1:0-320951 GCF_000972265.1 Vibrio sp. ECSMB14106 | reverse complement strand
ACCTTTCGCAAGTCCTTGCAGGGCAAGGGGCTTCGTAATCTTGCCCTAATTCATGAGGTTGTTGTATTTAAGCTAGAGAAATAATAAATATAAATACCAAACAAGGAAGATCAAAAAATGGCACGCTACGTGCCATTTAAATGTAGATTAAATTGTATACCTAATTATTATTTGGCATATATGCCTTTAGGAAGACGAGCAGAACGAGTAATACGATTGCCTGCGGTGTAGTCATTAATTATATCGGAAGGCGTGTAATTGCGTTCTAACTCAAATATATCATCTTGATCGAGATTCATCTCCAAAGCAGCGAGGGCGCTATTGAACTGTTCTGGCGTATCGGCACCAACCAACATTGATGACACATATTGCTTTGACAGGACCCATGCTTGAGCGACCTGAGCCGGAGCAACATTGTGTCTCTCAGCGACACGAGCAACAGAAGTAGAAATATCAAATGACGTCTTGTCGTTATACATTTCAGCAGTAAAGAAATCGGTTTTATTTCGGTTAGACTGCATATCACTGGTAAGGATACCTCGAGCAAGAGGGCTGAATACCGACACCCCAATACCTTGGTCTTGGCAATATGGAATCATCTCTCTCTCTTCTTCTCGGTAGGCACAATTATATTGCAATTGCATATTTATTGGCTTCACCCAGCCGTTTTGGTCACATACCTGAATAATCTTAGCAAGCTGCCATGTATACATGGTAGAAACGCCGATATAGCGAGCCTTACCTGATCGAACGATATCATTAAGAGCACACATTGTTTCTTCAACAGGCGTATTTACATCAAAAAAATGAAGCATATAGATGTCTACATAGTCCATCTTCATGCGTTTTAAGGATGCATCAATAGAGTTCATAATGTGTTGACGAGAATGACCTTGAGCATTGATATCATCATTCATTTGGTAGCCGACTTTAGTCGTTACAATCAGCTTGTCGCGTTGTCCTATACGATTGAGTACATTGCAAACAACTTCTTCACCCGCCCCATACGAATAGAAGTCTGCAAGGTCAATAAAGTTAACGCCATGATCAATAGCATGGCGGATGATCGGTTCGCTTTCTTTCTCATCAAAGATCCAAGGTTTCCATTCCTTAGAGCCCATATTCATTGTACCAAGGCACAAACGAGACACCTTGAGGCCAGAGTTACCCAGTTGTACGTATTCCATATTCACCCCTCGCATTATGTAAGATAAATGTTTAATTTTTGTTTTATGACCTGAGTATTTAGATCCAAAAACCAACAAAACACGAGTGAATATAAGTTAGGCATACATGAGTTTAGTTCTCAAAACCTTGATATGAAAATTAAAATCCATAAAAACAATGCATTAAATTTAAATCGTAAAATATGATTGTTTAAAAAGTTGAAGCTAAGACACGCTCAGGCATTCTTCTTTCAACCAAGAGACAAAGGCCTCGACTTTACTCGTGCCGACTTTAGGCGTCGGTACATGAATGAAGTACCCATATCGGCTGCGACACTGCAAAGGATGGAATTGAATCAGTTCTTGTTTTTTAAGTGAATGATAGACCATGTTCAAATCAACGACCGCGAACCCTCCACCAGCGATAGCTGTATTGATTACCTGCTCTTGAGTACTCATCGAAATCCCTTTTCTATACCCTTCCGTCAGTTGAATGTTTGCTGAGTCAAGCCAATCTTTCCATGCCGGGAGATTATGACCATGATGACGAATATGGAGCATTTTGTGAGTATGAGCCTCAATATTCATGCTCTCTGTTACGAGCTCTTGATTACAAACCGCAATGTACTTTTCTTTAAACAACAAGTTGTCTTTTGCATAGAACTCACCAACTTCATCAAAAAGGATTTCAATATCATACAGAGTACTTTGCTCTCGTTTGCTGTAGATCTGTAAGTCATATTGTGGAAATGCTTTGGCAAAGTTAACGAGATGAACACTCAACCAACGGCTGGTAAAGGTGGGAGGGGCAAGAATAGCCAATCGTTGCTGAAGATTAGGGTTGCGGATAACCTCTAGCCCTTTTTCTACCTCAGAAAGAGAACGAGAAATCGTGCTAAGCACTTGCTCCCCGATTGGTGTCAATTCCAATAGACCACGAGTAGATGTACGTTTGAAAAGAGGTACCCCTAAATACTCTTCAAGCTGTTTTATCTGTTTGCTTACCGCTCCCTGCGTAACATTTAAGATGTTTGCTGCTGCGGTGAAACTCAAGTGCGTGCCCGCAACTTCAAATACTCGAACTGCATTGAGTGAGGGTAGTTGTCTCATTATCTTGCTCCTGGTCACAAATACAGCGACTTAGAACTCAACTCCTGTCACTGCAATTCACATTAACTTTCGACATAGCGCGCTTGCGTAGATTCTGCTGCATTCTAACGATTAAAACTCATATGTTAATTACTTTTATTCAGTTGTTGAAAAATTGTGACACCTGTAAGTTTTTAAGGACTGACCACAATGACAAAATGCGCTGTTTGGAGAAAATATGGAAACCCAATACAACCTTGCGATTACTACAGCCAAAGAATGGCTGAGCAAAGACAAAAAACAATTTATTGGCGGCCAATGGGTTCTTGGCAACTCAGAGAATAATTGGATGGTAACCAATCCTAGTAATAGAGATGTGTTGTGTAACATCCCTTTAGCTGATGAACAACTGGTTGAAGAGGCGGCAGCTGTTGCCTCACAAGCTCACCAATCAGGTGTATGGAGCCAAGTAAGTAGAACGGCGCGTGCCCAAGTTCTTCGCGATATTGCTCAAGTTATTCGTGACCATACTGAAGTTTTAGCGGTGCTAGAGACGCTACCAAACGGCAAACTCTTAACAGAGTCATTAGCAGACGATATTCCAACTTGTGCTGACATCTTTGAGTATTATGCAGGTTGGACTGACAAGTTTTATGGTGAAACGTCACCTGTCGATCCTGAATACCTTAACTTTACGAATAAGGAACCGGTTGGGGTATGTGCACTTATCGCGCCTTGGAACTTCCCTCTTTATCAAGCAGCGTTGAAAATCGCTCCGGCTTTAGCGATGGGGAATACTGTCATTCTTAAACCATCCGAATTTACACCTTTGACCTCTCTATACTTGATAGAAAAGATTGTTGAAAGCGTTGATATTCCAGACGGTGTTTTAAACCTAGTTATTGCTGATGGCGCAGCTTCAAATCAGCTTACAGTCAGCAATAACGTCCAAAAAGTCTCCTTTACCGGAAGTACACCTATTGGTCGTAAAATCATTGAAAATAGCGGCCAATCAAACATGAAATCAGTCACGCTTGAGCTTGGCGGTAAGTCCCCTTGTATTTTCTTCGAGGACACCGAAAACCTAGACGCTGCGATCGTCCGTGCTTTTACTGTGATGTTCTCTCACAAAGGTGAAAAATGCTCCGAACCAACGCGATTCTTAATCCAAGAAGGGATTTACGATTACGTTCTTGAGAAACTGATTGCCAAAGCTGAAGCGGTAAAATGCGGTGACCCACTAGACCCTGAAAGTGAACAAGGGCCTCAATGTAATGAAGTGCAGTTCAATAAAATCATGTCTTACATTGAGATCGGTAAAACAGAAGCAAAACTGGTTGCTGGTGGTGAGCGAGATACATCAAATGGTAATGATCAAGGCTACTTTGTTCGACCAACGATTTTCTCTGAAGTGCCTGAAGATGCACGAATCGCACGAGAAGAGATCTTCGGTCCGGTGCTTTCTTGCATCAAATTCAAAACCGAAGAAGATGCAATTAGGATAGCCAACAACACTGAATATGGGCTTGCGGCAGGCATATATACGTCTAATGTAACTCGTGCGCACCGAATGGTTGATAAGATTGATGCTGGCATGTTGTTTGTGAACAAATATGGTTGCTATGGACTTGCCAGCCCATTCGGCGGCTTTAAACAAAGTGGCTGGGGTAAAGAAATGGCCATTCATTCGCTATCTTCTTACACAAAAACGAAGAGTATTTGGGTCTACTACGGCGAAAGCTAATCAGATATGTTTGGGCGGTTCTATCCGCCCAATTAAGGAAAATCATGCAATACAGAATCGAAGTCGATAATATTGGTGAAGTGAGAATCCCGGTGTTACTCCCTTATGGTGCTCAAACACAGCGAGCTCTAAATCTGTACCCCGTAGACAATCAAAAAACACTTGGCGACTATGCTTCACTTATCAACGCTGTTTTACGTATCAAATTAGCTTCTGCTCGTGTAAACAGGGAAATCGGAGAAATGGATCCAGTGCTTTCATTGAACGTTGAAAACACCTGTCAGTCCATATTAGAAGACTACCAAAGGGAACTATTCCCCGTTCACGCATTTCATGGTGGTGGTGGGATTTCCGTTAATATGAATGTCAATGAAGTCGTCGCTAACATTGTCAATCATAGCTATTATGCCCAGCTCTACGGCTCTTATTCTCCAGCTCATCCGAATGATGCCATTAACATGAATCATTCAACGAGCGACTGCTTGCAAACCGCAAGTCACTTGGCTGCTATTGAAGCCCTTGATCGCTTAGATACAACCATTGAGCGCTTGATGTACGCGTTTGAGTATTTAATGGCGAGCCACAGCGACAGCTCTAAACTCGCTAGAACCTGTATGCAGGATGCAGTAACGATTGAGTTTAAACAATTCTGGAGTGGTTATTTAGCATCACTACGCACCTGTCAAATGCATCTTAAAGCGTGTCGCAATGACCTTCAGGCTGTTAATTTAAGCGGTAATATTATTGGTCGAAGTGGTGACTGTTCAACGGCTTATGCCGAGCGTTGTATCTCAGTACTTTCAGACGTTACCGGTATAGAGCTTCGCAAGAACGATAACTTATTCCAATCCAGCCAATCATTCGATGCTCAAATTCATTGTGTTAGTCAGGTGGAGAACTTAGCGGGCTTTATTATCAAGATAGCGAAAGACCTGCGTTTAATGTCTTCCGGTCCCGAGGGCGGTCTATCGGAAATTACGCTTCCAGCAGTACAGGCGGGATCGAGTGCTATGCCTGGGAAAGTAAACCCTACAATTCCCGAGTTTGCCATTCAGTCTGCTATGCAAGCACAAGGGCACTGTTACTCATCTAAGCAAGCACATGTTCATGGAGAGTTAGACTATAACCCGTGGGGAATGCTACTGATCACCAATCTACTCGACGCCATAGATCACTTAGAAAAGGGAATCTCGGTACTCACTGAAAAGTGTATTCTCGGAATAGAAGTTAACTCAGAGACACAATCACGTAATGAATCCGCCTTGGTTCCACTCGTCGTGCAGGTTAAGTCTAAGATTGGATACAAAGCGACTTTAGACCGTGTTAAAGAGGCTAAAAACTCAACTGAATTGAAAGAGACGTTACAAGAGATACTCAAGCGGTGACCTCTACTCATTAATAGCACATAATACTGTAACTGGAATGCTAGATTGTGGCGCCTAGTCTATTAAAGCGTGCTCTAATCTTTTTATGTCACTCCACCTGCGAGTGACAGTTCTGTAGGCATTACTCAGATTAGAATAAGTAGGCCAAATACCTATCTGCAAAGCATCACGCGAAAGTTATGTAGCTTGTAATGGGGCAAAAACGAGTTAGACCTCCTAATGACTCACCGAGCTCGAAAACAAGTTAATAATCACCACGCCCGACAAAATCAAAGCGATTCCAATGATCGCGAAGATATCGAGCTTTTGCCCGTAAACCAGCCAAGACAGTGCTGCGACCAATACAACCCCTGCTCCACACCAAATCGCATACGCCACACCCAAAGACATGGTTTGCACTGTTAGGGATAACAAATAAAAAGCACAACCGTAACCAATCAGTACCGCGACAGTCGCAGGTAAAGAAGTAAATTGCTGCGTTTTAGGCAATAAAGAAGTCGCGACAACTTCAAGCACGATGGCAAGTGACAACATTACTGGAGGAGGAAGAGATAAAAGCATGTTTAAGTCCACAACAATAAAATACAGCATTCAGAATATTGTAATTTTATGTCTAATTCATGTGGTTTTCAGTAAGTAATTATTATGACGTACCCTAAAAGATCTTAACTATTAACTCCAGCAAATAGGTTCTTAAGTACGCATTCTTTCAACCAATAAAAAGACCGCTAGCCATGGTTAACAGGCTTAGTTCAAGATCTGCCTCTCCGATTAATTATTACATATGTGTATTAATCATTTTCAATTTACGGGGATTATCAAAACCTAAAGTCACATCTATACTAGAACCAGCAAAACGAAAAAGCGGAAACAATTAGGCTCAACTACGCTTAACGGATTGAAGCTAATGGCACAGTTATCCGCAGTACTGACATATATAGGAAGCATCCAATGACAATCGACATTAAACCTGATCAAACTCATATAAAATCAAAAGCAATGGTTGCATGGGCAGCTGGTGAACCACTAAAAATGGAAGAAGTAGATGTACAACTTCCTAAAGCTGGTGAGGTTCTAGTTCGCATCGTTGCTACTGGTGTTTGTCACACTGACGCATTCACACTATCAGGTGACGATCCAGAAGGTATCTTCCCTTCAATTCTTGGTCACGAAGGTGGCGGTATCGTTGAGATGATCGGCGAAGGCGTTACCAGTGTCGAGATTGGTGACCACGTTATCCCACTTTACACTGCTGAATGTGGCGAATGTAAGTTCTGTAAATCTGGTAAAACTAACCTATGCCAAGCCGTTCGTGAAACGCAAGGTAAGGGCCTAATGCCTGACGGTACAAGCCGCTTCTCTATTAATGGCGAAACGATTTTTCATTACATGGGCTGCTCTACTTTCTCTGAGTACACGGTACTTCCTGAAATCTCACTAGCAAAAGTAAGCAAAGAAGCACCACTTGAAGAAGTTTGTCTTCTAGGTTGTGGGGTAACTACGGGTATGGGCGCAGTACTGAACACAGCTAAAGTTGAAAAAGGCGACAACGTTGCTGTATTCGGCCTAGGTGGTATCGGTCTTTCTGCAATCATTGGGGCTCGCATGGCTGGTGCAGACCGCATCATCGGTGTTGATATCAACGAGAGCAAATTCGAGCTAGCAAAACAGCTTGGCGCGACAGACTGCATCAACCCAACTAAATTCGACAAGCCAATCCAAGACGTTATCGTTGAAATGACCGACGGCGGTGTTGAGTACTCTTTCGAATGTATCGGTAATGTAGATGTAATGCGTTCAGCACTTGAATGCTGTCACAAAGGCTGGGGCGAATCAGTCATCATTGGTGTTGCGGGTGCAGGTCAAGAGATTGCAACTCGTCCATTCCAACTAGTAACTGGCCGTGTATGGCGTGGTTCTGCTTTCGGTGGCGTTAAAGGCCGCTCTGAACTTCCAGAAATCGTTAATCGTTACATGGCAGGTGAGTTCGGGCTTCAAGAATTCATCACTCACACCATGGGCCTGCAAGACGTAAACGAGGCATTCCACCTGATGCACAAAGGTGAATCTATCCGTACTGTTCTACACATGGATAGATAATACCCCTTGGTCTCGATACTTAGGTGTCGAGACCACAGTTCTGACTTAAACATCAGAGCGAAACTGTCTTCACCACCTCCTGCCCGGTGGGTGGTGAAACTTTAAATAATATGGACACGTTATTCCTCAAAACCATCAACCTAACGGAGCACAATAGATGACAATCGAAAACATTAGCCAAGCAAAGGTTGCTGGTGGTTGGCACAAACAATACACCCACTTTTCTGCAACGCTTGACTGCAACATGCGCTTTGCGATTTTCTTGCCACCTAACGCAAGCAAAGAAAACCCAGTTCCTGTTTTGTATTGGTTGTCAGGCTTAACCTGTACCGATGAAAACTTCATGCAAAAAGCCGGCGCATTCAAAGCCGCGGCTGAGCAAGGCATTGCGATTGTTGCCCCAGACACAAGCCCACGTGGCGAAGGTGTTGCCGACGATGAAAATTACGATCTCGGCCAAGGCGCAGGCTTCTACGTAAATGCCACTCAAGCACCATGGGACAGCCATTACCACATGTACGATTACGTGGTAACAGAGCTTCCAGCATTGATTGAGTCTTTCTTCCCAGTAACTTCGGTGAAGTCGATTTCTGGCCACAGCATGGGCGGACACGGTGCCCTAACGATTGGCATCAAGAACGAAGATAACTACCGTTCTATCTCTGCATTCAGCCCAATCACCAACCCAATGCAATGCCCTTGGGGACAGAAAGCATTCAACCAATATCTTGGCTTAGATATTGAAGAGTGGAAATACTACGATGCTTCTGAGCTTCTAAAAACCAAAGGCACTAAGCTGCCAATGTTGGTTGACCAAGGCGAAGCCGATAACTTCCTGATTGAGCAGCTTAAGCCTGAGCAATTAGTTGAAGCCGCTAAGGTAACCAATGCCGATTTAGAGCTACGTATGCAGCCAGGTTACGACCACAGTTACTACTTTATCTCTAGCTTTATTGATGAGCATATTGAGTTCCACGCTGCTTACCTAAACAAGCAGTCACACCGATTTAGCCCACACCTTGCAAAAGCGTGAGGTGTGGGCTTTTTTGTACCTGTTCATTACTCGCACAGATCAATGTAAACCAAGGGTTGTGAACAGTATGTCAATTCATTCAAACTTCCTAACAGACAGGTGATGCCTTCACTTATTCATACTCTTACAATCAGCAAATCAAACCTGTTACCATAGCGTCTTCAGCATCATCTATTTTAAAGGTTGCTATGAAAGCAATTAAGACTCTTTTCTTCCTGATGGTTTTATTGAGCGGTTTATTTACCGCTTGGCTGTTTATTCCAATTCCAGCGACCATGGACAAGCAAACGCTCGATGTTCCATTAACGGAACCGTTCAAGTTAGTGGCATATCGCAGCAACCCAAATGATGCAAGCAAGCCGCTGACCTACCACTACTATGTGATTTCAGATGTGGCAGGGGTGGATGACATGGATCCGTTCCTGATTACCACGGACCAGTTCGTGAAGCTTGGCGAATTGGACGAGAACACATTCAACCTAACGGTTAACGGCAAGGTAGAGAGCTACACCAACGATTTATGGATCAAAAAATCTGACGGCAAGCTTCAGCACTGGTACGTGAGTATTGATGCGAACTATATCCGCTAACATCGAATTGCAATAAACCTGATTTCAAAACTGCGCTTTGGCTTCCAAGCGCAGTTTTTGTTTCTAGCCTTCCGCTTCACAAGCAAAACAAATCTCACAAGCTCTGCAGGTGTCATAAGCCCTACAGATGTTATAAGCTCCACCTATGCTCGACTCCCTATAAATCAAAAACAATAAAGGATCACCCGTGGAATTTACGCTCGACAAATTTAACGGCATCATCATCGACCCAGCAACAGCGCCTCACGATGCTGACTCATTCAATGCCGAACTCAGCGAGATCACCGAATTTTCAAAGCAGAACAACAAAGGCATTATTTGGATTAGCTTACCTATTTCCCTCTCGCACCTTATTCCTGTAGCGACTGAGCTCAGCTTTGTGTTTCACAACTGCTTAGAAGACGAAATCACGCTGATCCATAAATCCGAAATTGTCGAGTTTGTACCTTTCATTCCGACTCACACCTTAGGCGCGGGTGCGTTGATCACCAATGAACACAACCAAGTGCTGATGATTAAAGAGCACGGCATGACAGGCTACAAATTACCTGGCGGTCACATTGAGTTGGGTGAAGGCATTGAGGAATCTGTGGTTCGAGAAACCTTGGAAGAAACAGGCATCGAAGCCACATTTGTTTCGGTGGTTGGCATGGCGACGAGACACCCGTATCAGTTTGGCAAATCGAACCTCTACTTTATTTGCCACCTTATCGCTCAGACCCAAGAGATTGTGATTCAAGACACCGATGAAATTGCAGAGGCTAAATGGGTTGATGTTGAAGAGTACATTAACAACCCTGACAGTTACCCGTTTAACCGCCAATTAGTCGGTTCTCTGATCGGAAAGCAAGGGTTGGAACTCACTCAGCTCGAGGGTAATTCAGGCCCCACTCATAAGCCCGAGATCTTCTTTTCGAAAAGCTAGAGCGATTCAAACATAAAAATGCCCAACTCAAATGAGTTGGGCGTTTTGGTTTCTAGCTTTTGTTGTTCTTAATTAAGCCTACTGAGTTGTTAGTTATTCTTTGTACCTATGATTCATTCTCATACTTTCAAAACGAACCTGTATTAGAAGAAGCCTAACGGATTAGTATCATAGCTGATCAGCAGGTTCTTAGTATTTTGGTAGTGATCGAGCATCATTTTATGTGTCTCACGACCAATGCCTGATTTCTTATAACCTCCGAACGCGGCATGTGCTGGATACGCGTGGTAACAGTTCACCCAAATACGCCCCGCTTCAATGTTACGACCCATGCGATACGCTAGGTTTGCATCACGCGTCCACACGCCTGCACCCAAGCCATACTCGGTGTCATTGGCTATCTCTAGCGCTTCTGCTTCGTCTTTAAACGTCGTTACTGCGATAACTGGGCCGAAGATCTCTTCTTGGAACACACGCATCTTGTTGTGCCCTTCCAACATGGTTGGCTGAATGTAGTAACCGTTGCCGAGATCATCTGGTTGCTGCGCGATTTCACCACCGGTTAGCACTTTAGCGCCCTCTTGACGGCCTATTTCTAGATAGCTCAGAATCTTATCAAACTGCTCTTTAGAGGCTTGTGCGCCAACCTGAGTATCAGTGTCTAACGGGTTACCTTGCTTGATGGTTTGAGCACGTTCGATCACCTTGGCAATGAACTTGTCGTACACCGATTCATGGATCAGCACACGCGATGGACATGTACACACTTCACCTTGGTTGAAGAACGCAAGCAGCATGCCTTCGACACACTTATCTAGGTATTCATCTTCATGGTTAAAGATATCAGGGAAGTAGATATTTGGAGACTTACCACCCAGCTCAACCGTTGATGGAATCAAACTTTCAGCCGCACATTTCAGAATATGGTGTCCAACTTCAGTTGAGCCAGTAAACGCCAATTTAGCCAAACGATCACTGGTTGCCAATGCTTGACCCGCTTCGCTACCAAAACCATTCACGATGTTGACCACGCCTGCAGGTAGAAGATCAGCAATCTTCTCCATCATCACCAAAATCGATGTGGGTGTTTGCTCGGCGGGTTTCATCACCACACAACAGCCCGCAGCCAGTGCAGGAGCCAATTTCCAAGCCGCCATTAAAATCGGGAAGTTCCAAGGAATGATCTGCCCTACGACACCAATCGGTTCAGGGAAGTGGTAGCTTGCTGTGTTTGAATCTAGCTCAGCTGCGCTGCCTTCTTGCGCTCGGATACAACCCGCGAAATAACGGAAGTGATCGACAACCAAAGGGATATCTGCCGCCAGAGTTTCACGCACAGGCTTGCCGTTTTCCCACGTCTCAGCGACTGCGATTTCTTCTAGGTTCGCTTCAATGCGGTCGGCAATTTTAAGTAGGATGTTGGAGCGATCTGTCACGCTAGTCGCCGCCCAACTAGCACGAGCAGCATGCGCCGCATCAAGTGCCAAGCTAATGTCTGCCTCTGTTGAGCGCGCCACTTGGCAATACACCTGACCATTCACTGGAGAAGTGTTATCAAAATACTCGCCGCTAACAGGCTTAACCCACTCACCACCGATAAAGTTATCGTATTGTGCTTTAAAGTTCACCACTGCGTTATCACTACCCGGCTGTGCGTAAATCATAGTTAGATCCTTCTTCGATTTGATATTCGTTATTGAGCTAGAGCTGTCTTATTTTTGTGGCGGCTCCCCTTGAGAAAAGAACTCCTGACAAGACGCCCATGTTTATACTTTTTGTTTAAAACACTGATACTTCATGTTTTCTTCACAACATTAACAACGCAAATCACACGCCAGAACTTCAAAACTTGTTGTTAATTAATTGTAAAACTATGATTACCAAACGTTTACAACCCAAAGTGAGTTGGCATTGAACGGACGTATGGAAACCATTCCAGTGTTCAACTGTTCCAAATTGGTACACCCTCACTGTTACGACATGGAACAGTCATGCACCTTCAACAAGCAAACACCTCAGATTGGCTTTCGTCCTCTTGGCACCGCAGCACAGAAGCGGGGCTAAAACAGAGACGACTTCCCGAAGACATTCGCCTGCCACAATCGATTCTTAAACAGCGACGACATCAATCTTCTGACTTAATCAACATCGTCGAATGCAATGCGCTGCCTTTGTTTAATCAGATGTTTGCACGCACTGACAGTCGTTTGATTTTGACGGACATTGAAGGGGTAATTCTGGCAAGTTGGGGACAAGAAAGGTTTAAGGAGAAGCTGACGTCAATTGCACTGAGCTCTGGAGCTTGTTGGCAGGAGCAACTCAAAGGTACTAACGCGATTGGCACCGCCATTGTTGAAGCGAAACCAGTATCCATCATTGGCGAACAACACTTCATCCACCAGCATCGGTTTATCAGCTGTTCAGCAAGCCCGGTGTTTGACCACCAAGGCCAAATGGTTGGGGTGTTAGACATTACCAGCGAGCAGCAGCAACACGACAGTTCTGTCCAATTACTGGTTCAAAATATGGTTCAGCTTGTTGAGAACCAACTACTGAGTCACATCCCACAAGGCACTACTCGAATCGATCTTGCGTGTGAGAAATCTTTACTACACAGTGGTTGGCAAGGAATTGTGATAGCCAATGAAGCTGGCGAGGTAGTCGCGCACAATCAGGTCGCCTCTCAGCTGCTGGATCAAACCTCGATCGTCGGCGAATGCATAGATACCCTATTTAACCGAACCTCATTAGATACGCCTTTTGTGTTTGAGAAACAGCACCTCAAACGACCAAATGCAAAACGCACTCGCTCTATTTCAGCATCGTGTGATTTGCACCATGGTGAACAACAGATAGAACACGCTTGGCAGCAAGCCAACAAGGTTATCGACAAAGGGATCAGCTTGTTGATCTTAGGAGAAACAGGGGTTGGTAAGGGCGAATTTGTTAAAGCATTACACAAGCAAAGCCAACGTAAATCGTCGCCCTTGGTGGCGGTAAACTGCGGTGCGCTGCCGAAAGACCTTATCGAATCTGAGCTGTTTGGCTACGCGCCGGGCGCTTTTACGGGCGCAAGCCACAAAGGATTCCAAGGCAAGATCCGTCAAGCAGACAAGGGCATTCTATTTTTGGATGAAATCGCCGACATGCCGTTAGAAGCTCAATGTCGATTACTGCATGTTCTGCAAGATAAATCAGTGGTGCCCGTGGGTTCAAATCAGAGCTACCAAGTCGATTGTCAGATCATCGCTGCCACTCATAAAAATCTAGAACAGTTAGTTTCGACAGGTGAGTTTAGGCAAGACTTGTACTACCGCTTGAACGGCTTAGCCTTCACTTTGCCAAGCCTACAACACCGACAAGACAAACACGCCTTAATCGAGCACATTCATCGTAAATACGCCGAAGACGAACAGACAATCTGCCCTCACTTGATGAGCTTACTGTCCGCTTACGCTTGGCCGGGCAATATCCGCGAATTAGATAATCTACTCAAGGTCGCCGCTTTACTGGCGAGTGATGAACCCCAACTCACACTTGAGCATGTGCCCAGCCACCTTGCTCAACATCTAACATCGCTAGCGCAAGATAATCAGCATCAACTGACGACTCCTAATACCATAAAAGGTACATCGAATAACGATTTAAGAAGTACCGTTGAAGAAACCTTATTGCAAACGTATCAAGCAAACCAAGGCAACATCAGCAAGACTTCGCGAATACTCGGCATCAGTCGCAATACCATTTATCGAAAACTGAAAAGCTTGGGAATTCTTTAGTAGGAAGAGGAACCTAAGCTAATCAGAATCCAATTCCACAAGTTGATTGAGCACTTCTTTATCCAACACTGGATGATGTTTGCTCGCTAATATCAACACAATATCGACCGAAGGCAATGGCGGCATATCATCGAGGATTCTCAAGTCTGAAGTCACGCTGAGCTTACCCATCGCGCCAATGGCTAATCCGGCTTTAACGATCGCTCGCTGCGCTGAAGCGGTATTGCTACACGCCAATAACTGATAAGGCGTACCTTGCTTAGTTAAACCATTCACTGCTGCAGCGTGATATTTACAGTCCGTTTGAAACAAGGCTAATGGAACTGGCTTGGAACCATCAAACGCATAATCAGGGCTACTAATCCAAACCCCAATATCACTGGTGAGCCAATGCCCCTCTTCGCTGTCGGGTGCTCGGGTGACAATCGCGGCATCTAAACGACCATCATCCAACCATTCTCTCAGCGTAATGCTGGGTAGGCTGAATATTTGGATTGAGCACGTAGGCTCTGCTTGCTGTAACAGGCGAATCACTTTCGGCAGAATGGTGTCGTTATAGTCTTCAGGGCAGCCGAGTCGCAGAGGTTGTTTGTCCTCATAACGCTTTACTTGCTTTAGCGCGGTATTGTGGAGGGCGACCAACTGTTCGGCATGAGAACGCAGCGCTAAGCCAGCCTCAGTCAGTATTAAATTTCGCCCTTCTTTTTGGAAAAGAGTCACGTTGAGCTCTTCTTCCAACTTACGCATCTGAGCGCTGAATGCCGACTGGGTGCGATTAATCTGTTTCGCGGCACGCGTAAAGCTAGTGGTTTCTACAAACGCGAGAAAGCCTCGCAACGCATCAATGTCCATATTGAAATCACCACCCATCGTTTTTATTAATGTATTGCATCAAAATTATCCGTTAGTGCCTCGCAATACAATCCCCTAAGCTCAAAAGCACACTCACTAAACGCAAGGAAGCCCCTATGCAGCTTTATATTGGAAACCAGAACTACTCAACTTGGTCACTGCGCGCATGGCTGATATTCGACAACTACAACCTGAATCCAGAAGTCATTAAGCTCAAGCTTTTCACCTCTGATTTCTACGACACTCTGGCGAAAGTGACGCCAACAGCTAAGGTTCCAACCCTAGTTGATGGTGATGTTGCAGTGTGGGATTCATTGGCCATTCTCGAATACGTTAACGACGCCCACTTAGACGGTGCTGCATGGCCAAAATCCACCAAAGAGCGCGCTCGTGCCCGAGCCATTTCTGCTGAGATGCACTCCGGGTTCTTTGCCGTCAGAAATGAGATGCCGATGAACTGCCGCGCACAACGAAAGCTAACGCTAAGTGAAGATGCACTGAAAGACATCGCACGTATTGATGTAATATGGTCAACGCAAATGGAACAATACCCTGAAGGATGGTTGTTTGGTGAATGGTCGATTGCCGATGCGATGTTTGCACCTGTGGCATTGCGCTTAGAAACCTATGGCATCAAGCTTTCAGAGAAGGCATCGCGGTATCAACAACGTGTGCTTAACAGCACATCAATACAAAAATGGCTGGCAGAGGCAAGCTTAGAAACCGATGTGGTTGAAGAGGACGAGGCAGGCGAGACTGTATAAATAGTTAGCAATGAGTCTCGATAAGGGCATCGAGACTCATTCATTATTAGATGATTAGAAAGCGATTTCCTTACCGGCTATTCTTCAGCAACGCTGTCTTGATGATCATTCGGTTCAAACTCCAAAATATCACCAGGTTGGCACTCTAAAACTTCACACAGCTTATCGAGTGTCGATAGCCTTACCGCTTTGGCTTTACCATTTTTTAATACTGATAAGTTGGCTTCAGTAATCTCAACTTCTTTTGCCAATATCTTCAATCGCATTTTTCGTTTGGCCATCATAATGTCTAAATTAATGCGGATAGTCATGACAAGTCCTTTAAATGGTTTGGCTATGTTCGTCAGCCAGAATATAACCTTCTTTCATCACCCATGAGATGATCAAAATAATTATACCCAATATCAGTGTTAAAAAGTCCATACCAACAAAACTAATCTCAAAGATACGTTCACCTGGTGGATTATTGAACGACAGAATCACTGACATCAATGAACCATAGATAATTGAACCTAAAACCCAATAAAACAGGCTATATCCGAGCTTCTGGTAGGAGATTGCGTTTTCTAAAGAGAAGATTTCACCTCGCTCATAGTTACGGAATAAACGTATCAGAACCATCAGTGCGTACATAAGGATGCTCGACATCAATAAGCTTGTGAACGCAGCAACGATTCTTGTTGTCATAGCGAGCGGTAACATCGTGAAATACCCTATGTCATAGGTAAGATAAAAAATGCCCGTCGCACTAATAAAGTCATAGGGAGTCTCAACTGTTAGCCAGAAGTAACACACCATTATAGGGGTAAGTACAAAAAGGGATTGCAATAGCATACGTACGCGTCGGCTTTGTTTTTGGATGTTGGACATACTTAGATTCCTGTTGAATTGACTAAGGGGATATTAAGATCAAAACGAATGATGATCAACAAAAAATTATCGATAAACGATAATTTCATATCGATTTGAGTTTAGTAAAATAAAGTCAATCTAGTATGCGTTCTATCAATAGAATGAGATGACAACCTCCGGGTTCTAAAAGCTCCAACCCAATAATCCATTTTCATCAGACCTCCATTTACTTCCTAATCATTTGATCGATTGTGATCGCCGAATCACAATGTGCAGATGTGATTGTTTATATTCAACGAAACTCAAATAATTAAGATAAACATCATGTTACGAGCAACGATCGCATTACTCAGCGTAGCCAGTTTCACTGTATCTGCAAATGTCACCCTTCCCTCTGGAGAAGACTGGATCAATCATGCTTCTGAAGGGCTGGCACCTTACTGGTTGATGCCTAGCGCTCAGGGAGAACCGATAGGCAACTTCCCCACTTTCCGCTGTGATGATGGGACACTACTTGATGTGACCAACGTTTGTTCTGAGTTAGATCGAGGCTGGATCACGCCACACTTTGGCAAAGAGTTTACGCGGATGAAGTCACGTCAAACTTATGTCTATGGCGGGCTCTATCACCTTACTGGTGATAAGCAGGCGTTAGCGCTTGCCAAGCAAGGAGCCTACTACATCATTGATCAGCTAGAAGATAAGCAAAACGGCGGCTTCATCAGCTTCACTAAAGACGGTAAAGCAGGATTGGATTGGCAACAGCGAACGGCTCAAGATCAGGCGTATGCATTAGTTGGATTGGCGATGTACTACTACCTCACCCAAGACAAAAAGGTAGAAGAAGCGCTCATCGCCCAACAAGCTTTTATCTTTGATAAATATCGACTCAACGACAACAGCGGCCTAGCATGGGTGCTTGCCGATGGTGAAGATGGCAAAGCCACACAGCGTGAACTGGTCGCGCAACTTGATCAAATTAATGGCTACCTGTTGCTCGTCGCACCTCTGCTCAAAGAGCCCGTCAAATCAAAATGGCTTGATGACTTAACCTGGCTCACGCAATCCATGATTAACAAATACCATTCTGAAGATGAACAACGCTTCTACGGTGCAATTCACGATAAAGCAGCGATGATGCCGAATGCTAATCACAATGATTTTGGGCACACCATCAAAGCGTATTGGATGACTTATCTGACAGGCCAAACATTGAATAACTCTGAATGGAAAGAGTTTGGCATCAAAGGGATGAAACACACCTTAGAGCAAGCTCAATACCAGAAAGAGTTCGTGAACGTCTCCCAATATTTTGGCGAGGAACTTCAGAATGCGTGGAAAGGACAAGAGATTACGGGCTGGCAAAGCAGGCCAAACACTAATTGGGCGTCATCATGGGAATGGGCCGAGCTTGATCAAGCAGCAATGACGGTTTCGCTGGTCGATGCTTCAATGAAAGACGTATTACAATATACCCTACCGACCTTTCATGATGTTTGGGTCGACCACAAATACGGCGGCGTGGGGCTTGATCCTAAGCGCACCAAGGCTTTCCATTGGGGCAACGGCTACCATCAATTTGAACATGCACTGATTGGCTATTTGTTCGCTCAGCAAGTTGACGCGAAGCCAACAGTATTACATTACGCAAGGCCAACCAACAGCGAGATGCCAATGGAACCGTATTACTACCATGGGGATGTGGTTAAGTTGGATAACCTAAACGATGGAACGCAGAAGGTCAGTTTCAAAAACATTCGACCTTAGCGTTAGTTGTTTGCTCTAAATGGACTTGAGATGCAGGGCAATGGGGAATGGAAAGGTCAAAGAGTTAACACAATAGTGATATCGCAAACCCAAACAAAAGCCGCTGTCGAGCAGCGGCAATTTTAATGGAAATAATCTGAGTTTAGTCGTCTAGCCCTTTAATTGGGCTCATTGAACGATAAACAGTTTTTACGTCACCTTTGATGGACAGCATACTTAAATCATCAATGAAGAAGCGGCTAGTCATTGTGTGTTTACCACCATTGATGAAGATTTCGATGACCGACTTGTCAACATAAACCTCGATGGTTTGCTTGGTGCTCAACCTCGGTGCTTTTCTCACTGAGCCAAACTCTTCCGCGTAGAGCTGAGACATCTTACTGCGATCAAGCATGAACTCCTTTTCTGTAGCACTGAACACGATGTTATCGCCCGCAGCATTTGCAAGCGTTAACTCAAACTCGTCCGTTTCCGTTTCAAGTTGAACCATGAAGCTGGTTGTATCCAACTCAAGAACGCCCTCAACCGCAACCGCGTCGCCTTGCAACGCTTTCAATTCAGGTAAAGCCGACTGCACCAGATAGCCATCTTGGAGGTGAAGCTCGCGTGGTAACGACAACATGCCCGCCCACTGATGCTCATTAGATGGTGTATCAATCTCAGGCAGACCAATCCAAGCAATCAAAATGCGACGGCCTTTATCATCTAAGTAAGTCTGTGGTGCGTAGAAATCAAAGCCGTAATCTGGCTGTGCGATGTCTTGATGGTTTTCCAGTTCAGCCGTATCTAGGTTCAGGCGGTCACCCAAAATGTAAGCCACTGAATAGATATTTTTGAAGTCGTATGGGTTTTCACTAGACACGCCTTGCGGAGAAAATAGCATCACCGACTGATTATCTATTTCAAAGAAATCAGGGCACTCCCACATATAACCAAGGTTGTTGTAACGAGTTTGAATTGGACCTTTATGCTGCCAATTCATCAGGTCTCGGCTGCGATACAGTGCCATTGAGCCAGTCTCTTGAGGCGTTTGAGCACCCACAACCATCAAATAATCGTCGCCCTGTTTCCACACTTTTGGGTCGCGGAAATGTTCGGTGTAGTGATCGTTTTCGATAACCACGCCGTGCTTTTCTATTTTGCCGTCAGCAGACATCTTGGCACAACATTGAGTTGGTACTCGCAGCCAATTTTCATCGCGCTTGTTGCCCGTAAAGAACAACAATGCATTGTCGTTTTCAACCAATGCACCACCAGAATAAACTCCGTGAGAGTCGTAATCTTGGTCTGGGTGTAGGCCAATGCCGTGGTCTTCAAAATGAATGAAGTCTTTAGTAGAAAGGTGGTACCAATACTTCATACCATGGACAGGACCAACCGGCGTCCATTGGTAGAATAGGTGGTGTTCACCATTAAAGAAACACAGGCCATTCGGATCATTGAGCAGGCCAAACTTAGGCGCAATATGGTAGCTCGGATAGCCAGCGTCTTGTTTGCGAAGATTGACCATCTCATCAATGCTGTCTTGTGAAATCTCTTCTATACGACGATATCTTTGCTCTACCGTCCAGTTCGAATTCAAACTCATACACTCTCCTCGACGGCATTCGTATTTGAAGAGTCTTTTTGAACAAACTGAGTGAGAGCCTCTTGCGTTGGAAGTGCGGTCATCGCACCTTTTTGCGTTGTTGCCAAAGCACCACACCCATTCGCCCACTGGATTGCAGAATCAACGACTTGTTGATTAATCCACTCATCATGTTGAGAAAGCTTTGCAAGTAAGCCGCCAACAAAAGCATCGCCTGCGCCTGTAGTATCCACTGGCGTCACTGAGCGACCTGAAATCAACACACCTTGGTTTTCAAATACTCGCCAAACGCCTTTCGCGCCCTGTGTAACCAGAACAAGCGTGTTGTTAAGATCTGCAATATGAGACAAACCTTGCTCCATCGAAGTTGAACCGGTTAAGAAATCCAACTCTTCTTCAGAGAATTTAACCACATCCGCCAACTCAACTGCTTTCATTACCACAGACTTGATTTCAGATGGATCTTGCCACACTTCATCGCGAAGATTTGGATCGAAGCTGATGTAACCACCAGCCGCTTTCATGCGTCGGATGGCTTCAAAGGTGCTGCTTCGGCTTGGTTCATTAGCCAAAGAGATTGAGCAGACGTGTAGCCACTCGTTTTTCTTAAACTCGGGAATATCATCCACAGACATAAACTGGTCTGCACTTGGCTTCACCATAAACGTAAAACTGCGTTCGCCTTGGTCATCAAGGTCCACCACCACAGTTGACGTACGCTGCTCAGGATCTTTCACCAAACGTTCGGTATTCACACCTTCGTTTTGCAAAGTCACTTCCATAAAGGTGCCAAACGGATCGTTACCCACTCGGCCGAAAAATGCGCTTTTGCCTAAAAGGCGAGAAATCGCTACCGCGACATTGGCAGGCGCACCGCCCGGACATTTCAATAATGTCGCGTCAGTCTCCGGAATGAGGTCGACGACAGCGTCTCCAGTTACCCAAACTTGATTCATCTTTCTTACCTTAAAACTGAAAATCATGACAATCGAAAGCAGTAGCAACCAAAAGCAATGTGGCACTTCACGCTGTCATGTAAAAATATAAAAAGGCTAGCTAAGACAAATCACCTAGCTAGCACCCCAAAGCTTAGGAAATGAAGTGATAAGGGGGACTTCACTTCTAGGGAGAAACGTTAAGCCGTTGCTTTAATGTTTTGTTTATTACGCTCGCGCAGACCTAAAACAACGGTCAGTGCAAAGGCAGTCACGAACGCGATAATCATGCCGACTACGTAGTAACCGATTTTTTCTGGTGATATTGAGATGATACCTGGAATACCAGCAGCACCCAGTGCTTGTGCTTTCACATTGAACATAGTGATAAACGCGCTTGAAACCGCAGCTGCACAAACCGCAGCAATGAATGGATAGCGAAGCTTCAAGTTCACACCGAACATTGCAGGTTCAGTAATACCAAGCAAACCTGTCACACCAGAAGGAATCGCGATACCTTTCATTTTCTTATCTTTACTCATGAAACCAACCGCCAATGCCGCTGCACCTTGTGACACGTTAGACATCGCCGCGATAGGAAAGATGAACGTACCACCAGTTGTTGCGATATCCGCAAGCAACTGAGTTTCAATCGCGATAAAGCTATGGTGCATACCAGTAATAACAAACGGCGCATAAATCAAACCAAACACCGCACCACCAATGAAGCCAGCACTGTTGTATAGCCAGTTAAGACCGTCACCCAGTAGGAAGCCGATATCACGAGTGAATGGACCCACAACCGTGAATGTCAGTAGGCCCGTCACAAAAATAGCCAATAGTGGCGTTAACAAGTTATCCAAAACCGAAGGAATAACTTTACGTAGGCCAAGCTCAACTTTCGCTAGAATAAACGCAGAGACAAGAACGGGCAGCACTGAACCTTGATAGCCCACTTTCTCGATTTCGAAACCTAGAATGTTCCAAACTGGAATGCTGCCCGATACTGATGCGCCACCAAAGCCCCAGCCGTTCAGCAGGTCTGGGTGAACCATCAACATACCTAAAGCCGCGCCAAGGTATGGGTTACCACCAAACTTCTTACTCGCTGAAAATGCTAATAAAATAGGTAAGTACACAAAAGGGGCATTAGCAAATGTATTGATCATGTTTGCTAAGTCGGTCAAACCCGGATTAGCGTCGATTAGAGATTTGCCATCAATGAACAAGCCTTGAGCCGTCAACAGGTTGTAGATACCCATCAACAGACCACCAGCAACAATCGCCGGAATGATTGGTACAAAAATATCAGACAAACCTTTCACTGCGCGCTGCAAGATATTTTGGTTGTCAGCACCCGCAGACGCCACATCGTTGGTCGACATTTCCGTCATTTCAGTCAGCTTAGCCAGCTCAGCATAAACTTGGTTAACAATACCTGAACCAAAGATGATCTGATATTGGCCCGCCACTTTAAACTGGCCCTTAACCCCTTCTAGGTTATCAATAGCCTGTTCATCAATTTTATCTTGGTCTGCTACTGCAAGACGCAGACGAGTCGCACAGTGTGCAAGTGCGGTGATATTACTTTTACCACCTAATAGAGAAAGCAGCTCTTTTGCTATTTTTGGATAATTCATTACATACCCCATTGGATTATCATTTGAGCTTTTGAATTTTCGGGAACGTTTGCAAAACAAATTTTTGCTTAGAAATAACAAATGATCAAAGATAACGGCTCAATACTGTGAGAATGATCTTTAAATTATCTCCCTAGGATAAGAAGACAGGGTTAAAATCCCCTAATAACAGGTAAATTTGATGCTCTGTTTGCAAACAATCCCAAAACTAAAATTACAATTGGATAATGAATAATGGCTAGTCTTCATGATGTCGCTCGTCTCGCTGGAGTTTCCAAGTCGACGGTTTCAAGAGTAATCAATGATGAGTATGGCGTAAAAGACGCGACCAAGGTGAAGGTGCGTAAAGCGGTTGAAGAGTGTGGCTATCTCCCAAACCAAGTCGCTAAAGACTTAAAGTCTCAGAAAACCAACCTGGTTGGCGTGATTGTTCCTAGGGTTTCTTCCCACGCCACCTCTCAAGGTGTCGATGGTTTAACCGCAGTATTAGAGCAAGCGGGCAAGCATGTTTTACTAGCGAGCACGCACCAAACGCACCATAAAGAACTTGAATACATTCAGATATTTAACCAAAAACGTGTTGAAGGCATCATCCTGTACGCAACCCACCTCGACAACCAATTAGTCAAATCCATTCAAAGCTCTGCAGTGCCAGTGGTATTGGTTGGTCAAGACGGTTCGATGTTTAACATCCCAAGTATTGTGCACGACGACAATCGCGTAGGGTTTGAAGCGGGCAACCGCCTCATCGCGAAAGGTTGTAAGTATATGGGGTTTATTGGCGTGCAAGGCGATGATATTGCGGTTGATAAGATGAGATCAGAAGGCTTCGCTCAATCACTTCAATTCAACGACCTCACACTGCAATTTCACGCCCGCGGCGACTTCACCATAGAATCAGGTTACCAACTGGCTAAACAGTCTCTAAAGGAGCACACACAGCTCGACGGCCTGTTCTGCGCCACTGACCGTATCGCAATCGGTGCGATCAGAGCCATTCAGGAAGCGGGCCTCGTTCCAGGAAAGGATGTCTTGGTGCTCGGTGTGGGTGACGATGAGCTCGCTTCAGTATGCACACCAACGCTGTCTACGTTTAACTATGCGTTTGATAAAGCGGGAGAAAATGGAGCTAAGCTTCTGCTCGACCGTATTGAGAAAAAAGGCTTTGAAATGAGTAAGATGGTGCTGACTTTTAGCACCATTGAAAGAGAATCTTGCTAACGGTTTATTTCAGAGATCAAGTGCTCCCAAGATAAAAAAATGCCAACCTTCGAGTTGAAACGATAAGGTTGGCATTTGATGATGCGACGATCACATCATGATTAACACTCTCTATCTAAACGATATCTCAAGCAATTAGAACCAAGTTTCCATCTGCAGTGCAAACAGAACCTCGCCGCCCTCTCCCATCGTTGCAGCATCTGCTTCAGTGCTGATCGAGTAACCATTCAGGTCTTCACTCCAATCCACATAGCTCACAGCGAAACGCAATTCTGGTCGGTCAAAAAAGCCAGTGCTGGTTGAAAGCTTCAGTGTTGGTGCAACTGTCGCTTTGTAGAAACCGCCGCTCGCTTGCTCGGTCGCGTTGTCCAAATCCATGTACTGCAATGAACCTTCGTAAACCATCTCAAAGTTCTCAGTGAACTCTTGGGCTAATCGAACGTTTAAAGAAGCCCATGTGAATTTGTCATTCTTCTTCAGACGGTCTTGGCTATGCTCTGCCATTAATGCAGGTGCTAAGCGCCAGTTGTCGCCAATGCGAGTGACACCGTAGCTAAACAGGCGAACGGCTTTTGCATCATCCAGTAGATCACCATTTGAGCCGATGCCTTTTAGCTCTGCACCAAGGCCGCTACCCACTAACATACCCGTTTTAGAAAAGCCTTCGCTCACACCAAAGAAGTTGTCTCCATGGTACGCAAACATTGCGTGTACACCGTTTTCAGCTGCGCCATTTAAACGGCTATCGTTGTCTGCTGAGGTCATGCCGCTCAACATCACTTGCCATTGGCCAATACGGTTATTCATGGTTGCAATGTAGTTTTCTACGTCTGTTGATGAGCTATCAATTTCACCAAAATCTCGGCCATAAATAGAGAAATTCGCTTTCCAGTTGTCGCTCATCTGAACATCGTAAACGCCTGCACCAGTACCTGATAAGAAGACAATATCCGAGTCGAAAAAGTGAATATCAAAATTGTCGCGATCGAATCGTTTACCTGCCCAGAACGTTGCTTCAGAAAACGCTTCGGATTCAGAGAACATACTCAGGCGATTCAGCTCTGAATACACCTGTCGAACATTCAACTGGCTTTCGCTGGCAGTCCACTCGTTATTTGTCTCAGTACTATCGGCTAACATGATACGAAATAAGGCACTAGAGCCATCATCCGCAAAGCGCTTATGAATCAAGTTCGCTTCAACGTAATGATCATCTTCAACACCAAGGCGTCCAATTGGAGCACCAATGGCACCAGCCGCCGTCATGTAAGGTCCAGTGCCTGTCGCGCCGTTTAGGTCGTCGTTGATCAATAACCCAGAGCGAGCATAGCCGTGAAACTCAAACGAAGAAGCCTTTTCATTGGCCTCGGTGGAGACCTGCTCTGTTTGTGCAACCCTTTGTTCTAATTCATTAATACGTTGCTCTAATGCTGCAACGTCTTCACTTGCTAATACCGATGTAGTCATTAGCCCCATTGTTACAGCAACCGCTAAAGTGTGTAATTTCATTCTTATGTTCTCACGTTAATTGTTTTAGATTACTTGCAAACGTTCCCAAAATAATTCGTAAGCGCATTTAGGCCTATACTTTTGATGTACAAGCTCTATATCGAAGAAGAAATAGAAATCAGTCGTGTTGATTACTTCACTTTTTGTATCTGGGTGGATGATAGATCGATACTTTCGGGAACGTTACCGAAAATACATAATTCTGATAACTTTGTCACAAGTGAAATTGATTAATGGGCGAAAAATAGTGTCTCGCGCACATTAGCTATCTCAGAAAAATAGAGAGGAAATCCAGTACGATAATTAGGAAAGGCGCTAAAAAATGCAACAGGTTGGCTATAAAAATTAAAGCCTGAGAAGCGATTTTTCAGGCTTTAGAAAGGCGTTCGTTGGTAACAATAGGTCGTTTTTTGAAAAGTGTATGACATTAACTAACGTGACAGTTTATAGAAGAGTAAAGCGTTTAAAAGACTACTTCCTCTTGCCCTGCTCAACCAGTTTCTCATTCCATGCCGTATTGCCGTCGCGCTTGGAGACATCGTATTCTGCACAGAACTGGGATATGGTCATATTGTTGTCGCCAGTCGCCAATTTCAATGCCAACTGAACTTGTTGAAGCTTGCTTTGCAGACGCAGGATCTGACCTGCATTTGGGCTTTTTTCTTTGGCATACTTTAAGGCTGCATGTTTACGCTCTGCCGCGCCCGCCCTGCGATCCGCTTCTGATAACAGATATTTTAGTTGGGCTACACTTTTGCCCTTCTTGAAAGCGGGATCAAGTAGTTCAACGCATTCATCAAAAGATGGATCGATAACGTAGGGGTCAACTTTATGAGCTTGTTGACGCATCCACTCTAGTGCGAGTTTTTCATCTGACATAATTAAATCTTTACCAAAGAAATAGCCCTATATGGTATCGCCCAATAGCAAACCGCTGCAATAACAAATTGAATGAGTTCGTACCTTTCTAGTTTGAACCTAGTGGCAAAGACTAGCTGATCGCTAGAAAGCTGCATTGCGTACATATAGTTCAGTTGATAAACAAGTCGTCGAAAAACAAAAATGAGAAGAAGAGAAGATATGAAGGACATGACCCTTTCAGGACAAGATATCCAAGCGATGGATCAGCGTGAGCGTGCTCGTTTCATTAATTCCCTATCGGGATTCAAAAGCGCAAACCTTATTGGTACCTGTGATAAACAAGGGCTAGAAAATCTTGCTGTGGTGAGTTCTGTGGTTCATATGGGTTCGAATCCACCTTTGTTTGGCTTCATAGTCCGACCTGCAGAAAGTCGCCGCCACACATTAGAGAATATCCTAGAAACTCGACACTTCACCATTAACAGCATCGGCGCTGACTTTGTTCAAAAAGCGCATCAAACCTCGGCTCGTTATCCAAAGTCGACATCCGAATTCAAAGCTGTCGGGCTCACTCCTTACTATGACGACATTTTCCCCGCGCCGTTCGTATTAGAAAGTGCTCTTAAAATAGGCTTGGTTTTGAAAGAGCAGATATCAATAGAGAGCAATCAAACACAAATGTTGATTGGTGAAGTTATTACGATTCAAGCCCCCAAGCGTGTCATGATGCCCGATGGCTACCTTGATTTAGAAGCGTTAGATTTAGTCACAATCTCTGGGCTCGACAGCTACCATGTTACGCAAAGGCTGCATCGGTTAAGCTATGCTAAGCCAGACAAGTCTCTGTTTCCGCTGACACGAGAAGGCAGTCCAACTTCATGGGAGGCTTTTGAATTCAATCTAACTCATTTTGTTCTGTAATTGGCCGCGAAAAGTGCTAACTTTCTCTGCTTAACCCAGTTGTCCTACAACATGGCGACACGGCATTTAAACCCTGCACTTTGCACCCAATTCCAAGGACTGCTTTGAAGTTAACCCACTTTAAATACAAGACGCGCAAAGGCCCAGACTACCGACATGGCGACCAGGTGTCTTTTATGGACATTAAGCAGACTTTCGGTATGGGCAGCATTCGTGTGGGCGCTTGGGTCACCAAAGAAGAGAAAGAGCTGGCCGCCAATCTGATATTCGATTCGCTAGCAGACCTAGCTTACATCTTGGCTCTGCCACCAGAAGCGATTGGCCTGCGTGGCACATTAGGTTTGGCGTTCGGGAGTGGCGGCAGAAAAGGCGTGCAGGCACACTACGCGCCCAACCAACGTGAATTAGCACTCGCCAAGAACGCAGGAGCTGGCGCGCTCGCCCACGAATTTTGGCATGCGTTTGACCATTACATTGCTGAGAAAGCGTTTGAAATTAGTGATACCTCTGGCCCACGAAAACACACCTTATTTGCCACCGACTGTTGGCTACACGATCGAAAAGTACGGCCCCATCCATTAAACGAGAGTTTGATGTCTCTCTTCGATGCTACCCTGCTAAGCGACAACAACCTGGATAAACACGACTACGTGGCTCGAAGTGTCATTGCTGATAAAGCGACATCTGCACGCTACTTCTCACTGCCAACTGAGATGATGGCTCGCGCCTTTGAGTCCGCCATAGAATCCTGCTCAGATATCGAAAACTCGTATCTGGTCGATGGCACAACCAAACCAGATATGTTCCCTCTTTATCCTGATCTCGCACATCGAGAGGAAATCTACAATGCGATGCTGGGCTATTTTGCTCCGTTAGGACGATCTTTAAGTAAGTAGCCCCTTGCGCCAGTAACATTCTGGATAAACAAAGCGATGAATCATTTTGGACAGCACATGACCAAAGGTTCGAAAGCGTTTATAGTCGACACAAACTTCAACACACATGATATTAGAGGCAGTAATGATCAGTTGGCCATCTTTGGTAAAACTCGACGGTGATGATGAGCTTATTTACGTCGCATCCGAGAATGATTTTCAGGCAGAATGCTCAGACATAATCGTGGGCGAAGATGATTACCTCATCGATTCTGAAGGTGACAGCTACGCACTTCAATCGAGCTTAAATCAACTGTCTCTAGCGAAACGAGCACACCAGTATTCGGTTGAAAGCGTGACTAAACTGATTCGAAATCACGAGTTCCAAAAAGCCGAAGTGTGCCTAATGAAGATCCACTTCCTAACGATTGAAGAAGCGATTCAGTCGCTCACCTTTGAGCCTCGTTAATATTGGTTATTAATTCGAAACCTAAGTTCCAATCAGAACTTCCAAACAGTACAAACAAAAACAGCGCCAAATTAGGCGCTGTTTTTCGTTTATAGCCTCGCTAATACATTAAGCGATAAAAATCTGAGCCAGTGCGTAACCTAAGCAACATGCGCCGACGACACCGATTAAACCCACCGACATGAATGAATGGTTGAAGTACCACTTACCAATCTTGGTGGTGCCAGACACATCGAAGTTCACGGTTGCGATGTCTGATGGGTAGTTCGGGATAAAGAAGTAACCGTACACCGCTGGCATCAAGCCGATAAGCAGTGCTGGATCTAACCCTAAACCAAGGCCGACAGGTAACATCATACGTGCAGTCGCGGCTTGAGAATTCACCACAACCGATACGATGAATAGCGCTAGCGCGAACGTCCATGGGTAGTTGGTGACCATTTCCACGATGCCCGATTTGAACTGAGGCATTGCGTACTGGAAGTAAGTATCCGACATCCAAGCGATACCGAAGATAGCAATCGCCGCCACCATACCGGATTTGAATACCACGCCATTTGGCACATCACGCGGGTCAGTTTTGGTCGCCAATAAGATGATACCACCGAAGCAGAGCATCATCATTTGGATGATCACTGACATCTTGATTGGCTTGTCGCCGTCTACGATGGTTCTGATCTCAGGCACCATCGCCACAATAACAATCACGACAATTGAAAGTAGGAAAATCAAAACCGCATTACGAGCCGAAGTTGGCAACACTTCATCTAAAGACGTTGCTGTAGTGCTCTCGATACGCTTTTTCCACTCAGGATCTTTCAAGCGCGCTTGATAATCAGGATCGTCGTTCAGTTCTTTACCGCGTTTCAAGCTGTACAAAGATAACAAGAATGTACCGAACAATGTCGCAGGAACCGTAACCAACAGAATAGAAAGCAGAGTAATAGAGTGTTGGACATCTGAAAGTTGCGCAAGGTAATACACCACAGCAGCAGAAATTGGCGATGCCGTAATGGCCAATTGAGAGGCAACTGACGCCGCCGCCATTGGGCGCTCAGGACGAATACCGTTCTTTAGTGCTACATCACCAATGATAGGCATGATTGAGTAAACCGCATGGCCAGTACCTAACAGGAAAGTCATCGAGTAAGTAACAAACGGAGCTATCAAGGTAACGCGTTTCGGATTCTTCCTTAACACCCTTTCGGCTACTTGCAGCATGTATTTCAAGCCACCAGCCGCTTCAAGAATAGAAGCACAGGTAACAACCGCGAGGATAATCAGCATTACGGTGACAGGTGGAGACGTTGGTGGCATTTTGAAGACAAACACCTCAATAACCAAGCCAATACCAGAAACAACACCTAAGCCAATACCGCCATACCGGGACCCAATATAAAGTACAACTAATAAAAATAGAAACTCAAAGTACAACATAAGCAACCTTACGAAAAATATGGACTAGTACTATTTTCTCGGTAAGTTCAGCAATTTACTTATTGTTTGATCACACTCTTATTTCAGGCTCACGCTAATTGTTTTTTATAAGATAATGGTCACGCTAACAAGACTGTAAGTTTATGAATTGTAATAGTAATCTAGCCGATAGACCTATAGTTGTTATGTATGATAACCATTATTGTATCTGTTAGAACAACATGGCCTATAAAATGCCATATTCATAACTGAACGATATTATTTAAACTGAAATCAATCACATTCCAAGTCATTTAGTGGCATATTACATCGCCAACTCCTCTGATTATTACTCAACGCTGACTCGCCTATCCCTAGACACTATGTCAAAATAATCCCCCTGATGACGACAACACATAAAGAACCACGGATATGAATTTTCAAGCCGCTATTTTTGATATGGATGGACTGCTGCTCGACACTGAGCGGCTTTGTATGCAAATTTTTGAAGAAGCATGTCACGCGCAAGGTGTGCCATTTTTGCAGGATGTTTATCTAGGCATCATTGGTTGCAACGCAAAAACCATTGAACAGATCTTTAGAAATGGCTACGGTGAAAACCTAGACTACCCAGCACTGAATAACGAATGGCGCACGCGCTACAGTGCGATTGTTAAGCATCAAGCTATCCCTGTAAAAGATGGTGTGATTGAGCTGCTAGAGTGGCTAAAATCGAATAACATTCCAATCGCGGTGGCAACCTCTACTCAGCTCGATATCGCAAAGAAGAAGCTTGAGTTGGCTGGTCTAGATTCTTACTTCACCTCGTTAAGCACAGGCTGCGAAGTGACTCACGGTAAGCCTCACCCAGAGATTTACTTACTAGCGGCAGAACGCTTAGGTGTAGCTCCTGAAACCTGTCTCGCGTTTGAAGACTCAAACAACGGCATTCGCGCATCGATGGCGGCTAACATGATCAGCTTCCAGATCCCAGATTTAGTGGAGCCTTGCGAAGAAGTAAAAGCGCTTGGTCACACGATCAGCCCTTCTCTGCATGATGTGTTGGAGCAACTGCAACAGGCCGCAGCTTAAAAGCACGTCACATCAAATAAAGACCAATATTAAGCCGACTCACAGAGTCGGTTTATTTGTTGATATTGCTTTTATAAAAGATAAAAACTCGCGCTTGAAACTGTTAAAGTCGATGTGAAATAAATGCTAGGTGATAAACAACATTACTAACGTCTAAAGGTGGGGAAAGGGACGCGTGAACGAAAAAATTGAAGGCCAACTGCTTGATTTTGCACAGCAAGAAATGACACAAGATTCAGCGCACGACATCAGCCACATCAAGCGAGTAGTCAAAACTGCTAAGGCTTTATGTACTCAAGAACAGGCGAAGCTTGAGGTCGTTCTGCCTGCCGCTTACCTTCATGATTGTTTCACCTTTCCCAAGAACCACCCAGACAGAGCCCAAAGCTCACAAATGGCGGCAGACAAGGCGATCTCTTTCCTCAAATCTATCGACTATCCCGCACCCTATCTCGATGAGATCCATCACGCGATTGTCACGCACAGCTACAGCGCCAACATCACACCAGAAACCTTGGAAGCACAGATTGTTCAAGATGCTGATCGCCTAGACTCTCTCGGTGCGATTGGCATTGCTCGCTGCCTATACGTTGGCCAAAGTTTTAACGCAGATCTTTATAACCACGAAGACCCGTTCGCGAAGCAGCGTGACTTAGATGACAAGCATTACAGCGTCGACCATTTCTACGTGAAGCTGTTCAAGCTCGCTGAAACCATGAATACAGAATCAGCCAAATTAGAAGCCAACAAGCGCACCGACTACATGCGCGGTTTTCTTGATCAACTGGCCTCAGAGGTATAACACCTTGCGGCTTAAAACTATTTAGCTGTTTTGTTTAATTGATTTGAAGACAGTAAGTAGCTTAGGCTACTTTTCATCTGCAAGTTTGACCCCATATCATTAAGCATTGGCTACACAGATGTAATTTGGAACCTCCAATGACCCAAGAAAAATTCGACACTATTTATCAACGCGCAGCTCACCGTAAAGGCGGAGCGGCCGAGCTCGAAAAGATTGTTCGCGCGCCCCTTTCCCAAGCCGAGCTATCGCAAATCACCGACGACCGTTGGCTCGCCGCCTTTACCGAAAAGGTATTCCAGTGTGGTATTTCGTGGAATGTAGTGAGAAAGAAATGGCCGCAATTCGAAGAAGTGTTCTTTGAATTCGACATCGAAAAGATGCTGATGCTACCGAATGAAATGTGGGAGCAGAAAGCGCAAGACCCGCGCATTATTCGCCACCTGACTAAGGTGATGACTATCCCTGCCAATGCCACCATGATTCACAACGCCAAGCGTGAAGCGGATTCCTTCTCACAAATGGTTGCCGACTGGCCTTCAGAACGCATCACAGAACTTTGGGATTATCTGAAGAAACACGGCAAGCGATTAGGTGGTAATACTGGTGCCTACACTCTGCGCCAAATGGGTAAAGATACCTTCATCTTGTCATCGGACGTTGAAGCGCACCTACGCAGTACCGATGTGATCGATAGCGGTCGTAACACCAAGCGAGCACAAGTCGCGGCAAGTAAAGCTTTCAACGAGTGGCAGCAGCAATCAGGACGTAGCCTGAGCGAGATCAGCCAGATCGTGGCATACAGCTGTGGTGACAATCGAGTTTAGTTACGAAAACACCCTCGTATCGCTGTTACACAATCTCATGCTGCTCGATATGCACCTGTCTTTGTGCAAACTACATGTTATAAATCATTAACAAACCAGCGTGTATCGCACTTTCATTCAGTAGCATTGTATAGATAAATGTATACAATATAGAGTAACACTCATGAAATATACTCGAGCCACCCTCTTCGACTAAACAAGGGCCCTTATCTCTATGACAGCTCTCAAAAACTCTGTCTCCAAAGGTGTAAAAACGAAAGTAACCGGCCAAACTCAAGACGATGTTGTTTACTGCCATATCTTCGACGCGATATTAGAACAAAGGCTGCCACCGGCCACAAAACTAAGCGAAGAAGCGCTAGCAGATATCTTCAGTGTAAGCCGTACTATCATCCGTCGTGCCTTGCTACGTCTCTCGTTAGAGCAAGTTGTCGTGATCCGCCCTAACCGAGGTGCCGTGATTGCAGCCCCCACAGTAGACGAAGCCAAACAGATATTTAAAGCACGTGAAGTGATGGAGATAGCGATCACTGAACTTGCTGTGAAAAACGCGACCAAAACACAGATAGAAGAGTGCAGAAAGTTGGTCGCGAAAGAGAACTGCGCCTTCGACCAAGGCGACTATGGCTCTGGTTTACGATTGTCTGGTGAGTTCCACATTAAACTGGCAGAAATGGCAGAAAACGCACCTCTGCTCGCTTTCCAACGCAGTTTAGTGTCGCAAACATCACTGCTGATCGCTCAATACGAAACAGGTAACCACTCAAACTGTTCTCTAGACGAACACTCAGGGTTACTGGATGCGATTGAGTCTGGTAACGAACAACAAGCGGTAGAATTGATGCACGAGCACCTAAGCCACATTCGTTCTAAACTCAACCTAGACAGCAGTACGGCTTCTAGTGACCTGCATGTGGTGTTCTCTGATCTGCTTAAGAGCAAGTCATAGAAGATTCAACAAGCGATTAACAACTTTTGTTTACAAAACAGGAGAGAAGTAAGCCTCAACGTTTACTTCTCTTTTTTATACGTGAAACCCTCCTCCATCGTTAGAAATCATGCCTAACTTCCTTGTTCGCCTTGCTATTACTAGCCTGAGTAAGTCTATAGAAGCACATAGCACAGGAGCCCCACCTCAACAAAACATTCTATATTTTTGTATACATACTTAAAAATATATTCATCCCTCAAAACTTATAGAACTCAGCAAACCTCATATAAAACAAATAAATAAAACCCAAAATCAATTGTATACAATTTCACACCAAATGACTTTGTTGCATTTTTGTAAATAAATAGTTGACCAGGGGGTCAGGATGGATAATTATTGAGTTAGAAGTCAAAAAGAATACACATGGAAATATGTCGATTTACAAGGAGGTCTCTTGATTACTTTTTTGCTCAATCAGGAAATAAGATGTGAAGATAATCTGTCGCCGAATATGACAGTGCTCAACTACCTTCGTACCAAGGTTAATAAAACCGGTACAAAAGAAGGTTGTGGGTCGGGTGACTGTGGTGCATGTACGGTAGTTCTGGGTGAAGTGGTTGATGGACAACTGCAATACCGCTCGGTGAACTCTTGCCTGACGTTCGTTTCAGCGCTGCATGGAAAGCAACTGATCACAGTAGAAGATCTACAAAACCGAGATCGCTCTTTGCACCCAGTGCAGAAAGCAGTGGTGGATTTTCACGGTTCACAGTGTGGTTACTGCACACCTGGCTTCATCATGTCGATGTTTGCGCTAGGCAAGAACAAACCCGATGCGAGCAAAGAAGACGTCATGGAATCACTGGCGGGTAACCTATGTCGCTGTACGGGCTACCGACCAATTGTTGATGCTGCGATGTCGCTTTCAACAGACCAAACTTTGATCGACCAATTCGCTGAACTTGAACGCAATACCATCAAGAAGCTAGAAAATATTCAAGACACCGAGGCCAACTTACGCCTTGGTCACCTCACCGCTTTTTCCCCGAAAAGCACTGATGAGCTGGCCAAGCTTTTTCAAGCACATCCGAACGCTAAGCTGGTTGCTGGCGGCACGGATTTAGCACTGGAAGTGACTCAATTCCATCGTGAGATTGAAACGCTGATCAGCGTAAACCTAGTTGAAGACATGAAGGTATGTGAAGAGACCGACACCGATTTAATCATTGGTGCCAACCTACCTATCAGTGATTCTTACTCACTACTGAAAAAACACTACCCAGATTTTGGTGAACTGCTGCATCGCTTTGCGTCACTGCAAGTGCGTAACCAAGGCACCATCGGCGGTAACGTTGCCAATGCCTCACCTATCGGAGATACCCCTCCTCTGCTGATTGCTCTCGACGCGAAAATCAAACTTCGCTGCGGAGACGAGTCACGCACCATGCCGATTGAAGACTACTTCATCAGCTACAAAGTGACGGCGCAAAAAGAGAGTGAATTCATTGAACAGATCATCATTCCTAAACCAACTAACGATAGCTTCCGAGCTTACAAACTGTCTAAGCGTTTAGATGATGACATCTCTGCAGTGTGTGGTGCATTTGATATTCAAATCGAAGACGGCAAGGTGTCTTACGCTCGTATCGCCTTTGGCGGTATGGCTGCAACACCTAAGCGCGCGGCGCGTTGTGAAAATACGTTATTAGGCAAACCGTGGACAGACGCTAATATTAAGTTAGCAATGCAGGAACTGTATAACGACTTTGAGCCACTATCTGATTTCCGTGCAAGCCAAGAATATCGTTCATTGTCAGCAGCAAATATGTTGCGTCGTTACTTCATTGAACAGCAGAACAAAAACAACCAAATCGAAACAAGGGTAACGTCTTATGTCTAAATCAAATTCCTCTGTTCACAAGAGCAATGCGATGACCTACGAAGAGATGGTTACCATTGCGAAACAAGACCTAAAAACTGGCGTAGGTAAAAGCGTTAAACACGACAGCGCAGCCAAGCAAGTCACGGGTGAAGCGGTATACATTGATGACCGCCTAGAGTTCCCAAATCAGCTGCACGTATATGCACGCCTGAGCACTCAAGCACACGCCAACATCACCAAAATAGATTTATCACCGTGTTACGAATTTGAAGGCGTGGCAATTGCCATTCAAGCCAAAGACGTACCGGGTGAATTGGATATTGGTGCGATTCTTCCTGGTGACCCACTGCTTGCCGATGGCAAAGTAGAATACTACGGCCAACCTGTGATTGCCGTGGCAGCCAACGATTTAGAAACCGCGCGCAAAGCTGCACACGCTGCAATCATTGAATACGAAGAGCTTCCTGCAATTCTTGACGTAAAAGAAGCGCTAGAGAAAGAACACTTCGTCACAGAGAGCCACACTCAACAGCGTGGTGACTCTAAAGCAGCACTAGCAAAAGCAAAACACGTAATTTCTGGTGACCTAGAGATCGGTGGCCAAGAACACTTTTACCTAGAAACTCAAATCAGTAGCGTGATGCCAACTGAAGATGGCGGCATGATCGTGTACACCTCGACCCAAAACCCGACCGAAGTTCAAAAGTTGGTTGCGGAAGTGATTGGCGTACCGATGCACAAAGTCGTGATTGATATGCGTCGTATGGGTGGTGGTTTCGGTGGTAAAGAGACTCAAGCAGCCTCTCCAGCATGTATGGCCGCGGTGATTGCTCACCTCACCGGACGACCAACCAAAATGCGTCTGCTACGTAACGAAGACATGCAGCAAACTGGTAAACGCCACCCGTTCTACAACCAATATACGGTCGGTTTTGACGACAATGGTGTGATTCAAGGTGCCGACATTACCGTTGCAGGTAACTGTGGTTACTCGCCAGACTTATCAAGTTCTATCGTCGACCGCGCAATGTTCCACTCAGACAACGCCTATTATCTAGGTGATGCAACTGTAGTCGGTCATCGATGCAAAACCAACACCGCATCGAATACCGCTTATCGTGGCTTTGGTGGCCCGCAAGGCATGATGACCATTGAACACATCATGGACGAGATTGCGCGTTACCTGAAAAAAGATCCTTTGGAAGTACGTAAGGCGAACTACTACGGCGAAGAAGGCCGTAACGTGACCCATTACTACCAAACCGTTGAAGACAACTTTTTACCTGAGATAACCGAACAGCTTGAACGCAGCAGTGACTATCACGCACGTCGTAAAGAAATCGCTGAGTTCAACAAGCAGAGCCCTATCTTGAAGAAAGGCCTTGCGATCACACCAGTGAAATTCGGCATCTCGTTTACTGCGACTTTCTTGAACCAAGCAGGTGCGCTCATCCATATCTATACCGATGGCAGTATTCATTTGAATCACGGTGGTACGGAAATGGGGCAAGGCTTGAACATCAAAGTGGCACAAATCGTTGCACAGGAGTTCCAAGTCGATGTCGAACGTATCCAGATCACAGCTACAAACACAGACAAAGTTCCGAACACATCACCAACCGCAGCCTCATCGGGCGCCGACCTCAACGGTAAGGCCGCGCAAAACGCCGCAATAACCATTAAGCAGCGCCTGATCGACTTCGCTTCTTCGCACTTCAAAGTGTGGCCTGAAGAGGTGGTATTTAAGAACGGCATGGTGCAGATCCGCGATGAGATCATGACCTTCAACTCATTTGTTGAACTGGCTTGGTTTAACCAAATCTCGCTATCGAGCACCGGTTTCTACCGCACTCCGAAGATCTATTACGATCACGAGAAAGCACGCGGTCGTCCGTTCTACTACTACGCGTATGGTGCCTCTTGCTCAGAAGTTATCATCGATACCCTAACCGGCGAAAACAAGATTCTGCGTGTTGATATTTTGCATGACGTGGGCGCTTCACTGAACCCTGCGATTGATATCGGCCAAGTCGAAGGTGGCTTTGTGCAAGGTGTCGGTTGGTTAACCACGGAAGAGTTGGTTTGGAACCAACAAGGCCGCTTAATGACCAATGGCCCGGCAAGTTACAAGATCCCTGCGATTGCCGATATGCCAATTGATTTCAGAACGCACCTTTTAGAAAACCGCAGCAACCCAGAAGACACCGTCTTCAACTCGAAAGCCGTGGGTGAGCCCCCTTTCATGTTGGGTATGTCGGTATGGAGCGCACTGAAAGACGCAATAAGCTATGTAGCTGTTGATGGCGCGATTCCTAAGCTCAACACACCTGCAACGCCAGAGCGCATTCTGATGGCGATTCAGGAAGTCACTGAAACCGCTCCGACTTCGGTCGATGCACAATCAGAAACGGCTTAGGGCTCATATCGATCGTTTAGCTTGGGAAGCATAAAAAGGGATTTAGGAGGACATATGTTTAAGGATAATTGGATTCACGAACTGGCAAAACTGGAAGAGAACTACGAACCGTGTGTGATGGTGACGGTTCTTGAAGACAGAGGTTCCGTTCCACGCGATGCGGGTACCAAGATGCTTGTCACTCGTGACCGAATCATCGCTACGATTGGTGGTGGTCACCTTGAACATGTGGCCACTAAAATGGCTCGCGAGATGCTGATTGCCAGCGAAAAATCACTCAAAGTAGAACGCTTCAACCTAGGTGCTCGTCTAGGCCAATGTTGTGGCGGAATGGCGACGTTAAGCTTTGAGCCGATTGGCACTCAGCAGAATCAGCTTGTGCTGTTTGGCGCTGGCCACGTTGCCAAAGCGCTGCTGCACATTGTCGCGACCCTGCCCTTCCGTGTGACCTGGATTGATGAACGCGAAGAAGTGTTCCCTGAAACGCTGCCACACGGTGTGAAGAAGCTTATCTCAGACGACCCAGTCGGTGAAGTAAAACACATGCCGCCGAACAGCTATTACCTAGTGATGACCCATAACCACCAGCTCGATTTCGACCTAACCAAAGCCATTATCGACCGTGAAGACAGTCGTTACTTTGGCATGATTGGATCGATCACTAAGCGCAAGAAGTTCGATTTCCGCTTAGAGCAACGTGGTTACAGCCAAGAACAGATAGAAACTATGCTTTGCCCGATTGGCATTAGTGCGGTGAATGGCAAACATCCCGCTGAAATTGCGGTATCGGTTGCGGGTGAACTGATCGCACACTATCAAGGCCAAGCCCTTGAACAAAAGCGCCCAACCAAACAATATCGAAATCAGGATTTGACCGATCAACACAGTCAACCAAGCGACGTAGGCGAACCACCATTGGAAGAGAAGATCGCCTAACACAAGTCGCAAAGCTTTAGCGGCCATAACGTCGCTGAAGTCATTAAAAGGAAGTAAACATGACAACGCAACGCAAAGCCTATCGCGCCAGCATTTTACACAGCGTCGCCGACCCAAAAGACGTCGGTATCGATGAGTCTTACGACTATTTTGAAGATGGTGTTTTAGTGGTTGAGAACGGCCATGTCGTCGACTTAGGTCATGCCGACGAGGTATTGGCTCGCCAACCCAAAACACTCGAAGTAAAAGAATACAAAAACAAGCTGATCACCTCTGGCTTTATTGATACGCACATCCATTACCCTCAAACAGGGATGATCGCGTCTTACGGTGAGCAGCTTCTTGATTGGTTAGAGAACTACACCTTCCCAGAAGAAAAGCGCTTTAAAAACCCCGTCTACGCACAAAAAGTAGCCAAGCTGTTTCTTGACGAACTAGCCAGCAATGGGACAACTACAGCACTCGTATTCGGCACGGTACACAAAGAGTCGGTAAATGTATTCTTTGAAGAAGCTGAGAAGCGTAATCTACGTATGATTGCGGGCAAGGTTTTAATGGATCGCAATGCGCCTGATTACCTCACCGACACACCAGAATCTGGCTACGCAGACTCCAAGGAACTGATTGAGAAATGGCATAACCGCAGCCGTTTGCTTTACGCGGTGACACCTCGTTTTGCGCCAACCAGTACTCCAGAGCAACTTGCTACTGTCGGTAAACTGCTAGAAGAATATCCAGACGTGTACATGCACACTCACCTTTCTGAAAATGAGAAAGAGATCGAGTGGGTGAAATCGCTGTTCCCAGAGCGCGACAGTTATCTCGATGTCTATGACCATTACGGACTACTTCATAAGCGTTCGGTATTTGCTCATGGTATTCACCTATCAGATTGTGAATGTAAACGCCTAGCGGATACCGATTCGGCAATCGCATTTTGCCCAACCTCTAACCTTTTCTTAGGCTCTGGTCTGTTCCGATTACCTGAGATGGAAGAGCACGGTATTCGTGTCGGCGTGGGTACTGATGTTGGCGCAGGCACCAGCTTCTCAATTCTTCAAACCATGAGTGAAGCGTATAAGATCATGCAGTTACAGCATAAGAAGCTGCACCCGGCTAAGTCACTGTTCTTGGCAACACTAGGCGGTGCTCGCTCGCTGCATTTAGAAGACAAGATTGGTAACTTGGAAGTCGGAAAAGAAGCGGATTTCGTGGTGTTGGATCTACACGCAACTCAGCTGATGCGCTTTAGAATGGAACAAGCCACCAAGCTTGAAGAGAAGCTGTTTGTACTGATGAGTTTGGGTGACGACAGAACCGTTAGCGAGACTTACATCTATGGCGAAAAGGCCTACGATGTGAATTTCAAAGATTACCAAAAGCTTGTTAGTTAAGCTTAAAACCGAGTAACAATCGCTAGACAGCGACAGCCGTCGTTAATTAGAAATCCGTCCAGATTTATCTAGCCTTTAAAGACCAGTTGCCGATGCCACTGGTCTTTTTTGTACTTCATTCAAAGAAATATAAATTAACCGCTCACAGACAACGATCTTCGGTGACGCCAAGTCATTATATTGATAGGTTAATGTTTATACATATCGACTTTATGCTTCACTTTAGCGTCTCTCTAAAACATTCGTTTCTCAGCTAAATGGAAGCACTCAATCTAGAAAGGAATTCTATGTTCGAACAGGTCGTCAGCATTCTGTTTCCCGTTTTTGCTTTAGCCAGTGCTGGCTTTGCGGTAGGTCGTTGGCTCAAGCCCGATTTCAAACCGATCAATCGCATTAACATGGATGTGTGTATTCCTGCGCTAGTGTTTGCATCGCTGACCACCATGCCTCTCGACACCGAACAACTGCCACTCATCACCGCTTCTTTGGTTGCGGTGTTGGTGCCTGCTTTATTGATGATTCCTATCTGTAAGATATTTAAACTCAACTTCAAAGCTTGGGCTCCGCCACACATGTTCCGCAACAGTGGTAACCTTGCGATTCCTCTATTCACGTATACCTTTGGTGAGAGCGCATTAGCCCCTGCAGTACTGCTGTTTGTGGTGTCGGCTTGCGTGCACATTAGTGTTGGTTTAGCACTGCTGAGTGAAGGTAACCCGATCAAACAGATCCTCAAAATGCCGATATTCTTAGCCGCTGCGTTGGCGATGACGCTAAACCTATCTGGTATTGCAGTATGGAATCCAATCTACGAAGCCACCTCACTACTCGGCCAAGCAGCCGTGCCTATCATGCTGTTGTCACTGGGTTCGCAAATGGTGAACTTGAAGCTAAGTGGATTAAAAGTTGGCTTGCTGTGTACGGCTCAATCGCTGTTCACAGGGGCCATCGCCTTTGCCATCATCTATTTCTTTATCCCGCTGCCTACGCTGCATCTTCAGATGATGGTGCTGTTTACCATGCTGCCACCTGCCGTGATGAACTACCTGTTCGCAGAAAGGTTCAATGTCGAGCCGCCCAAGGTCGCATCTATGGTGTTGTTCGGCAACTTCCTGAGCGTGGTTACCTTGCCGATCTTGCTGTCCTTCGCGCTGTCTATGTCGTCTTAAAGAATCGCGAACCTTCAGGTTTACAACCTTTAAAACTTAGCCAATCAATAAAAAGGGAGCGCAACTTAGCAAAGTTGAGGCTCCCTATTAAGAATATATTTATTGTTTCTCTACACTGTGGGTCTCTCCGCAAGCACCTCTTTAAATGCGAACATGCCATTTAACGCTGCAGGGAAACCCGCATACACCGACATCTGCAATATCACTTCTTTGATCTCTTCCTTGCTGCATCCGACGTTGAGTGCCGCATTCAAATGCACCTTAAGCTGAGGCGCACAATTGCCAAGTGCAGTGAGAGCTGCCACGGTCGCAATCTCTCGCGATTTCAAATCCAAACCGGTGCGCGAATAGATGTCACCAAAGGGATACTCGATAGTATATTTGGCAAGATCAGGACAGATATCTTGCAGGCTTTCGATAACCTGTTGCCCTGCTTCTCCGTCGATATGATTAAGCCTTTCTAAGCCAATGTCGAAACGCGATTGATTCATAGGTTTGCTCCTTTTTGTGATTTACAGGAACACCTTACAAGTTAGAGTCGACTCTAAGTCAACGGACTTTTCCATCTCGATACAAACTAATTTTTTGCTCTAGCGCAGCCAGATGCTTTTGCTGCTCTTCAATATGGGAACACAAATTTTGTTGATGCTGTTCCAGCAACGCTTGCCGCTGAGAAGTCGAATCTGGCCCTAACTCCCTCAACTTTGCGTATTCTAAAATCTCATCCAGTGGCATTGCGGTGTCTTTTAGACGCTTCACAAACTCAATCCAGGTAACGTCCTTCGATGTATAGACTCGATGGCCGCTACTGTTTCGCTGAACATTTTTCAACAAGCCGATTTTTTCATAGTAGCGAAGCGTATGGGCTGACAAACCCACCAACCGAGAAAACTCACTCACATTCATTACTTCACCTTTTCTATCTGGGTATAAGTACTAGGAACTCAAACTATCCGCACTTATCTAATTTGAGCTCTGCGGTCACTTTCGTCAAACGCAAAGCAATAGCAAAACACACTAAGTAAGGACTCACATACCAGAAGAGGCTTTCTAATGGCTGCTTCACCTGCGCTTCTCTGGTTTTTATGTATTGGTTTTTCTGCTTCTCATACTGACTCAACATACCATCCACCCACACTGCATCGTTTTCCACCAACGATACGCTAGGCGCAGGAACCGTAAAGTCGGCGGCGTTGGGCAACAGAGTGAAATCCACATTTTTAAACGTAATGGCCGTGTTCAAATACCACAAACACGCTTCATGATGCTGACCATGAGTGTCTAAAGACGGCTGACCGGTACACATATCACTTCTTAATTTATCCAAAGAGAACTGCTGAATCGACTCTAAAATAGTGACCGCTCTAGTTTGTTCAGTCTCAACCCAATCACCCGCCACCGATGCACGAATTTCAGAAACCGCACCCAGCATGCCGATACCCGCCAACAGCGGCCATAAATAATCCATAAGCTTCCATTTGCGTCGGCTCAAGTTGAACCCACACCAAATTGGAATATGTAAGATGAGCGTTAGCCCTAGTGATAGCAAAACGAAATTAAAGGAGCTAGAGAGCATGAGTTCGCTATCAAAGAAGTTCTTCATAATGAGAGACTTGCCTGTATAACAAAGAGAAATTTGATACTAGGTTCGATATTAGAAAAGAGTGTAAGAGGAAAGTAAAAACAGCACCAAGAATTGGCGTGGCGCCTTGCGCTGTATCTCGAGGTCACCTACCACTACCAAATAGAATCATCAGTGTTGGTAAATTTAGACCCAACAACATTAAACAGACATGCATACTCATTCAATCGATAAAATGATATTTATAAATTCATATTGTCCAAAAACAAAAAGCCCCGGTTATAGGAACCGGGGAAACAGGGTGGGATGAGTTTGGCGCGTGCCCGTAAACCAAACTCTCCCCAAGCCTCACCTAAGACTCATGCTCTTAGGTAAAGGATTCACATCATTATTGGAGCGTAGCGCCTTGTTCTACCCAAGTGCCGATGAGTGCGCGTTCTTCGTCGGTCATTTGAGTCATGTTACCAAGCGGCATCACCTTGGTTGTGACGGTTTGAGCAACAATCCTTGGGACGTTGGCTTTAATCTCTTCTGGGGTATCAAACATCACACCGGCTGGCGCAGCAGCAAACGCGGCGTGGCTCGGGGTTGATGAGTGACACACAGAACAGCGCTCTTGAATGACTTTATTGATGGTTTCAAAGCTTACGCCTGCGCTAGCCGTTTGCATTGCGTGGTCTTCAGGTGCAGCTTGAGAACTAGTCGTTGAAACGGTGTCGTTTGCAGCAAGTTCTTCTGTCGCTAATTCAGTTGCACTGACTTGCACTTCTTGAACCACTGGCGCTTGTACAACCGGAGTCATCTGCTTTTTGGCGTAAGGCGAGGTAACAAACGCAAGCGTGATCATCCCTAATGCTGCTACTGGCACTGTCCATGCGAACTTCTGACTACCATGACGCGTGTTGAAATAGTGACGTACCAAGATGCTGAAGATCGCTAGGCCAGCAAGGATCAACCAGTTGTATTCCGAGCCATAAGTGCTTGGAAAGTGGTTACTGATCATGATGAACAGCACTGGCAGTGTCATGTAGTTATTATGACGAGAACGCAATAAACCCTTCGCTGGCAATGCCGGATCCGGTTCGCGCTTCTCTTCAATCGCTTTCACCAAGTTACGCTGCGCAGGCATGATTACGCGGAATACGTTACCCACCATGATGGTACCAATGATGGCACCCACGTGGATGTAAGCACCACGACCACTGAACACTTGAGTTAAGCCATAGGTAGCAGCGACCAGCAGCACAAACAGCACAACGCCAAGCAACACGGCCGTTTTACCCAATGGCGAATCACACAGTAAGTCGTAGATAAACCAACCGGCAACAAATGAACCAATACCAATCGCGATTGCGGTGGTTGAATCAAGGCCAGAACCCGGTGCAATCAGGTAAATTTCAGCGTTAAGGTAGTAAACCACACCCAGTAGACACACACCGGTGATCCACGTGAAGTAGGCTTCCCACTTGAACCAGTGCAGATGCTCTGGCATTTCTGGTGGCGCGAGTTTGTACTTCTCTAGGTGATAAATACCACCGCCGTGAATCGCCCATAAGTCGCCTGAAAGGCCAGTTTTAGGGTTAACTCGGTTAAGGTTGTTCTCTAACCAAACAAAGTAAAATGATGCGCCTATCCACGCAACACCAACAATCATGTGAATCCAGCGAATCGCTAAATTCAACCACTCTGTAATATGCGGATCCATAATAAACTCCTGTATCACAACACTTTAGCTAAGCATTGCTCTTCCTTATTGTCGTCCGTTGGCAGATCGTCCAAATGCAATGCCACTCGATCGTTGTCGAAATAAACTTCATCACAGTTGTGCCCTTCGCCGCCTCTATCGACGATCAAGAACTGGTCTTGATCGGTGAGGGCAAGAACAGGGTGATGCCACACCCCTTTGTGATAGTTCACTCCTTGACGGCCGTTACTCAAGAAGGCTCGACTCTGAGCTAGCGCTGGGTCATCGCCTTTTGGCGCCACAACAATTAAATAGGGTTGACCGAGTAATGGAATGAATGCCTGAGAGCCAAGTGGATGACGCTCTAACATTTTGATGGTCAGTGGGTAGCTTAACGGTGTGGCTTGGAAGATGCTGATGATGGCTTCTCCGTCTTGGTCTTGTACATCCGTTGTCGCTAGCTTGTGGTAGCGACGTGTTGATCCACTGTTGATCATGAAGAAATCACTATTATCGGACTCGATAACATCGCCAAACTCTGCAAAAGCCTGCTTGGTTAACGGTTCGATGGATAAACGACGTATTCCATTACTCATACTCATTTCCTTACCTATTTCGCTTTCGTACCAAACAAACGCAAACGGCTGATACCGCCATCTGGGAATATGTTTGCACGTACGTGGGTAATCGCACCAAGGTCGTTAACCTCAGAAATGAATTCGTGAATCTCGTGCGCTTGCAGCTTTTGTGCAGGCAACAGTTCACGCCAGAAGAGACTTTGTGTTTCTACTTGGTCGTCGGTACCGCCTTTCACGTAAGCCGCTTGAATTGAGCAGCTGTCTGGATAGTTACCTTTGAAGTGTGCCGTATCAACTATGATACGCTCGATGTTGCCAGGGTGGCCGAGTGCCACAATTACCCAGTCGTTACCCGGTGTACGACGACGCGCGGTTTCCCAACCATCACCCATGTTTTCACCGCGGCCTGGACCTAAAATGTTGGCTTTATTGCCGTAGTGTTCGTCACTACACGCCAACGCTCGACCACCGTGTTCAACGGCTGCTAGATCAACTTGTTGTTGAGAATCTATCGCGTCCCAATCAACACTTGGTCGGCCATAAACACGTAAGCGTGCAACACCGCCGTCTGGGTAGATGTTCAAACGTAGGTGCGTAAATACTTGGTCACTTTCGATTGCTTCAAGATGATGGTGATCACCTTGTAGTGCCATTGAAGGCAGGATTTCTTGCCACTCTGTTGAGTCTGTTGGCTCACCTTGTGGTGAATAACACGCGTCAATGGATGCCGAAGGTGGGAAGTTACCTGTGAAGAATGAAGTATCAATATCAACACCAGCAATGGTGCCAGCTAATCCAAGGCGAACCACGCAGTAGTCGTAACCTTCACCGCGTTTACGTCTACTTTCCCAGCCGTCCATCCACTTACCGTTGTCGTCGAAGAAGTCATCTTTCCACTCTGGTGCTGCATGGCTAAGCAGACGGCTTTTATCTGCAAAAAAATCGTCTGTTACGAAGATAGCTTCTGCGCCGAGTTTTTCGTCTGCAAGGTTTATGTATTGTTCAAATGTTTGGGTCATGTCCGTGTAATCCTATCCAATTAATCAAGTAATAATAAAATGAGAACTTAGTGGCTTATTCGCTTATAAAGCATGCTCTTAGCGCACTAAGACTGGACTGAGATAGCTGTTAACTCCGTTAACTTACATATCCCAGAGACGAAACATCGCGATCTTGTTGATCTCTTGAATCGCCGTAGCAAACTCAGTTTCACTATCATTTCCTAATCGCATCTCGAACGACTCAAGAATTTGGTAACGATTGGCTCCCTTCACCGCCATAATAAAAGGGAAATTGAAGCGACTTTTGTAGCTGTTGTTGTAAGAAGTGAATTTTTCAAATTCTTCGGCGCTGCACTTTTCAATGCCCGCCCCCGCTTGTTCTTTGGTCGACGACTCGGTAAGTTCGCCGTTTACTGCAGCTCGACCGGCTAAATCCGGGTGAGCATTGATCAAAGCCAACTGTTTGCCTTGGTCTGCACTTAACAAGGTCGATGCCATTTTTAAATGAAGATTCTCGATATGGTCATCTTCGGCATTCAAACCTTGGTCATAGACCGCTTCAGCAACCCATGGGCTGTGTTCGTAAACATCAGCAAAGTGCGCGACAAAAGTATCGCGGCTCATGGTTGTTGGTTGGCAAGATCGAAATTCAGTCACGTTAAGCCTCCTTGCTTCACTGCTACTTCCGCTGTTGATGGTTAGCGTTATTTGGATGGTATGGGTGGTGTTGGTGCCAGTGGTTGGCAATATCGATTCGACGACATAACCACACGCTGTCGTGCTGTTTTACGTAATCTAAAAAACGTCTCAATGCAGCAATACGACCGGGGCGACCAATCAGACGACAATGCAGCCCAACCGACATCATTTTCGGTGCGGTTTCGCCTTCCATATAAAGGGTGTCAAACGTGTCTTTTAGGTATTGGAAGAACTGCTCACCCGAGTTGAAGCCTTGCGCGGTTGAAAAGCGCATGTCGTTCACATCGAGTGTGTATGGGATCACCAATTGCGGATGGCCAGTCTCGGTGTGCCAATAAGGTAGGTCATCATCATAGGCATCAGAGTCGTAAAGAAAACCGCCCTCTTCAGCAACCAAGCGACGCGTATTTGGACCCGTTCGTCCTGTGTACCAACCTTGTGGGCGCTGACCCGTCACTTGTTGGATGATCTCAATCGCTTTGGTCATGTGATCGCGCTCTTCAGACTCATCAATGTATTGATAGTCGATCCAGCGATAACCGTGGCTACAGATTTCATGCCCCGCTTCGACCATAGCTTTGGCAACGTCTGGGTGACGCTCAATCGCCATTGCGACCGCAAAGACGGTCAGTGGGATTTCATATTCATCGAACAAGCGAAGAACACGCCATACACCCGCACGGCTGCCATATTCATAAATGGATTCCATGCTCATGTGACGTTCGCCTTTGATCGGCTGTGCTGACGGGATCTCTGAAAGAAAAGCTTCAGACTCGTCGTCTCCATGTAACAAACAACGCTCACCGCCCTCTTCATAGTTCAATACAAAAGAAACCGCGACGCGCGCATTACCTGGCCATTGAGGGTTTGGAGGGTTAGCTCCGTAACCGATCAAATTTCTTGAATAATCCTTATTCATCCAAGTACTCCTAACATAAGTGGTTGGCTTAGCCGCTCTTTCACTGGTTCATCAAAATGAATCAGTGAATGGATTTTCCAAAAACCGAGCAACCTTACCCCTGTACATTTATTGTATACAATTATTTATCTCAATGTAAAGATTTTGTTATTCAAGTTAATTTCTCTTATTTAAACCATTTAAAAACAACAGGTTAATAAAACCCAAGCTCACTAAAAAACGATAATAAAGATCTATAAAGTCAGAAAAAACGACAGATTAACCAACATTTTTATAACAATTAACTTTACTAATTGTGTACAGTTCGTACATAGTTAGTGATAACAAAGTGACCAGTTGCATTCTTTGCAAGGTCGAATTACACAGATAAACCACGGAACAGAGGAGCGCCAAAAGCGCTATTAAAGGACTATGGGAAGACTAACAACACACGTATTAGACACAACTCACGGCTTACCGGGTGCAGAGATCAAGGTAGAGCTTTATAAGGTCAATGAAGACTCAACAGAAAAGCTGGCGACTGTAGTCACTAACTCCGATGGCCGAACCGATGCACCGATACTGGCAGGGAATGATTTCCGACCGGGGAAATACCAATTGGTGTTTTACGTCGCTGATTACTACAGAAGCAAAGGCGTGGAGCTGGATGGCGTGCCCTTCCTAGATGATGTGGTTATTCGCTTTGGTCTAGATAATCCAGACGCGCATTATCACGTTCCTCTTCTCGTCTCGCCTTACAGTTTCTCAACCTATCGGGGCAGTTAGTCCCGTGACCTAGAACTTCGAACTAGGCTCAACCGACAAATATTGAACAGATTCACGTGTACACCCCAAAAGGTGTGCACCCACTAAACACGCTCATATAAAAATACTAACAACGTTATTAGTTAGAAGTTGATGACTAAACAACAGATAACTAAAGAAATAGCGGCTAGGAAAAAACCTTAAAACTTAATATTGAAATCTCGCTGTATTCAATAAATGGATCACAACATAAAAGGACTTGCTGACATGAGTGAGAGTAAAACAGAAATACTCAACCAAGATGCGAACAACGGAATTTTAGAGAAGTTTTTAAAATTAAGGCCCACGGAAGTAGCGTAAAAAATGAGTTAGTCGGCGGTGTCACTACCTTCGCAACCATGGCTTACATCATCTTCGTTAACCCACAAATCATGGCCGCTTCAGGCATGGATTCAGGTGCGGTATTCGTCGCAACCTGTATTGGTGCTGCGATCGGCTGTTTGTTAATGGGGCTATTTGCCAACTGGCCAGTTGGACTTGCACCGGGCATGGGTTTGAACGCCTTCTTCTCGTTCACTGTTGTGAGTGAAATGGGTTATAGCTGGGAAGTGGCACTGGGTGCGGTGTTTATCTCCGGTATTTTGTTTGTCGGGATGAGTTTTTACAAAGTACGCCAATGGATAATTGAAAGTATCCCAGTGAGTCTGCGTTATTCCATGACAGCGGGTGTTGGTTTGTTCTTGGGTCTGATTGGCTTAAAAACGGCAGGTATTGTAGTGGAAAATCCAGCAACATTGGTTTCTTTAGGTGACTTCACCAAACCTGAAGCGCTACTGGCCGCTATTGCTTTCCTCATTATTTCGGTTCTGAGTGAGCGCAAAGTATTTGGTGCAGTGTTAATTGGTATTTTGAGTGTGACTTTGGTCGGCATGATGCTTGGCTTAGTGCATTACAACGGTTTCTTTGCTGCGCCACCAAGTTTAGCGCCTACGTTCCTAAAAATGGACATTATGGGCGCTCTCGATGTTTCAATGATCAGCGTTATCTTGGCCTTCCTTTTTGTAAACATGTTCGATACCGCTGGTACTTTGATGGGCGTGGCTGAGCGTGCAAACCTAACCAATCCTGAAACGGGAAAAATTGAAGGCCTGAGCAAAGCGCTTAAAGCCGACAGTATCTCAAGTGTGGCAGGTGCGTGTGTGGGTTGTCCGCCAGTCACCAGTTATGTAGAAAGTGCCGCCGGTGTTGCAGCAGGCGCACGAACAGGCCTATCTGCGATTGTGGTTGGCGTATTGTTCTTAGCGGCGATTTTTCTATCACCACTTGCAGGCATGATCCCAGCTTACGCAACTTCTGGAGCACTCATCTATGTAGCGTTCGTGATGATGAGCAGCATGCAGCACATCGACTGGAAAGACTTCACAAACGGTGCTCCTGCTGCCATTACGGCGCTAATGATGCCCCTAACGTTCTCTATCGCCAATGGTATCGCACTGGGTTTCATTACCTACACAGTGCTGAAGCTGGCAACAGGTAAAACAAAAGACGTTTCAATTTCGATGTACTTCCTAGCGGCTATCTTCATCGCCAAGCTCGTATTCATCGGCTAATCACCAAACGTAACTATCGCTTGGCCTGCTCGCAGGCCGAGCTATCAAGAAACAGGTTACAACACCATTTTTATGACCCTACGCAGTTTGTAGAAGTCAATGTTTGACCGCCAATCGCCTGTAAACGGAAACACAGGCAAAGGAATATCAAATGAAACTTCTTTACACCCTTAATGAAAGACCGCCGCATAGCTTAACCCTCCTACTCGCGCTGCAGCATATGCTCGCCTCAATCGGTGGCATTGTCGCAGTACCCCTTATTGTTGGAGCATCGATTGGCCTGCCTAACACGGAAATCGTTTCACTGATCAATGCGGCACTATTAGCCTCAGGCATCGTGACCGTCGCTCAGTGTCTCGGCTTTGGCCCTGTTGGTATTCGACTGCCCGTTGTGATGGGTTCGAGCTTTGCCTTTTTGGGCGTCGCCATTTCAATCGGCAACGAAGGCGGTGTCGCCGCGATCATGGGCTCAGCGCTAATCGGCTCGTTTGTGGTGATAGGTGCCAGCTTCTACATGGACAAGGTGCGTACTCTGTTCCCAACCGTGGTAAGTGGTGTGGTGGTTACCTTAATCGGCTTAACCATTTTACCGGTTGCCATGAATTGGATCGGCGACGCTCCAGCCAACACAGAGCAATTCGCCACCTTACCTAAACTGTTTCTAGCACTGGTCTCTTTGGGGATCGTGGTTGGCGTATCGGTTTACTGTAAAGGCGCGGTTGCCGCTTCGGCCATCGTGATTGGTTTAGCGGGCGGTTATATTGTGGCGCTATCACTCGGCATGGTCGACCTTGAGCAAATCAGCTCTGCCGCTTGGGTTGGCGGACCTGAGCCCTTCAAATATGGCTTTACCTTTTCTGCAAGTGCCATCATCAGCATGAGCTTGGTGTACATCGTGGTTATCGCCGAAGCAACAGGTGACTTCATGGCACTAGGCAACAACTGCCAAACCCAAGTCAGCGGTAAAGACTTAAAACGTGGTCTATTAGGCGATGGACTTGGTAGTACCTTATCCTCGATTTTAACGGCAATGCCACTGGCATCGTTCAGTCAAAACGTCGGCATTGTAGGTATCACAGGTGTAGCAAGTCGCTATGTAGTGGCTGCAACCGGTGGTTTACTAATTTTAGGCGGTTTATTCCCGAAATTAGCCGCTATTGCCGTCACAATTCCGAAACCTGTTCTAGGTGGTGTGGGTTTTGTGATGTTCGGAATGATTGCCTACGCGGGTATCCGCATGTTGATCAAGGCCGCAGACACCAAGCGAAATGCCTTGGTAATCTGTGTTGGTTTAGCGTCTGGCTTAGCCGTCACTTTCGAACCAAGATTGCTGCAACACTTGCCGCATGATCTAGCGAACTTTCTTCACTCAGGCATCACTACCGGTACTATCATGACGGTGCTATTGAACCTTGTTTTACCAAAGTCTTCACGAGCAGAAGAGCAAGAAGCACTGGCCGAAAGCCAAGCGCAAGTTGAGCTAGAAATGAAAGAGCAAGCTGAAGAAGAACGACACTCAGACGAGCAATTAGAGATTCAGCAAGCAAGTACAGAAGCAGACGTTCAAGCAGCATCAGATGACCCTGAACCAAAAACGAACTAACTGGTTCACTGACTAACGTAAGCCGATTTTCACAGAATCAGGGAATGATTAGAACATTGAACGTTTTAACGCCCCTGATTCGAATTTATCTATCAACAGCAAATACCAACAAAGACCCTCTTCCCTGAAAAGGCTGAGATGGCTAAGGACTACTATGAATGGAAACCATCTGGATTAAGAATCCTCTCGCAATCTATACTGGCTCACTAGCTGATGCAGAAGGCGGTATTGTCATTAAAGGTAATACAATCATTGAATTGGTTGGCAAACACAAAGAGCCGACTTTGCCCGTAGATTACAGCGTCGATGCCTCTCGTCATGTTGTAATTCCTGGGCTTATCAATGCGCACCACCACTTCTATCAAACTCTAACGCGTGCCTACCCCGGCGCGCTCAATAAAGAGCTCTTCCATTGGCTGCAAAGCCTCTACCCGGTTTGGGCAAACCTCGATTCTGAGATGATGAGTCTTGCTACAGAACTGGCTCTGGTTGAGCTGATGATGTCGGGCTGTACCACCGCTTCAGATCACCATTACTTACTGCCAAACGGACTAGAACATGCCATCGATTTACAAGTCGAGGCCGCAGAGAAACTGGGTGTAAGGGCGATATTCACTCGCGGTTCCATGAGTCTAGGGGAAGATGAAGGTGGGCTACCGCCACGACACACCATTCAAACCGAACAAACCATTATTGATGACAGCCAACGCTTGATTCGTGATTACCACCAGCGTGATGAAGGGGCGATGATTCAAATCGCACTCGCGCCTTGTTCGCCATTCTCGGTCACCACCGATCTAATGAAAGAGACCGCCAAGATCAGTGAGCGTGAGAACGTGATGATGCACACGCATCTTTGCGAAACGCTGGATGAAGAGGATTTCTGTATAGAGAAGTTTGGTCTACGCCCTGTCGATTACCTAGAAGATGTAGGGTGGCTTAACGAACGCACTTGGCTTGCTCATGGTATTCACTTCAACATAGAAGAAATTAGACGCTTGGGTAAAGCAGGGATTGGTATTAGCCACTGCCCAACTTCCAACATGATGCTGGCTTCCGGTATTTGTAAGAACAACGATCTTGAAGCCGCTGGCGTAAAAGTCGGACTGGGTGTCGATGGTTCCGCTTCTAACGATGGCTCTAATATGATTGCCGAAGTGCGCATGGCAATGTACTTACAGCGCCTACAGTATGGTTCGGCGAATGTGTCGCACTTTGACGCACTGCGCTGGGCAACGTCAGGCTCTGCCGCCGCAATGGGCAGAACCGACATTGGTACGCTAGAGGTCGGTAAACAAGCCGACATCGCGATGTTCAAACTCGATGATATTCGTTTCTCTGGCAGCCACGATCCACTGGCTGCCCTACTACTTTGTGGAGCTCAACAAGCGGATAAGGTGATGGTAGCCGGAAAATGGCGAGTTAATGATGGGGCTGTAATTGGCGTAGACATGGAGCAATTAATGCACCGACACCATGCTGCTGCAATGAAGCTCGGCAAGCTGGCGATGAATAACTAGGTACACGCCAACTAGAAAAGCGAAAACAAAAAGGCCGACATGATGTCGGCCTTTCTTGTTTATTCATTCTATTCGATTTTTAGAATCCGGTTTACGCTCTAATCCATCAAGCTCTTAGACTTAATCGCTTTCTTTGAAAGCTCTTTCGCGAACTCAGTGATGTCAGCTTCAAACTCATCGACGCTTTGGCGGATTTCATCCAATTGAACCGTCTGCATTACGCGGCTTTCCATTACGATTTGGCCGTTAACAATCGTGGTGTCGATGTTGCTTGGGTTCGCTTGATAAACCAAAGTCGCGTATGGATCGTAACTTGGCATCATGTTCGCCGATTGTGTCTCTACAATCACGATGTCCGCCTTCTTACCCACTTCAAGAGAACCAATTTGGTCTTCCATGTGTAGGGCTTTTGCACCACCTAATGTCGCCATCTCAATCACTTGTTCAGGGATCATGATGGTGCGGTCTGAATGCTTTAAGCGCTGCATGTTAGCTGCGTAACTTAGAGTACGCATGATATCGACTTGGTTTGAGCTCATTGGGCCGTCGGTTCCTAAGCCAATGCGCATATCGGCACGATACATCTCCCAAGCAGGTGCAATGCCTGTCGCGCCTTTAGCGTTCGCCATTGGGTTGTATGAGATACCCGCGTCAGCTTGCTTGAGAAGCTTTTGGTCGTTCTCTGAAAGGTGGATACCGTGAGCAATCACTACGCGCTCGTCTAGCACACCGATTTCATCCATGTATTCAACTGGCGATGTCGCTTTGGTTTCATCTTTGATGCGCTTTTCTTCATTCGGGAATTCAGCAACATGAATTAACACCGGCACATCGTATTGAGCAGATAGCTTGTTGATTTCTTGCAGCTTATCTTTGCTAACTGTGTACACCGCATGTGGCGCATAAGCTGGCGTGATTAGCTCATCGTTTTTGTATTGTTCGATAAAGCCTTTGGCGTATTCAATGCCGCCGTAAGGTTCTTTGGCATCGACCACCGGGAATTTAATCACGGTTTCGCCGAGCACGGCGCGCAAGCCAACTTCTTTGGTCGCCTTGGCCATTTCGTCCATGTGGTAGTACATATCGGCGTAAGTGGTCACACCGCTTTGTGCCAATTCGATAGAGCCAAGCTTAGTCGCGTTGTAAATCAGTTCACGACTCAGTTTTTCTGCTTCTAGAGGAAAGAAGTAAGCGAACAAGCGGTTCGAAATACCCTCTTCCCCTAAGCCTCGAAACGCAATCATAGGTAAATGGTTGTGCGCGTTCACCATACCCGGCATGACGATTCCATCTTGAGCATCAATCACCTTTTCGGCGCGGTATTGAGTGATCAAATCCTCGTTACCGACTGCGATGATCTGGTCGTTTTTCACCACTACCACACCGTCTTCAATGACATCCATTTCTGAATTGATGGTGAGAACCTGTCCGTTGGTGATGATCAGATCGGCGTTGTATGTTTGCGTCGCGACCGTCGAACCACAGCCAGCCAGTAGAACTGCGCTGATGGTGCATGCCAAGCTTTTAAGCGTCATTACTAAACCTATATGTTGTGCGTGTAATATTGTTAGCAGGTTAGTCTTTTCCTTTAAAAAAAGAGCACCACTAAATTTTTGCGACACTATAACCTTACCTTTAAATAAAATGGTATACCTAATCGAGCCAAATTCAAGATAAATGAGTTATTGCACAACAGGTCACAAAAGAGGTTTTGTGCTTATAGTCACTCACACACCTAGATAAACGTTCAAACAACATTAGCTTTTCACACCACAGCCTTTAATCACCAATTGAGTAATAAACTCAGCGGCATCGGCATAGTCTTTATCATCGAGCTGTTCCTTCTGCATCACGCTGCAAATCTGCCAGCCAAAATCGGCGTAAGTTTGAGTGGCCGCCCAGATGGTGAACATCAAGTGATGTGCAGGAACATCGTCCATTAAGCCTTGCGCCGACCATGTCGAGAACTTATCAAGGATCATCTGGGATTGCTTATACAGCTCGTCACCAATCTCTTTCGGCAGCACTTTCGCGCCCGACATCACTTCATTGGCAAATACTTTAGAGGCATGTGGATGGTCACGAGAAATAATCAGTTTGGTTTGAATATATTGAGATAAAGCTTCAACAGGATCGCTCAGCTCTTCAATCGGACGAGATGCTTCTAGTAAGGGTTGAGTGACGGTTTCAAGCACAGCGTTGTAGAGCTTATCTTTAGAGCTGAAATAATAAAATACGTTAGGTTTGGGAATGTCGGCCGCTTTCGCGATATCGGCCATTTTTGTTGCGGCATATCCATGAGTGGCGAATTGTTCACACGCGACTTCGATGATTAAATCTTGATTCTTTTGTCTGATCCTAGACATATTACACCCTTTACAGCTCGTTACTGAAATCATAGTAATCAACGTGCTTGATTAGTCCAGAAGATAATTTCAGAACTCAAGGTCACCGCATTGATAACCATAAAATGGCCGCTCTATTTGTTAAGAAGCGACCATTCCATACTGTGTTTTTGAACTGTTCAAATTAAAGAATCAATATCGCACGAAAGTCATTCACATTGGTCAACGTCGGCCCAGTGGTAAGAAGCACATCGACTTGCTTGAAGAAATCGTAGCTGTTATTCGCATCGAGATAGCCTTGCGCTTTAAGCGACAGGCTCGAACCTTGTTGCCATGTTTGAGGTGTGAACCACGCGCCCGCATTGTCTTCCACACCATCAATCCCGTCGGTATCGGCGGCTAGAGCGAAGATATTGTCTTGGCCTTTAAGCTCATTATATAAACTCAACAAGAACTCACAATTACGCCCACCGCGACCATTGCCTTTAACGGTTACCGTGGTTTCACCGCCAGATAGCAATACACAAGGCGTCTCAAATGGGTGCTTATTATTGGCCACTTGCTTAGTCAGCGCAGCGTGAACCTTCGCGACATCTCGCGCTTCCCCCTCTATGCAATCACTCAACACATAAGCGGGAATACCCAAGCCTTCAGCCTCTGCAGCCGCAGCTTCCAATGCCGACATCGGGGTGGCGATAATATGGTGCTCGGCGTTTTTCCAACACTCATCATCCGGTTTCACTGTCTCTGATTCTGGGTTGTTCAACCATTCGAATGCCGAAGGTGGTGTTTCAATTCGATAGCGTTCCAGTATTGCCATCGCATCAAAGCGAGTGGTGGTGTCTGGTACAGTCGGACCTGATGCAATCACACTGATGTCATCGCCCGGCACATCTGAAATCGCCAAAGAGACCACTCTTGCTGGGTAAGCAGCTTTCGCTAATCGCCCACCTTTGATTGAAGATAGATGCTTACGCACGCAGTTCATCTCATCAATAGCGGCCCCTGATTTAAGCAACGCCTTATTGATTTGTTGCTTCTCTGCCAAGCTGATGTCGCCGCCGGGCAAGCTTAGTAATGCAGAGCCTCCACCAGACAGTAGGCAAATCACTGTGTCGTCAGCGCTCAAGCCACTCACCAATTGCAGCATACGTTGGCTCACTTCTAAACCCATCGCATCTGGCACGGGGTGCGCGGCTTCAATCACCTCAATATGTTCGCAAGGGGCGGTGTGTTCATAACGAGTCACCACCAAGCCTTCAAGATCACGCAGTGCAAGGTCTTGTTGTTTCTTTGCCTGCCAAACCGCTTCAAGCTCTGCTGCCATTGATGCGGCTGCTTTTCCTGCTCCTATCACCACAGTTCGCCCAGCTTGGTTAGCAGAGCGATAAAAAATGTCTTGAGGAAGAAAAGGTTCGATGTGATTTTTAGGTAGCGCCTCGTTAACGGCACTTGAGAAAAGGGTTTGCAGAAACTGCTTAGCATCAATGTCCATCAGCCACTCCTTAGTTGACGGAGAAAAAAAGAACCCCGATACAAGGCCAAAGGGTGCCTGCTAAGATCAAGTTGGAAAGGAACAACTTCAACCTCTGCCTCGTATCAGGAACGCGTATAAAAGGAGACGAAACTACGCGATTTATAAACAAACTGTTTGAAACTGTTGGGCTACGAATCGATAGCAGCCCTAATTAATTAACGGATAATCGGTTGATTGATTAACCACTAAACGGACAAACCGTTAACTAGATTAACGAATCGAGTGGTCAGAACGTTTCTCTATCGCTTGGATAAGCGCAGAGTGATCCCAACCTTCGCCGCCCATTTCGGCACACTCGCCAAACAACTCCTGAGCATTAGCCGTATTCGGCAGTGCAACACCCAATTCTTGTGCGCCCGTTAGCGCTAAGTTCAGATCTTTCTGGTGAAGCGAGATTCTAAAGCCTGGATCAAAGGTGCCTTCAACCATGCGCTCGCCATGCACTTCCAAGATCTTAGAGTTAGCAAAGCCACCTAATAGCGCCTGACGTACGCGTGCTGGATCAGCACCGGCTTTCGAAGCAAAGACTAACGCTTCAGACACGGCTTCAATATTCAGAGCCACGATGATTTGGTTTGCGACCTTACACGTTTGGCCTGCACCGTTACCACCTACCAGCGTGATGTTCTTACCCATGATTTCGAACAGAGGACGAGCTTTATCAAACGCGTCTTGCTCACCGCCCACCATGATAGTCAGCGCTGCATTAATCGCGCCTACTTCACCACCCGAAACCGGAGCATCAAGGTATGACGCGCCGCCTTCGTTAATTCGCGCTGCAATTGCTTTGGTCGCGATTGGCGAGATCGAACTCATGTCGATAACCAGTTTTCCAGCTGCTCCGCCTGCCATTAGGCCTTTCTCAACACCGTTGTCACCAAACAGGACATCTTCAACTTGAGGGGTATCCGGCACCATTAGGATAATGATATCTGCTGCTTCAGCCGCTTCCGCTGGTGAGTGGCAGACCGTTGCACCCGCTGCCACAAGATCGGCAGGTGCTGCATTAAAGTGGTCCGACAGAATCAAATCGTGACCTGCTTTTTGAAGGTTACTCGCCATAGGTTTACCCATGATACCAGTTCCGATAAATGCAATTTTAGACATGTTGTTCTCCTTAACGTTTGAGGGTTACCAGACGCAATTAACGGTACTGGTGCAGCCAACCAAGGCCTTCTGTCGTTGTTGTTTTAGGTTTGTATTCACAGCCCACCCAGCCTTGATAACCAAGCTCATCAAGATAGTTGAGCACGAATGGGTAATTGATTTCTCCGGTACCCGGTTCGTGTCGACCTGGATTATCCGCCAATTGCACGTGTGCGATTTGACCAATGTTCTGCTGCATGGTCGGCGTAAGATCGCCTTCCATAATTTGCATGTGATAAATATCGTATTGAATAGAAAGGTTATCGCTCCCTACCTCTTTGATGATCGCTTTAGCTTGCTCAGTCGTGTTCAAGAAGAAGCCCGGAATATCGCGGGTATTGATCGCTTCTATCACTAGGCAGATGCCTTCTGCTGCTAGCGCGTTTGCCGCGTAATGCAGGTTAATCACAAACGCCGATTGCGCATCTTGTTGGGTCACACCTTGCGGAACAATCCCGGCTAAACAATTCACTTGAGTACAACCGAGTGCTTTTGCGTAAGCGATGGCTTTAGGTACACCCGCTTGAAATTCTTCAACTCGTGCTGGGTCTACCGCGATACCACGGTCGCCAGCGTCCCAATCACCCGCGGGCAAATTAAATAGCACTTGCTCTAGGTTATTAGCGTCGAGCTTTGCTTTGATTGCCTGAGCATCAAAGGCGTAAGGGAAAAGATATTCTACGCCCTGAAAACCTGCTTCTGCGGCAGCTTCAAAGCGATCCATAAAATCAACTTCCGTGAATAACATTGACAAGTTTGCTGCAAATTTTGCCATGACTCTGTCCTTATTCTTTATCTGTAAAAATCTGGTTAGTTGTAGTAAAGCCTCGCTCTATTGGAGACTTTCCGTAGAGCTAAACCTCAGCTCTACGGATACACATTACTTAATGATTACTTGTACGCCAGCGCCGTTGGAGCGTCGCCGCGGCTTTCGGCAAGTGGCTCAAATTCGTTGATGGCGTTGATCTCTACGCCCATCGCAATATTGGTCACTCGCTCAAGAATCAGCTCAACAACAACCGGTACTTTATGCTTATTCATCAACTCTTTGGCTTGTTCAAACGCAGCGGCAATTTGGTCTGGTTCACGAACTCGAATCGCCTTACAACCTAAACCTTCAACAACCGCGACATGGTCAACACCGTAGCCTTCAAGCTCTGGCGCATTCTGGTTATCAAACGCCAGTTGTACACAATAATCGATATCAAATTGGCGCTGCGCTTGGCGAATCAATCCTAAGTAGGAGTTGTTCACTAACACATGAATGTATGGCAAGTTAAATTGCGCGCCAACGGCCAGTTCTTCGATCATGAATTGGAAATCGTAGTCACCAGAGATGGCAACGATATCGCGATTTGGATCAGCTGCTCTTACACCCAATGCGGCTGGTGTTGTCCAACCTAGTGGGCCAGCTTGACCACAGTTGATCCAGTTACGCGGCTTATAAACATGCAGGAACTGAGCGGCAGCGATTTGCGACAAACCAATGGTGCTCACATAGCAAGTGTCACGGCCAAATGCCTTGTTCATCTCTTCATAAACACGCATCGGTTTCATTGGCGCTTCATCGAAATTGGTTTTACGCAGCATGGTCGATTTGCGTTCCTGACACTCGCTTGCCCAAGCATTTCGGTTCGGCAGTTTGCCTGCATCACGCCACTCTTGCGCCACTTCGACCATTAGTTCTAGTGCTGCTTTCGCATCTGAGACAATGCCTAAATCAGGGCAGAACACACGGCCGATTTGAGTCGGTTCAATGTCCACATGTACGAACTTGCGGCCTTCAGTGTAAACATCCACAGAACCGGTATGACGGTTAGCCCATCGGTTACCGACACCAAACACAAAGTCAGAGTTGAGCATGGTTTCGTTGCCGTAACGGTGGGAAGTTTGTAGCCCTACCATGCCTGCCATTAATTCATGATCATCTGGGATCGAGCCCCAACCCATCAAGGTTGGAATCACAGGAACTCCGGTGATTTCTGCAAACTGTTGGAGCAATTCAGATGCGCCAGCGTTAATCACGCCACCACCCGATACAATCAGCGGTTTTTCCGATTGAGACATCATAGTTAATGCTTTCTCAACCTGCGCGCGAGTTGCTTGCGGTTTGTAAGGTTCTAGCGGTTCATAGGTATCGATATCAAACTCAATCTCAGCCAGCTGAACATCAATCGGTAGATCAATCAAGATTGGACCCGGACGACCCGAACGCATTAAATGAAAGGCTTTTTGAAATGCGCGTGGCACTTGTGCAGGTTCCAGCACCGTGGTTGCCCATTTAGTGACTGGTTTAGCGATAGATTCAATGTCGACCGCTTGGAAATCTTCTTTATGAAGACGAGATCGGGGCGCTTGGCCTGTGATACATAGAATTGGAATCGAATCAGCAGACGCAGAATAAAGACCCGTGATCATGTCCGTTCCCGCAGGACCAGAGGTACCAATACACACACCTATATTGCCTTGATTAGTACGCGTGTACCCTTCAGCCATATGGGATGCACCCTCTACGTGACGAGCTAAGACGTGGTCGATTCCTCCGAGCTTTTTCATAGCCGCATACATAGGGTTTATTGCTGCGCCGGGAACACCAAATGCGATGTCTACACCTTCACGTTTAAGCACCTCTACCGCTGCTTCAATCGCTTTCATAATTGCCATTCGAACCTCCAGTTCAGATTGTATACAATTAAACTAACTTTTGTGCACTATGAACCATCCTCGCTATTTATCAACCCCAGAATGAAACAATTTTGTTACATCGACCCATCACATTAAGTACGCACTCACCCTGAAAAGCTTACAATTCATTGTTTTACATAAAATATCTTTACGTAAAAATAAATTACAAAAAGATCAAATGATAAATAAATGTTAAATACCGTTTGCTTGTTTACAATTTCTACAATATAAATATACTTAAAAAGAGCATTTTGTATACAAAGTTATATCGTATTGTTTAAAGGAGACAACAATGATGAATGACGTAAAAGAGAAAGAAGAAGTACAATGTATGCAGGTACTTGGGAAGATGGACAACTCCGAGTACAAAGAGATCTTGTCTAAAGATGCATTAAAATTCTTAGAAGCTCTCGTCAATAAGTTTGGAGATCGCCGTCATACCCTGCTAAGTGACCGTGACGTAAAACAAGCTCAATATGACGAGGGTGAGTTACCCAATTTTAGAAAAGACACCATTTCCATTCGCCAGAATAAAGAGTGGAAAGTGGCAACACCGCCGCCAGAGTTACTCGATCGCCGAGTAGAGATCACCGGGCCTATCGAAAGAAAGATGGTGATCAACGCGCTAAACTCAGGCGCGAAAGTCTTCATGTGCTGCTTTGAAGATGCGTCTTCTCCTACTTGGGCCAATATGGTCGAAGGGCAAATCAACCTAAGAGATGCCAACCTTGGCACCATTAGTTATTTCGATGAGAAGAAGCAGAAGCGTTACCAATTAAACGACGATCCAGCACTGCTGATCGCACGCCCACGAGGGATCCACCTTCCTGAGCAATCCATCCAATTCAACAATCAGCCTATCGGCGGTTGCTTGATGGACTTCGCCTTGTACTTTTTCCACAACTATCAATCACGTGCACAACAAGATTTAGGGGTTTACTACTACATTCCAAAACTTGAAAGCATGGAAGAAGCACAATGGTGGGACGATATTTTCAGCTTCACCGAAAACTATTTCCAAGTACCCAAAGGCACCATTCGCGCGACAGTATTGATCGAAACGCTACCAGCCGTGTTCCAGATGGAAGAGATCTTGTATGCAATGCGTGATCACATCGTAGCGATGAACTGCGGCCGTTGGGATTACATCTTCAGCTACATCAAAACGCTGAAGAACCATAAAGATCGCATCCTGCCAGATCGACACGGCATCGGCATGGATCAAGAATTCCTCAACGCCTATAGCCAACTGTTGGTGCGTACTTGTCACGCTCGTGGCGCACTGGCGATGGGTGGTATGTCAGCCTTTATTCCAGCGAAAGACCCGCAAGAGATGGCGCGAGTGACGGCCAAAGTCATTGAAGACAAACAGAGAGAATCTCAAAACGGGCACGATGGGACTTGGGTCGCGCACCCTGCACTGGTTGATTTAGCGATGTCGATCTTCGATAAGCACCTCGATGGCAAAGTAAACCAAATGGACTTCCAAAGCCCAGACCATGTGATCAATGCAGACTCTCTGCTAAAACCTTGTGAAGGCAGCCGCGACGAAGCAGGCGTTCGTAAGAATATCCGCATTGCGCTGTATTACATTGAGGCTTGGATCCAAGGCTACGGCTGTGTACCTATCTACGGCCTTATGGAAGATGCCGCCACCGCTGAGATCTCGAGAGCCAATATCTGGCAATGGATCCACCACGGAGTAACACTCGATGATGGCCAAACCTTTACCAAATCACTATTCCACTCTTGGCTTTACCAAGAGCTAGACACCATAAAACATGAAGTCGGAGACTCGCGCTATTCAGCAGGTCGATTTGAAGAGACAGCCGATCTTTTCTATCAACTTTCTACAGCCGAAGAGTTCGCTGCCTTCCTAACTTTACCCAGCTATGGGCTATTACAAGAGTCCAGTTAGGACTCTTGTACCAAGCTGAATCAGTCGATGATATTCACAACAAGAGTAATGTTCGGCTGACTTAGCTTGGTACACAGTCCCTTGAAAAACTAGGAGATAACATGGGAAGTTTGACTCTACAACAAGCGTTAACCATCATTGATGGCACCTTAAAAGCAGGAAACAAGATCCACACAGAACCTTTGACGGTCGCCGTCTTAGACAGCGGTGGCAAGCTGATTTCTTTGCAACGTCAAGACGGCTCTAGCATGATGCGACCAGACATCGCGATTGCTAAAGCGTGGGGAGCACTCGCACTGGGTTGTTCCTCTAGAAAACTCGCCCAAGATGCTGACAACCGACCAGCATTTATCTCCGCCGTAAACGTACTCGCACACGGAAACATGGTGCCAGTACCAGGGGGCCTACTGATTCGAGATAAGGATAAAACAGTACTTGGTGCGATTGGCGTCAGCGGTGACATCTCAGACATCGATGAGAGCTGCGCCATTAATGGTATTGGCTGTGCAGAACTGTTCAGTGACGAGATGCTGCAAGCTTAATTCGCCAATTCGCTGTACTTGAAGTTCTGAGACAAGAATAAAAAACCGAAGCCTGAGCTTCGGTTTTTTTATTCATAAGTTGCGCCAACAACACTAACGAATAACGTGTGATTAGACAAAGAGCACTAACGAACAAGAACCATTAAGCGCGTCCATTTGGTGTCTTGCTTCAGCTTGTTAGACAGCCAGTAATCAACACTAAACGACCCCGCGCCAAGTACCGCTAACGCCAAATACCCACCAGCAACTGAGACGTTTTTGTAGAAATGAATCATTTGACCAGACGAACTTGGGTCGAAGTGAAACATAACACCGGAAACCAAAGAGAAAAACGCTATCGACAACGCAGTAAAGCGAGTCATAAATCCAGCTAAAATCGCAAGTCCACCACCGAGTTCAAGCAAGATAACCAAAGGCAACAAGTAAACGCTGATGCCTTGAGATGCCATGTATCCTGCCGTTCCTTCATAGCTAAATAGCTTTCCCCAACCCGCTTGAATAAACAAGTAAGCCAATAAAATGCGAGCGAAAAAAATCAGTGTGTCGTTCAATCTAGTGTTCATAGTTCTAAGCCTTGATAAGTTTCATTGCCGATAGGTTATTCGACTTAGCATTAAGATGATAACGAGAAAAATAGAACAACTTGTTTGAAATTTTAGTAGACATACTCGCATACAAATTACTGACTAAATGCGAAGATTGACCAGCTTCTATGCTGTTACCATTAGCTGAAATTCATTGAACACTTGCTTTGAAAAAGTCAGAGAAGTAAACCCATTTAACAAACACAAAAAAACCGAAGCTCATCACTTCGGTTTTCAAATGAGTTCGAGTTAACTCACGTCGTTACTCGTACGCGCTCAACCATGTTTTCAGAAGTTGGTTGGTGTTCTTCTTCTGACTCGCAGACAATGATTTAACCAGTTTTTTCTGCATTTCGACATGTTCTGTCATCATTTGATCAATCAGAATAAGACCATCTTTGGTTAACTGGACACTCACGCTGCGTCTGTCTTCTTTACTGTGTTCACGACTGATTAGCCCTTTAGCTTCTAGCTTATCAAGACGGTTGGTCATCGCACCCGATGTTAGCATCATAGAACCAATCAGCTCCGAGGGAGTCAATCGATAAGGCTTTCCAGAACGTCGCAAGGTGGCTAACACATCAAACTCGCCAAGTTTCATGTCGTATTTTTTATGAAGCTCGGCAACTTGCGTCTCCATATACTTGGCAATACGCATAATCCGACCCATCATTGCCATAGGCTCAGTTTCTAGTTCGGGCTTTTCCTTTGCCCATTGCTCTACTACGCGGTCGATAGCATCCATTTGCAATCTCGCTCCGTTGTTAGTCTGATTACTTCAAACTAGTTTAACATAAAGATACTTTACAACCACTAGTTCTCAGTATACAGTTCACACAACACTTATCTTAACGTAAAGATATTTCAGATGAACATATTATTAGCAATGATCCCCGCGTTCTTTTGGGGAACAACCTATGCAGTGACGCAATTTACGCTACAGGAGTGGCCACCATTATTATTGGGTGCTTTGCGTGCGTTGCCTGCTGGTTTGTTATTGCTAGCGGTAAAACCAACGCTGCCTAAAAAAGGCGAGTGGCAGATCATTTTCACATTGGGCCTTATTAATATCGCGACCTTCTTTGGCTTGATCTTCGTGATGGCGCTAACGCTACCTTCGGCTATCTCTGGCGTGGGTATGATCTCTGTACCGGTGTTCGCGATGATCTTCCACTGGGTAGTGAAAAAGCAACGCCCACATTTGATTCAAGCCTTGTCAGGTATTGGCTTAATCACGCTGGCCTGGGTGCTATTTAACCCGAGTCAGATAGCATTGAACCCAATCGGTTTAGGCGCCATGTTTGCAGCAATCATGTGTATCGTTATCGGCAGCAGCATTACCAAGTCACTGGGTAATCGCATGCATTGGTGGAAGGTATTAACGTGGCAGCTGATTCTGGGTGGTATGATTTTGTCTGTTGCGTCTGGCGTTCATGCCTTCATCGATCCGCAACCTTATGTGAATGCTGTGACTCATTTCGATACTCGCAACGCAATGGGCTTAGTTTGGGTAATTGGACTAAACACAGCGCTGGGTTACGGTATGTATGTGTGGTTACTGCAACGTATGTCAGTGGTTGATTTCACCTTCGGTGGTATCGCCAACCCAGTGGCTGGTATCGTGACAGGAATGGTGTTGATGGGCGAATCGTTCACTGCGGTTCAATACTCATTGATGACAGGTATGATCGTGATGTCACTGCTACCTCAGTTGATTCTTGCAATCCGACAACCCAAAGCGGTCAAGCCCGTTACACAGTAAATTTTACTGATAAGCCCGCTCTAGTACTTACAAAAAGCTCCAGTATCACTATTGGAGCTTTTGCGTATCTCATCAGAACGATACCGAGTTAGCGCCAGCTAAAGACACGAACTTCGTTTCCTTCTTCCGGCTTCTTGGGAATATTCAATGAAAGTGCAAGAGACATTGCCGCCATAACGGCACCAATATAGAAAACCGTTGCAGGAGATGATAACCAAATCACACCAAACACGACTGGAATCACAACCGCTGCAATATGGTTAATAGTGAATGAGACACCGGCAGTTGATGCCATATCCGCTGGGTCAGCAATTTTCTGAAAGTAGGTTTTAATTGCCAAAGCGAGTGCAAAGAATAAGTGATCAACCACATAGAGCGCAGCCGCCCACTCGGCGCTTTGTACCAAACCATAACCGACAAACACACCAATTAGGCCTACGTATTCGAAAATCAATGCCTTACGCTCGCCCACTACACCAATAAATTTACCTATACGTTTTGCGAACAAGAAGTTAAATAGGTAGTTAACTAAGAACAGTAGCGTTACGTCAGCGGCTGAGTAGCCGAACTTCTCGACCATCAGAAACCCCGCGAATACGGTAAAAATTTGTCTTCTTGCTCCGCTCATAAACGTTAGCGCATAGTAAAGCCAGTAACGCTTTCTAAGTACCAGTTTCTTATTTTGTGGGGTCTTAGTTTGAAACTCAGGAAAACCAAAGGTCATTACCAGTACAAGAATAAAACCGATCCCTCCGGTGATGCCATACACCCAAGAAAATCTGAAGTTAAGCAGCTCCAACATCACCCAGATTGAGCCATAAGTGATCAGTGAAGCCAGCGCCCCAACCGAGATCATTTTGCCCAGCATCTCTGGTGCTTCTTCTTTGCTTAGCCACTGTAACGACAAAGACTGCTTGAGCGTCTCAAAATAATGGAAACCGGTCGACATCAAAATAGTGGTCATCAACAAACCGGTTAATGACGGAAAGAGACCGGTAATTGCTGTCCCCACAGTTAGCATTGCCAGCGATACCAACATGAAACGTTGCTCGCGAATGAACGCCAACACAAACACGACAGTAAATGCCAAGAAGCCCGGAATCTCACGAACACTTTGTAGCAACCCAATATCAGCACCATCAAAGTTCGCCTTTTCAATCACGAAGTTGTTCAGCAGAACCATCCAGCTCGAAAATGCGATAGGTACAATAATCGAAATCAGTAATAAAAAATTTTGCGGCGTTTTCCAGCTCGCGGTTCTATCGAACATTGACGGACTCCTGTTCGTCTAATTGAGTGAGCACTCGTAAGGTCAACTGCTCAGTATACGGGTTAATCTTCCAGTGCTCTGGGCTCCAACCTTTTACGAAACGTTGGAAATCAGCCCATGCCACATAAAACATAGGTCGCCATGCAGCTTCGACATCATAGAACGAGAGTTGTGGTTGATAGTGCGCCAGTGCCTCTTTCAAGTGTTGGAAGTAAATGTCTAAGAGCTGTGATTCAAGCTCAACGCAATCTTGCGGCCTAATCGCGCTGCTCATGAACAAAGCCACGTCTTTCATCGCACACCCGTTTCCAACATATTGAAAATCGACGGCAGCCGCGTTTTCTCCAGCTAAATCAAAACAGAAGTTGGCAAGTTTAGCGTCACCATGCACTAAAGTTGGATACGGACACTCTCTAAGTAGACGGTCGATGTGTTGTGCTTGGTTCTTTAATGGTAAGTCTGTCAGCGCGTTTAACTCATCAGGACGCGTGTCTAAATGCCAGTATGTGCCAACTTTCCATAATGACGCAGACTGCTCTTGATCGATATGGATGTGCTTCGCGTGAAAATTAGCGAGCCACTTTAGACAAGCGTTGCGCTGTTTAACCTCCAAAGATGTATAACGGAGTGCTAACTCAGGTTGAGTATCTTTGGCAGCCAATTCATCAAAAACGGAGAGTACATCAAACTGAGAGGTCAACGGAAAGCCGACACCCGCTAGATCTTGCATCACGATGAGCCACTCGTTCTCTTCTAGTTCACAATGCAACCCTACAGGCATAGGGCAACGTTCATCCCACTGTTGAGTGAAGGATTGATACCAAGCCGTCTCCACTTGGTAAGAATTCACTTTACGTTGGTGAGATAATCTGGTGTTCCAACCCTTTGGGTGATTCGCTTTATCCGGCAACGCGACATGTTTAACGATGAGGCTATTGAATGGAGCACTGCTTTCTTTAGAAAAAACCAAACGGACCAACTCACCATATCCGCCCCACAAACGTTGAATCACTTGGGTATCAAACCCTCGATTACACCCAAGTGAGGTGGCAATTTTTTGATAGAGTTCAGGTTGATCGATACTCAAACTGACTTCGGGTTGAACGGTATTTTTTGACGATATTGATTGAGACACCATTGATCGAGACATAACTGCTGTTTTATGCCTCAGACGCTAAAAGGTGTGACCATTGTTGCTGCCTATTCATGTAATGCACCACATAGCTACAAACAGGGACAATTTTGAAGCCCGCTTGCTCAATTTCAGGTAACACGTACTCCATCATCACCTTACCAAAGCCCTTACCTTGTAGGTCATCAGGTATGCGAGTCGAGGTAATATGCAGCACATCTCCCTGTCTCTGATACTTAACAACAGCAAATTGGTTAGGCTCTAGCTCAACTGTGATCTGATTCTCTTTTTGATCCCATTTTATGGTCTTCATTCTCAACTCCAACAAATAATTGATACACCAAACAATTAAAGTTTGAAGTATTAGTTCCTTGTAATAGACTAACGCAAGTGCATAGAAATAGAACTAAGTACTTACAATCAAAGCAAATGTTTTTAGAGTTCGCGGCTTAATATAAAATTATCAACCAATGATAACACTCTCTAAATCATCGTAACGTACACCTATAAAATCTAGCACGTAATAACCCATTGTTAGAAAGTTATTCATATAACGAACAAACGCATGTTGGCACATGGAGAGTAGAGAATGAACGCACCACTGAAGAAGCCTTTGGAGCATAATCAGGCCCTTCAAGACCCTCGTAATCGTACCGTTTCCACGATTAACAGCACTGATGCACTCGCCATGATCGAACACGGGAGTGAGCTTACGCTGAATGTCTCGACACCCGTTGGCACAAAGTTTCTCGCCACGACAAAGTTTATCGGTACTCACAGTGAGAACTGTATCCTTATTGAGGTTCCAGAAGTCTCAAACAACGACCTTAATTTTTTCTTCCAAGAAGGTTTTTGGATGACAGCTCGTGCATATTCTCTAAGAGGAGAAGGCGCACTGATCCACTTTAGGTGCCAGATTCACCATCATGTTGGTGACCCCTTCCCCCTACTGGTTCTTTCCACGCCAAGTACGATGCAAGTAACTCAGCTTCGTAAAGAAACACGTTATGAGGTAAACCTCAGTTCGAGAATTATCTTAAATGACCAACGCATGAATTGCGAAATTAGGGATTTATCGAAAAGTGGTTGTCGCTTTGTGACATCACCCACTGCTCGACCAATTCAGATCACCGATAGAGTATCCATAGAGATCACGCCAGAAAACTACAACGGACCATTGATCCCTCCGCTTAGAGGGATTGTCTGCAATCTACAAAAATCGACACATTACGCGCGATATGGCATCGAATTTGATGATATTGGTAGAGCCAACGCCAAAAACTTACTCGGGAAATTGAAGTTCGACGGTATTAAGCTCCGTTTACGGAATGCTTGAGCACTCGAGATTGTAAGAATAAAAAACAGCCATCGGATAATGTCGATGGCTGTTTCGTTTACAGTTAACTGTCGTTTAGCGAATTTATGTAAGGCGATAAGCTATTTACGAAGCGCGTTAAGTTTAGCTTGAGCGATACCAAAGATAGTATTGATTGGATAACTCCCCTCATCGCTAAGCTCACCCGCCGCTTTGCCAGTGAACAACTCAATCGCTTCCGTCACATGATCGATAGCCCAGATATTAAACTCGCCCTTTTCAACCGCCTTAACGATATCGCTACGCAGCATTAAATTATGAACATTCGAACGCGGGATGATCACCCCTTGCTCACCTGAACGTCCTTTGATCTCGCATACATCAAAGAACCCCTCAATTTTCTCATTCACACCCCCAATTGGCTGAGATTCACCAAACTGGTTCATGGAACCGGTAATTGCAATGTCTTGACGGTTTGGCTGCTTCGAAAATGCCGACACCACCGCACAAAACTCCGCCATACTCGCACTGTCACCATCTACGCCACCGTACGATTGCTCGAAAGTAATATTAGTGGTGAGTGGAACTTTCGCCGTTTTACCGAAGACCGAAGAAAGATACGCAGATAATATCATTACCCCTTTCGAGTGAATACTGCCACCTAGGTCTACATTTCTTTCTATATCAACCACTTCACCGTCACCGTAAGCCGTGGTTGCGGTGATTCGGTTCGGGGCACCAAACATATGATCTGTCGTACTCAATACAGACAGAGCATTGACCTGTCCCACCGCTAGGCCATCAACACGAAGTAAGGTCGTACCATTGATGAACGTTTCCATCACGCTGTCTTGCAACCGGCCGACACGCATTTGCTGATTCGATAACGCTTGCTCAACATGTGTCGAGCGAATCAAATTCGACTTCGCTCCTCTCGCCACGTAGTTTGATTCACGAAGCAAATTCGCAATATGTGCTGAGTGCAAGGACAATTTACCTTGGTCACCAGCCTGACGAGAGCTATGTTCTATGATTCGCGCTATCGCTTTACGATCACAATGCAGCATGTTGTTGTCATGAACGATGCTCGAAATGAAGCGCGCGTAATGCATTTCCGAGTCCGCGGTACGCTTCATCTCATCTTCAAAATCAGCCGTTACACGAAACAGTTCTGCAAACTCCGCATCGTAGTGCTGCAACAGTTGATAAGTACGATAATCACCAAAAAGAATGATCTTAACATCTAATGGAATAGGTTCTGGATCAAGCGATACCGCTCCTGTCAACGTCACCTCTTTTTCCAACGAAGTGAAGCTCAGTTGACGTGAACGTAAAGCTCGTTTCAAGCCTTCCCATACATAAGGCTGTTCCAATACTTTCACTGCATCAATCAGTAATACGCCGCCGTTGGCTCGGTGTAAGCTACCCGCTCGAATCAGAGAAAAGTCAGTAAATACCGTACCTTTAAAAGTCGCTGTTTCTACATAGCCAAACAGAGAGTGGTAGTTCGGGCTTTCTTCTACTACAACCGGTAGCGTTTGCTTTTTCTGGCTAACAATCACGTTAACGTTGTAACGGCGAGGTATTTTCTTATCTAAAGATGCTGTCGCTATTTCAGCTTGTTCTGTACTTTCTTCTAAGAAAATATCCGCGTTATCGACAATATCTTTTCGAAGTGACGTAAGGTACTTTTTGATCTCTGGATATTGACTGTAATCCTTCTTCAGCTGTTTGATAAAGTGCGTAATGACGTCTCTCGCAGTATCATCATTCAGCTTTTGAATTTTCTCTGTATAGGTTTCTTCAAGCTCCGTCAGTTCACGAGAAATGGTTCTTAATCCTACTTCCAATGCATCGATGGTTTTATCGAATTGGTCCTGCTCCTCAGGCGACAGCAAATCAAAGCTCTCTTCGGTATGAAGCTCATCGCCATTCATTGCAACGAATTGGTAATCGCCCTGCGTTGTGATAGTCAGGTTGATGCCCTTGTCTTTCGCTTCTTGACTAATCGCTTCCAACGCAGCCTGCTGCTTTGACGCTAGCTGGTTTTTAAGCCTATCCGCTCGGCTAAAGTACATCTCATTATCAAAGGCAAGTGGCATTGCCTTAAGCAATTTACGCATTAACTTTTCAATATCTTGCTTTAAGTTACTGCCTACGCCTGTTGGTAATTTGAGAACTTTCGGTGTACGGATATCTTCAAAATTCGCGATATAGCACCAATCAAAAAGCTCTTCAGCTTTCTGAGGATGCCGGTTGAGATAGCGCAAAATCATGGTGCGTTTACCAAGGCCATTTCGCCCTATCGCATAAATGTTGTAACCCTTTTCCTTGATTGACATCGCGAATTCAACGGCCTTTTGTGCTCGTTCCTGTCCGACAATCTCATCAATTGGAGCCAGTTCTTTGGTCGATTTACATGGTAGCTTCTCTAATTCTGCTACCTGATACAGCTGTTCTGCATTAAGTCTTTGCATCGCCATCGCCGCCTCCTTAGTCCTTTATTACTTGGGGTAAATAAAATTAGTGTAGATGCAATTTCCTATAAATTTAGTGACTTACGCTACACGGCCGCCCAACCGGGCAAATAATGTACAATTTAACGCATTTTTAAGAATAATGAGGGTTTTAATTCACCGACTTAACATGTGAATGATTTTAATTTGCAATTGATAATAAATATCATTAACATTTTAAAATATTCTAAAATGAGGATGTGGACATGGAAATTGAACGATGCTGGATGCACTACCTAAAAGCTGAACAGTTAATGGAACAAGGTCACTGGCCTGAAGCACAGCGTCTTTACAGTGATGTTCTCAGTTCTCTTCCTCATCACATCCAAGATGCGGCATATCAAAGCGACATCAAACCCTGCCAGTTTGCTTGCCTGCTTGCTGGGCTTAGAGACGCGAGCGTTGCTCAATCTGAGATTCTCAACCGTTTAGGGCAGCATCAACAGGCCTTCGATACCTTGAATCAGTCTTACGCACTGATGCAGTTTATCTCGCTTGAGAGCACTGAACTTATTCAACGTACCTATGGGTTATTGGAACAACAAAGTGAAGACCTACTCAATCACCTTATCGCTTTTTGTACTGCTCAGCGCAGCGCGCACTGGATGCTCGAACTAGAACAAATTCAACGTGCTCATCATCACTTTGGGCAACTAAAAACAACGTCAGAAGTTCAATCTTCACCTAATGTCTTAAATTGATAAGGATATATCATGTCGGACCGGGCCATTCTTAAAGTAAATAACCTCTCCGTTAGCTTCAGAACCAATGATGGAATCATTGATGCGGTGAAAAAGGTTAACTTTACCCTTAACTCAAGCGAAACCTTAGCCATTGTTGGTGAATCAGGTTCTGGTAAATCCGTCTCTTCTAACGCACTTATGCGCTTGCTTCCCGATAACGCCATTATTGATGAGCAATCAGACATCGAATTTGAGGGACAATCGATTCTTGGCAAGACTGAACCAGAAATGCAGTCGATTCGTGGTGACAGAATCGGCATGATCTTTCAGGAGCCGATGACTTCTCTCAATCCATACCTGCGAGTAGGTATTCAAGTGACTGAAGCCCTAATGTGCCATCGTAAGGTATCCAAATCGAAAGCAAAACAACGTGTGTTAGCGCTGTTCAACCTCGTTCATCTGCCAATGCCAGAGCAGGCGTACAACAAATACCCGCATGAGTTTTCTGGTGGTCAACTACAGCGAATCATGATCGCGATGGCGCTGATCAATGAGCCCGACATTCTGATTGCAGACGAACCTACGACAGCGTTAGATGTGACCGTTCAGGCTGAAGTGCTTTCTTTGATCAAAGAAATTCAAGGTAAAATGGGCATGGCGATTTTGTTCATCACCCACGATTTAGGTGTGGTGAAACACTTTGCTGACCGCGTACTCGTAATGTGTAAGGGAGAATTGGTTGAAGAAGGTTTGACCCAAGTATTATTTGACCACCCTAAACACGATTACACACGCATGCTGATTAACTCGATTCCGAAAGGCGCTAAAGTTCCTGTTGAGGCATCAGCACCTGAGCTGCTTTGTGCCGAAGATATTCGCGTAAAGTTCTTGATCAAATCTCACTTCATCCAAAGCAAGAACCAATACTTCGAAGCCGTAAAAGGCATCTCATTAACCCTCAAACAAGGTGAAACGTTAGGCATTGTGGGTGAGTCTGGCTCTGGTAAGTCAACACTTGGACGAGCGTTAATCGGTTTGCTGCCAAGTAGCGGACGTATTGTCTACAAAGGCCAAGACGTTAGCTTATTAACCGATAAAGAACGCCATAAACTCAAGAAAGATGTACAGATGGTTTTCCAAGACCCTTATGGTTCTTTATCACCACGCATGACAGTTGGGGAGATCATCACCGAAGGCTTAACGGTGCATCAACCTCACTTGTCAAAACAAGAACGTTTAGAAAGAGCACGCAAAGCACTGATTGAGGTTCGCTTAGAGCCAAATTCAATTAACCGCTACCCACATGAATTCTCTGGTGGGCAAAGACAACGTATCGCGATTGCGCGCGCGCTGATTCTAGAACCCTCTTTCATTTTGCTGGATGAACCAACCTCAGCACTTGATCGATCGGTACAACTGACCGTGATTGACCTACTGAAAGACATTCAAGCCAAGCACAACATCGGCTTCCTGTTCATCAGCCACGACCTTTCGGTAGTCAAAGCATTATCAGATCGTGTATTGGTGATGCAGAAGGGCGAAGTGATGGAAGAAGGGTCTGCAGAAGAGATTTTCCATGCGCCGAAAAACGACTACACCAAGAAGTTAATCGCAGCGTCATTCGACTTAGAAAATAAATCGAAAAAAAATGCCGCATAAAAGGAACTAATCAACATTAACAACGTCTTATAAATACATTCTGAATAAGTATCTATACTCAAAATAGTTGGAGTTGCAGCTCCAAATATGAAGAATAGAATGGATTGAAATCTAGAATGGATATAGTAAAACTGGTTTGGCCGCCAAAAGAGAAATGTCGCATGGATGCGACATTTTTCGTTTCTGGCTTATATGAAAAATCAACTCCGTGATTATGAAGGCTTGCTCAGATTGGCGGCTCTTAACAGGGTTAGCTGACATCCAATACGTAAAGTCGGATTAAATATTAATCAACTTTGAAAACGTTTTTGGACAAAAATGAGTTTTGAAAAATTAAACATAAGAAATGTTGTAAATAACTACTGGTATGGCAAGCAGCCACATTTGACATACAGAAAGACTCGATACCCCATAAGCAGTGGCATTTTGATCACAGCGCCCGGCAGAAACGACTCAGGCAGGTACTCTATTAGAACAGATCCTACAATTTGCTTGCATAGAGAAGAAGCACTTGGTTTGTTCAACAATTATATTCAGGAAATGGAATCTGGCAGTAAGTAATATGCCTCGCCACCTTTAACAGAGTTGAGCTTTCTTTACTTCAGAACAGTGAATAATTTATCTAACTCTGATACTTCTCCAGCTTGTTGTAGAGCGTTTTTACGCTTATTCCTAAATCCTCTGATGTTTCTTTTTTGTTGCCTTCATTTTCTTCAAGAGTGTTCATCTCTAATCGTATCGTCCGCTCTGAGGGTGCGATACAAGTTATGCATTGGTCTTTGATGAGCCGACTAACATATCAAACTGGTCTAAGTCACTTGTGGATATTTTTCCCCTCTTCCTGCTTTTCTTCCGCATTTTTTGTGAATAATACTGAGTGAGTATTTTAAATGATAGATAAAAATCGGGCAATATTATTATGGTGTATCACTAATTCGGACGAGGTAAATATTTATATTTTTTACAAATACTCCTTGTAAATTATTCAATTTCCATCATTGAAAATATTAAGACTATTTTTGCTTTTTATTTAAATCCTTTAAATTCAATCACTTGAATTTTTGGCATATGGTTTGCTTTAGTGATAATACAAGTACAAAAAAGGAGATAAATGATGAAAAATTTTGCAAGTAAAATTCTACTAACAACGGTTATTGCTACTTCTTCTTCTGCAGCGGTTGCAGATAGCATGTGGAAAGAAGATACGCTAGATGCTTGGATTGATGGTAAAGCAGAAACGACACTATTACTTAATTCTAATTTGAACTCTTTTGATATTAACACTTATGTTAAAGACCAGGTTGTAACTTTAACGGGCTCAGTTGAAAACCAGACAGAAAAAGCCCTTGCCGAAGAATTAGTATTAAGTTTTGATGATGTTAAGTCGGTGAAGAATGAACTTACGGTCATCGATAATGAAAAAGATAAAAATAAAGAATCAACACAGGTCTTAACGGATACCAAAATAACGACCATTGTTAAGACTCGACTATTAATGAATACGGGAGTCAGTGGTACTGATATTGAAGTGGAAACTAAAGAAAACACTGTGGTATTAAAGGGTTCAGTGACGTCAGATACGGAACATGACCTTGCGCTATCTATTGCTCGTAATACATCCGATGTTGATAAGGTCATTGATAAACTTGAAGTAATTCAATAATAAATTTACCAACAGATATAAGAGAGATCATTATGCTTCGCTGGACTTTAATATTTTTTATTCTTGCCATCATAGCAGCTTTATTTGGATTTGGTGGTATAGCAGGCGCTGCGGCAACAGTAGCTAAAGTTATGTTTTATATATTTGCTATTTCGCTGCTTGTATCGATGGTAATGAGTTTAGTTAACAAAGATAAGAGTTAGGAGTTTTTATGAATATAAGCACAGTTATTTTCCGTTTCCTATTGGCAACAGGTTTTGCTTTTACGCTTTCCGCATGTAGTGACGACGGCCCCTTAGAAAAAGCTGGTGAAAGCGCTGATGAAGCGGTAGAGGAAGCTCAAAATCAGATAGAGGACGGCTGTGAGAACGTGAAAGAGCAACTTGGTACGGAAGATCCGGACTGCTAAAAAGGCATTAACTCACGAATTAAATCATCTGATCCTCATAAAAAGAATTGAAGCAGGAGCTAGATATGAAAAACATATTTGATGTGCTTAAAGACAGCCATGAGAAGCAACGGCTTTTGATGGATGCGATACTCCAAACATCAGGAGATACTCAGGCTAGGCAAGAGTTCTACTCCAATCTTAAAGAAGAATTAACTAAGCATGCGGTCGCGGAAGAGCGACACTTCTACGCACCTTTAATAGAGAGTGATCAATCCGTTGATATGACTAGGCACGGTATTGCTGAACACCACGGTATTGATAAGGTGCTTGCTCAGCTCGATGACACCGAAATGTCCTCACCAACTTGGCTCACACTGATGAAGACACTTAAACACAAAGTAGAGCATCATTTAGAAGAAGAAGAGCAGCATTTCTTTCAAACGGCTGGCAAAGTTTTAGACTCAGATCAGAAAGAAACTTTGGCTCTAAAATATGAGCAAGAGATGGCTTGATTCGAAGTGTCACCTATGTTGGATAGTGAAGCGTAGGTTTTAGTTTAACAACTTGGGCCCATTTATGGGCCCGCTTTTTTATACACAGAGAAATTAAGGCCTCACTATGTTTATCGTTAAGTACTATATACTCATTGCTATCGCTTGTTTTTCTATAGCAGCATTTATTCCCAATTTATTATTCAGCTTACTATTGGTTTGGTCAGGGCTATCGATGTCTATCGTTAGTGCAGCTTATATCTTCGAGATGCCATCCATATTTAGAAAAAATAATGATGGCAAAATAGCCTGGTGGATCAGGTGGGCGTTTATTCCTTTTTTTCTAGGTATTCGTTTATACAATACTTGGGCTATAAAAAGAGATAAAGTCGATCCCATACAGCAGGTGGGAGAAGGTTTATATGTTTCTCGACGTCTACTCCCCTCCGATTTGTCATTTCTACAATCTCAAAACATAACGTGTATTGTTGATGTCACCGCAGAATTTTCGGGGTTAGAGAGTGCGATGACCAGCGAAGAGTTTCATTACCTCAATACCCCGGTACTTGACCATCAAGCCCCTAAGTTACGCAAGCTTAAACATGCCCTTAATTGGATAGATACTCAGATAAGCCAATCAAGGTCCGTAGTTGTTCATTGTGCACTTGGCCGTGGTCGCTCTGTGTTTGTGGTTGCAGCATACCTGTTAGCGAAAAATCCATCTCTGAGCGTGGAGCAAGTGCTCAAAAATATCAATGATGTACGAAGCACTGCACAGTTGAACAAAAAGCAACTAAAGGTGCTGAATGCTATCAGTGATAAGGGGCTGCTCAATCTTGAAGACAAATGCTGCCTAATTGCTAACCCTGTTGCAGGTGGAGGCAAATGGCAAACGAGTGAGCAGCAGGTTATTCGAGAGCTTACCCAAAAGTTCAATTTAGACATAGTGACCACCAGTAAAGAAGTATCAGCGGAATCTCTAGCCGAACAAGCAAAAGATCGAAATACTTCTCATATCATCGTCTCTGGCGGAGACGGCACCGTCAGCGAGGTGGCAAGACAAATCGCGGGGACAGACACGGCACTCGGGGTTATCCCATTGGGTACGGCAAATGCTTTATGCCATGTGCTCTATGGTTTTGCGACAAAAGTATCACCGGTTGAAAAGGCCTGCGAGGCTATTCTATCTGGCAAGTCTAAAAAAATGGATTTGGCGTACTGTAACGACCAGCCAATACTGCTTATTCTTGGTATTGGGTTTGAAGAGAAGATGATTGATTACGCTCATCGTGAACAGAAAAATAAAAATGGCCAACTTGCTTACTTGTCGGGTTTATTTTCTGCGGTTGTAGCAGGAGAAAGCCAGTGGTTTGAAGTCACTAAGGATGGGGGGCCAACACGAGAAGCTGAATTACAAAGCTTAGTGGTTGCCAACACGTCGCCTTTTAGCACGGTCCTTGCCCAAGGGGGGAAAGAGCCAAGACCTGATGATGGTCAATTGCATATTACCTATTTAGAAAATACCGCTTCGCTTGGAGAAAGAACGTTAGCGCTGTCTGATGTGTTGCTTTCAAGCTTAGGCCTCAAAGAACAAGTCTCATTTTTTGACTATGAGCCTGCAAAGCAAGTCAAAATAGACTCAAATCGACCGATCCACTATGTCATTGATGGAGAAAAGTTCTCCGCTGAATCACTTGAGATAAGCATCAAAAGCCAAGCTTTATCCGTTTGCATTCCATAGTCACTGATCACAAGACCAATCATGAATGAAGGACATCACCATGGAGATGAATCTCTCTTTCGACATTGAGAAGTTTAACCATTTAATTGAGCAAAAGCTGGAGCATTGGCTTGTTGAAACCATCAAGTTGATTCCTAATCTTATTGTTGCGCTCTTTACGTTGTTTGCTTTTATCTTTATCGCCAACCTAGGCGGTCGATTATTTAGGAACTTGAGCAACCGAGTCGTAGATTCAAAGGAAGCAACCAACTTATTAGCATCGATTGTTAAAGTGATCATTATAACCGTCGGTTTTTTTGTCGCTTTAGACTTTGTTGGATTGCAAGGTACGGTTACATCACTCCTAGCAGGGGCGGGTATTTTGGGGCTTGCTATTGGTTTTGCTTTTCAAGATATGACCGAAAACCTGATTTCAGGGATCACGATGAGTATCCGCAAGCCATTTAAAATAGGCGATATTGTCGAATCCAACAGCGTTATGGGGCAAGTTATTCAAATTAATTTGCGCAATACTCTTGTAGAGACGTTTTCAGGTCAGCACGTCATGATTCCAAATAAAATGGTTTTTCGTAACATATTGACGAACTACAGCCGAAAAGGTCTCAGAAAAATAGAAATTCCTGTCGGTATCTCATACGCGGACTGTCCTAATTTAGCGACCAAAGTAATAATAGAAGCTATTAATCAAAAACCTTATGTGAGCAACCACGAAGACACAGCGGTTCATGCTGCTAGTTTCGCCGATAGTAGCATCAATTTGTTGGTATGGTTTTGGATTGATTACCCTGGCGACTTTGGTTACATGGAAGCACAAAATGACAGCATTGTAGCGATTAAGGAATCACTGTCGGATGCTGGTATCACGATTCCGTTTCCTATCCGAACACTGGACTTTGAGGCGAAAGGAGGAGAAAGGAGGAGAAAGGAGGAGAAAGCCTATCAAGCATAGTAACGAATAATGTCGCTAAGATGTAATTGTTCATGAGCACACGTCACACGGCCTCTTATGATGCTGGCGGTGTTTGCTTGTCATTGTTAACCTCAGTTTGAGCCAAGCCATTGCCATCACCCTGATTTTCAGTGCTTGTGATGTTAAGCGATGGCTTTTCTGGTTTTCGGCAGTACTCAATCCATTCGAAGAAGTAAGATAGGCATGAAACCATGCAAATACCTGTGTTGTGAACGCATTATCTGAGGGTACTTTGCAATGAGTATCCATGATAAACCCTTTGGGCAACATAGCCTATCCCAAACGACTAATAGCTTCGTTTTCATGCTCTCACCTTAACTGGTAATTAGAGTCATCACATTTATTTTAAAATTTCACTAAATAATAGGTGGTTTCGAATCGAGTTTAGAAAAATCTATGTTTATTATTTTTTTGAAAAAGTTACATAACAACAAGAATATTTTTCACGATGTGTATTTACCTTAATATTAAAATGTTTTTATAAGGTAATAAATAGATTAATTTTTGTTCCTTTATCGATATTCAACCGGATTTTGTTAATGTTATGTTAGTTTTAGTATGCTTTTAGTGGTTTTTAAAGTTGGCATTTCTTTTGCTCTATATAAATCGATATTTGAATGGAACTTATATTAGGAGAACGAAATGAAAAGCAATGTTGTTACTTTGATTAGCCTTTTTACTTTAACAACCTTTAATACTCTTTCACACGCTGCGGACTCCAACGAGCATGGTGTTTATGTGGGTGCCAACTATGGTTATTTGAAAGTTGATGGGCAAGATGACTTTGATGATGACAGCGATGCTACTCAAGGTTTAGTCGGTTATCGTTTTAACCCTTACTTAGCGTTAGAGGGGGGGTATATTGATTTTGGTAGCTATGGTAATAATTTAGCTAATACCGAAACAGACGGCTATACCGCTGCTCTAAAAGTTATAGCTCCTATTGCTAAGCGTGTTGATCTTTACGCAAAAGGTGGTCAAATGTGGTACACGACAGACTACAATATTGCGGACTTCAGGGGCAGTAAAGACGACGAAGGTGTATTCGCTGGCGCCGGTGTGGGTTTCAAAATGACAGATCAATTCTTAATCAATGCTGAATATATGTGGTACGACGTAGAACTCAATGCAGAGAATGTTACGAATGGTGCAAGCACAGAAACAGATTTTAACCAAGTATCGTTAGGTGTGGAATATCGATTCTAATGCGGTTCATAAGACTGAGTTTAATAAAGTGGTGTTAGGATCTGGATGTGTTTTATAGCAGGGTGGGCTATTTCTAAGCTAATCAAATAAGCCTGAATGATGCACGAAGAGGAAAGTTATTATGATCTATTGACAAAGAGAGGCGCAGTTAGCTTTTAAGGCTCAATCCGTACCACTTTGAAGGATGAAAATTTCATGCTTAAAATACTAAAACGAAAAGCCAAAGACTTGATTGAGTCTCAAAATATGTTGAGTGGTGTTTTCACTGCCTCTCTTCTTGAATCTACGATTGTACCTATTCCATTGGAAGTATTGCTTATTCCGTTGTTGCAAAAACGACGCGATAAGCTTTGGCAAGTTGCACTTATGGCGACTCTAGGCTGTGTTGTCGGCGCACTGTTGGGGTATGCGTTTGGTTACTATATTTTCGAACTACTACGTGACTGGGTAGTCACTCATTGGGTAACAGAGCAAAAATTAGATACTGCCATGCTACGGATAAGAACCGAGGGTTTCTGGTTTGTCATGACCTTGGGCATCGCACCCATTCCTTTCCAAATTGCTATGTTGGCAGCAGGAGCTACTCATTTTTCACTCCCTTTATTTCTACTCGCTACAGGCTTATCTCGTGCCATTAGGTACTTTGGTATCGCGTTGGTAGTATATATTGCTGGGAACAAAGCAGAAGAACTGATAAAAAAATATCAATTTGCAACATTAGGCCTTATAACGTTGGTATTAATAGTCGCTTGGTACCTAAGTATGAATGGTAGATAGTTTACTGGTGTTCATTGAAGGTTCGATTACTCGCATTAGCTTTCTTTTGTGAACCTTTCGAGTATTTACCACTCCAGTTAACTAGATTATTAGTTAACAACATGGATGAACAGCATTGCTTGCGCAGAAACTCCCCCCCAAAAGCCAAACTTCAAGGACTCTTATAATTGGAGAATAAGTTTATCGACTTAACGAGTAAATCTGAGCAAGATTATTGATACTCTTTTAAATAGCTCATCGTGATCCTTATTTAAAGTGATGGTAACGCTATAACGTTGTTTGGAAGCTGTAACTTTGGAAACCTAAGCTTCAAACTCATAGCTTAAAAATAGTGTGAAATCGTCAGGTAGCGAGTTCTGATGTGTTCAATCAATAACTTAATCTTGTTTGGCGGCTGGCGAGTAAATGGGTACACCGCATAAATACCCAGCTTTTTACCGACTAAGTCAGGGAAGATATCCACCAGCTGGCCGTTGCGAATATCGTGATAAACCAAACAACGCGGTACATACGCGATACCGTGACCACCCAAGGCCGCTTTGCGTAAAGCGGTCGCGTTGTCTGTCGAGAAAGAGCCCGAGACACGCACGATGTATTTATCGTTATCGGTGAAACCGTCTTTACTATGCAAAAATTGCCATTCACTGGCACCCGTTGTTTGGTAAGCGTACTGCAAGCAATTGTGCTCAACTAACTCTTTGGGCAGCATAGGCTTACCGTTTTTTGCTATATAAGATGGGGAAGCACACACCACCCATTGTGAATCCAATATATGACGTGCAATTAAGCTTGAGTCTTCCAAATAACCGGTTCGAATCACCAAGTCGAGGCCATCCTCGACCAAATCAACAAATCGATTATTAAGAGACATGTCGACTGTTAAACCTGGGTGCATATTACAAAATTCAGCAACAGCGTCTGCGAGAATCAAATCTCCGGAGATAGTAGGCACTGACATTTTGATGTGACCACTGACATTTTCACCAAAGCCTGAAACAGCATCCATAGCCTCTTGAGCCGCCTGCTTCACATTTTTGGCGCTATGTAACATCGCCTTACCCGCCTCGGTAAGCGTTAATTTACGTGTTGTTCGATATAACAATTGCACGCCAATCTCTTCTTCCAAACGCGCAATTCTCTTACTAACTACCGAATTTGTAAGGTTATTTTGCTCTGCAACCTTACTAAAACTACCCAGCTCCACTACCTGTGAAAACAGGATCAAATCATCTGCTCGCATCTGATTATGCCAATTTTGGAATTAATTATTTTCATTATTTCCCTATATCAATAAAAAATAAAGGGGTAGATTCACGCCAAATTAACAAAACAATTACAAAAACAGCTTTTGCAATCAGATCGATTAAAAATAAAGACACTCTAATTACAACAATTGAATCTACAGGGTTCAAATTACACCTACAAAACTAATGACGTGTTATTCACTTCAAACATGAACGTTTGAAAAACAAGTACGAGGAAGTACCCATGAGTGAAACTCTACTGGCTCTATTGGCCTTTTCACCAATAGTTGTTGCAGCGATTCTGCTGGTTGGCCTGAATTGGCCTGCGAAAAAAGCGATGCCAGTGGCATTTGCATTGACCGTTGCTATCGCCTTATTAAGTTGGGATATGTCTGGCACTCGCGTGCTGGCTTCCGTATTCCAAGGCTTCGGCATTACGGTGTCGGTTCTCTGGATTGTGTTTGGCGCTATCTTCTTATTAAACACTTTGAAACACACCGGAGCTATCACCACCATTCGCAACGGATTTACTGACATATCAGCAGACCGTCGTGTTCAGGCAATCATCATTGCTTGGTGTTTTGGTTCATTCATTGAGGGCGCATCTGGCTTCGGCACACCGGCTGCCATCGCTGCACCACTATTGGTTGCTATCGGCTTCCCAGCGCTGGCTGCGGTATTGATGGGCATGATGATCCAATCTACACCGGTATCGTTCGGCGCGGTTGGTACACCTATCATCGTTGGTGTGAACAAAGGTTTGGATACGCACAACATCGGTGAAAGCCTAATTGCCAATGGTTCAACATGGGATGCTTACCTACAACAGATCACATCAAGTGTTGCAATCATCCACGCCTGCGTTGGTGTGATGATTCCTGTATTGATGGCGATGATGCTGACTCGTTTCTTCGGCAAGAACAAAAGTTGGACTGAAGGTTTAGATATCCTGCCGTTCGCACTGTTCGCAGGGGCTGCTTTCACCATTCCTTACGCACTCACTGGTGTCTTCCTAGGTGCTGAGTTCCCATCACTAATTGGTGGTTTGGTTGGCCTTGCGGTTGTAGTAACGGCAGCGAAACGTGGCTTCCTTGTTCCAAAGTCAAAGTGGGATTTCGAAAGCGAAGACAAATGGCCTGCTGAATGGCTAGGTTCTTTGAAGGTCGATTTAGACGACACTCATTCAAACAATAAGCAAGATCATAAAAAAATGAGCATGGCGATGGCGTGGGCACCTTATGTACTGCTCGCTGTCATTCTAGTTGCTAGCCGTGTGAGCCCTGAGTTCAAAGGCCTACTTAAGAGCGTTAGCCTTTCTTTCAGTAACATCCTTGGCGAGACAGGCGTAAGTACAGCGATTCAACCTCTATATCTACCTGGCGGTATCTTAGTATTCGTAGCATTAGTTGCAGTTCTAATACAGTCACGCAGCGCAGCACCTTTAGTAAAAGCCTTTGGTGAATCAAGTAAAACCCTGATTGGTGCAGGCTTTGTGCTGGTGTTCACTATCCCGATGGTACGTATCTTCATTAACTCTGGCGTGAACGGTGCTGATTTGGCAAGTATGCCAGTAACCACTGCGAATTTCGCGGCTGACTTAGTGGGCGGAGCATTCCCCGCGCTGAGTGCAACAGTTGGTGCTTTAGGTGCATTCATTGCAGGTTCGAACACAGTATCGAACATGATGTTCAGCCAATTTCAGTTCGAAGTCGCGCAAACTCTGAATATATCTAGCGTTGTAGTTGTCTCCCTGCAAGCCGTGGGTGCCGCCGCCGGTAACATGATTGCGATTCACAACGTGGTCGCCGCATCGGCAACGGTTGGTCTACTAGGGCGTGAAGGTGCAACACTGCGTAAAACAATTATCCCAACGTTCTACTACTTAGTAATGAGTGGAATCATCGGCCTCGTAGTTATCTACGGATTCAAAATGACAGACGTGCTTATGTAAACCATAAGTCGTTACTAAAGCACTTGGCGTTAGTACCCAATTCCCCCGACTGCAACACCGTCTCATAAGACAGTTGATGAGTTTCGGAATGGACACTAGAACACATCAACCCTTCGGGTATTAACGCCATTTTATAAAGAAAACATGCAGCCCAAGCTAAGCTCTCATAGAAGGGCAACATCCCAAGAATTTAGGACTGAAATTATGATCATATCCGCATCGACTGATTACCGCGCCGCAGCAAAAGCGAAACTGCCTCCGTTTCTTTTCCACTACATTGATGGCGGCTCTTACGGAGAGCATACCCTACGCCGTAACACGGCTGACCTTGCTGAGATTGCGCTCAAGCAGCGTGTCCTCAATGACATGTCGGAACTAAATTTAGAAACCGAGTTGTTTGGTGAAAAGCTAGCGATGCCGATTGCCTTAGCGCCGGTTGGCCTAACGGGCATGTACGCACGACGTGGTGAAGTACAAGCAGCAAAAGCCGCAGACAATAAAGGCATCCCTTTTACGATGTCGACCGTGTCGGTGTGCCCGATTGAAGAAGTGGCACCTAAGATTGAACGCCCAATGTGGTTTCAACTTTACGTGCTAAAAGACCGTGGCTTCATGAAGAACGTTCTTGAACGCGCAAAAGCAGCAGGCGTAACCACACTAGTCTTCACGGTTGATATGCCCGTACCGGGTGCTCGCTACCGTGACATGCACTCAGGAATGAGCGGCCCAAATGCAGCGATGCGTCGTGTATTTCAATCGATGCGTCATCCTAGTTGGGCTGTTGATGTTGGTTTGTTGGGTAAACCACACGATCTTGGCAATATCTCTACTTACCGCGGTTCTCCAACCAAACTTGAAGACTACATCGGTTGGTTGGGTGACAACTTCGACCCGTCGATTTCATGGAAAGACCTAGAGTGGATCCGTGATTTCTGGGATGGCCCAATGGTCATTAAAGGCATTCTTGATGAAGAAGATGCAAAAGATGCCGTGAGATTTGGCGCAGACGGCATTGTGGTTTCAAACCACGGTGGTCGTCAGCTTGATGGTGTTCTATCGAGTGCCAAAGCCTTGCCTGCAATTGCAGATGCAGTAAAAGGCGACACCAAGATTCTGGTCGACTCTGGCATTCGTACTGGCTTAGATGTGGTTCGTATGATGGCGATGGGCGCAGACTGCACCTTGCTTGGTCGCTCTTTCGTCTACGCGTTAGCAGCGCAAGGACAAGCAGGTGTTGAGAACCTACTCGACCTTTACGACAAAGAGATGCGCGTTGCGATGACTCTAACTGGCGCCAAGACAATCAAAGACTTAACCCGTGATTCTCTGGTGGGGCTAGATTAAACCTCAACGACTTAGGTTCGGATTCGGACTAATGCTTTGGTCTACTTCGACTGAAGTTCAATCGGTGTCACAGCAATTACACTGCCGTTGTGACACCGTTTAAGCACTGGAAAATAAATAAAAAGCTAGGGCGTGTTGATCTTTCGAGCTGATTTTTGCAGCGAGTTGCTGGGTATTTATACAAGGCAGAGGCGTCGATGTGTAGCTAGCCTACATGAGAAGCCGATAACGTAGTAGAAATGGCCAGCAAACGCTGCCCGAAGGGTTCGGCTAAAAGCGTTTTACTCTTTGTTGAGGGGGATTTGCTTAGAGTGACTAGGCTACTTCCCCCTCGCCGCGATTAAAACGCTTTTATCTCGAACAAAATTTAACCACGAAAGGTCAACACGCCCTAATCAGTGCCAAATAAGAAGCACAAGGAAGCAAAGATGGAGACAAACACATCCCATGAGCAAGTAGTAGACGCACAAGCTTATCAGCAGCTTGAAGCGATACTGGCTCAAAAAATAGAAACAGAACGCATTGTCACGCAAGAGGCAAAGCGCTTGGCTTACGGCACCGATGCGAGTTTTTATCGCTTGGTGCCGAAAATGGTTCTAAGGCTCAAGAACTTAGACGAAGTGATATTCACCATTCAAAGCTGTCGTGAACTCGGTACCCATTTTACTTTCCGTGCAGCAGGCACCAGTCTTTCAGGACAAGCCGTTTCAGACTCGGTACTCATCACACTGACCGACGACTGGCGCGGCCACGAAATCGTAGACAACGGCAATCAGATCATTCTTCAGCCCGGTGTGATTGGCGCAGATGCCAACAAATACCTTGCCCCTTTCCAACGTAAAATCGGCCCAGATCCAGCTTCAATCAATACTTGTAAAATCGGTGGTATAGCGGCGAATAACGCCAGTGGCATGTGTTGTGGTACTGCGCAAAACTCTTATCGCACCGTCGAGAGCATGAAAATCGTATTGAGTGATGGTTCCCTACTTGATACCGCAGACAGTGCTAGCGTCGAGGCGTTCAAGCAATCACACAAAGCGCTATTTGAAGGCATTGTTGATTTACACAGACAGACTAGCTCGAATCAAGAACTGGCAGACAGAATCCGCCATAAATACCGCCTTAAAAACACTACAGGCTATGCACTCAATGCCTTGGTCGATTACCACGATCCAATTGAGATCATCAAACACTTGATGATTGGCTCTGAAGGCACGCTAGGCTTCATCGCAGAGATCACCTACAACACGGTTATCGAACACCCAAACAAAGCTTCGGCTCTGTTGGTGTTTGCCGACATAGAACAAGCCAGTAAAGCCGTGACTACGCTATCAAAAACGCCGGTTGCGGCCGTTGAATTGATGGATGGCAGAGCACTCCGTTCAGTGGCTGATAAGCCGGGTATGCCTGCCTTTATGTCGAGCCTAAACTTAGAAGCTGCGGCTATTTTGGTTGAATCACACGCCAGCTCCCAGCCGGACTTAGATTTACAATGTAAATCAATTTTGGATGCATTAGCTGATTACACGATTGTTGAATCTGTCCCTTTCACTTCCGATCCAAAGACAGTCGCAACCCTATGGGGCATTCGAAAAGGCATGTTCCCTGCCGTTGGCGCGGTTCGTGAAGTCGGTACGACCGTTATCATTGAAGACGTGGCTTTCCCTGTCGAAAACCTCGCTACTGGTATTCGAGAGCTGCAAGAGTTGTTCGACAAATACGACTACAGCGAAGCGATCATTTTCGGCCATGCCCTCGAAGGCAACCTGCATTTTGTGTTTACTCAAGGCTTTGATAGCCAAGAAGAGATCGACCGTTACGGCGGATTCATGGATGACGTTGCCGAGCTAGTCGCTGTGAAATACCAAGGTTCTTTGAAAGCGGAACACGGCACTGGCCGCAACATGGCGCCTTATGTGGAATTGGAATGGGGCAAAGACGGCTACGCCTTGATGCAACAGATCAAAGCACTGTTCGATCCAGAAAGGCTGCTCAACCCCGGCGTTATCATCAACGACAACCCGAATTCACACATCACCAATTTGAAGCCAATGCCTGCGGCAGATGACCTTGTCGACCGCTGTATTGAGTGTGGCTTCTGTGAGCCTGTTTGTCCGTCTCGTACCTTAACCCTATCGCCTCGCCAACGTATCGTGCTGTACCGCGAGTTACAACGCCGCCGTGCTGAAGGTGAAGAGATAGAAGCAAGCGAACTAGAAAAAACCTTTGAATATCAAGGTATTGATACCTGCGCCGCAACCGGCCTGTGTGCCGAGCGTTGCCCAGTGGGAATCAACACCGGTGATTTGATTAAGAAGCTTCGTATTGCCAAGTATGAGAAATTTACGCCAATCGCTAAGTGGACAGCGGATCACTTCTCGACCACCACCAAGCTGACTAAGGCTGGCCTCAAAACCAACCAAGTGGCGAGCAAAGTGTTAGGCGCAAATACCGTCGGTAAGCTAACCAATGGCTTGCGCTCGATGACTAAAGGCGCGACACCGGTTTGGATGCCAGAGATGCCGCAATCCAATAGCCACTCGCTAGTCTCATCCCCAGTGACGGCAGAATCCTCAAGCAATCATAAGAAGGTGGTTTACCTCCCTTCCTGTGCAAGTCGCACCATGGGACAACAAAGCGATGCGGGCGACCAACGTCCTCTAACGGAAGTGACCATGTCTTTGCTTAACAAAGCCGGATTTGAGGTGATTCTTCCGAAGAAGCTAGACGACCAATGTTGTGGCATGCCTTACGACAGCAAAGGGATGACCGATTTAGCCCAATCTAAAGCTCAACAGCTCGAAGAAGTGTTGTGGCAAGCGAGTCGTCAGGGTGAATACCCAGTATTAATGGATACCAGCCCATGTGCTAAACGCAGTATTGAGCAATTCACCAAGCCATTAGAAGTACTAGAGCCGACAGGGTTTGTGAACCAATACCTGCTTGAGCACCTGACACTTGAGCCGTTGCAAGAAACCGTGATGCTGCATGTAACTTGTAGCTCTCGTCGAATGGGTTTGGAAGGCGCGATGTTGAGCCTTGCTAAAGCCTGTACCGAAGAGGTCATCGTTCCTGAACATATTCAATGCTGTGGTTGGGCAGGTGATAAAGGCTTTACCACACCAGAGCTAAATGAGGCGGCAGTACATCCACTCAAAGAACAAGTGCCGAGCAACTGCACTCGTGGATTCAGCAACAGCCGAACCTGTGAGATCGGTTTGTCACATCACAGTGGCATTCCGTATCAATCAATCTTGTACTTGGTTGACGAAGTGGCGCAATAGCCCCATTCATACTGCGAGCGACGTGCTCTAGCTTAAAACGAAAAATGGCAGCCCAATCAGGCTGCCATTTGTTTATTCGATTTCAAACGTGCTACTGAGCTAACAGTTAGAGAGCTAAGCGCATCAACTCTTCTGGCGAGTAGTGTTCTGCTTCTGCACCTTTGGCGATTAAGTCGATCACTTGAAATTCGCTCATGTCACCAAACTCTTTGGTTAAGTAATCACGAAACGCTTTCTCGTTCGGCCACTTACCTCGCACGATGTAGCCCTCTTCTTTATCGAAATCTTCCGTCTCAAAGAAAGAAAAGTCAGTCATACCAATATTGTGGCAATACAAAACAAGATACATGTTGAATCCTTAACGCTGAACACTTAACTAAGCTAAAAACCGATCGACAACCGATCCGAAAGCCAATTCAAAAAAACAGGCTCAAGGTTACAACATAAATGCCAAATCGAACACTCTATCGAACACCCAATCAAGGACTTAAGCAACCTGCACTTTTTCGTTAATCATCAAACATCATGTTGATAGCCCCGCCTAACAGAATCAACCCAACAATTGGCCCCATGACTGCCAATGGCGCGCGTTCAATGTAGGGCAAGTTTTCTGCAATCATCAAACCCCATTCCGGTGCAGGCGGTTTCGCACCTAAACCGATGAAGCTTAGCGAGGTCAGGCTCAATGTGATTACTGGCAGCCTCAACATCGCGTGTCTTAGCAAAGGTGGCAATACATAAGGAAGCAAGTAGAAACGGAAGATTCGAAGCTTGCTGGTACCCCACAATGGCGCGAGATGCGTATAAGGTTGAGCCTTTGCTTCCACGATTAAGCTTGAGCAGTGCGCCGCTAATGGCGCCCAAGATACCAATACAATCGCGATTAATGCACTGTTCGGATTCATCCCCGTTAAGCCCGCAACCAACAGGCCTGCAATAATGTAAGGAATGCCCTTAGTGATCTCGATAAGGCCTTGGCTAAAGCGGGTATTAAAACCCATGATTATGCCCGTCACCAAACTCAAAAACGTCGCCAAGATACCGGCTTGGAAGGTCGCGACCATACCTGAACCGATTCTCGCTAACAGATCTCGGCCAATGCCGTCCGCACCCAATGGCGCTTGCCAACTAGGGTCCGCTAAGCGAGCAAACTGACTGGTGTATGGGTCACGAAATGCAGCCCAAACTACGATAGCAATTAGGAATGAGAAAATCGTAAAAGCAGTGACACGTTTAGCTCGGCTCTGGGTAAAACGAAACGAAGAGTGGCTACTGATGAGCTTCCCGCTTTTCAGGCTATGACCAAGAATCAATTGTTGAACAAACAAGCTCATGCTGCTCACGGCAATCGAAAACAGCAGCAATACCAACAGGCCGCCTTGCAGCATAGGTAGATCTTGCGCCTTAGCAGCACCAAGAACCATGCGTCCGATACCCGGAATCGAGAAGATAAGCTCAACCGCGACCGCGCCACCAGTCAAGCCAATCACGATCATTGCAATTTGTGGGATCAGGCTGCTTAGCGCTCTTTTCATCGCAAAGCGAATAATTTGGTTGGAGTGAACGTTGGCACTGAGCCAAGTGATCACCCAAGGTTCATTTAAAACGCGTTGTAAACTGTCTCTGAGTAGGCGACTAAATAGGCCACTAGCGGGCAGTGCAAGCGCTAAGCTCGGTAGCCAGATATCTTGCCAACTTTGCCAACCATACGGTGGCAACCAACCCAACCAGATTGAGAACACCAGTATTAATACCGAGGCCACCACGTACTCTGGCAAGGATATTAATACGGTGCTTAAACTGCTGTAACTCTGCCCTAGCTTGCCCTTCTTCCAACTGCGCAAGGTAGCAAGTAAGCCTGCACCGCACAGTGCGAAAGTCATCACCAATGCGCTAGACATCAAAAACAGAGATGTCGACGCTGTTTTTTGAATACCTAACGCAACCGAAGATCCATCAATCCAGGATTTACCTAGGTCACCCGAAAAAGCACTTCCGACCCAGTCGATTAGGCGCTCAATGGCTGAACGGTCAAGCTGAAGATCAGCACGTACCGCCGCTAAAGCTTCAGGCGTAAGCAGGTGTTGTTGCCCCGCTCTAGCCCTCAGAATAGATTGGCTTGGGTCGATGCCTGCAATGTCAGGCATCAAGCCAACAAGAATCACCACCACAATCAGTGAGGCGATTCTTGATAGCCAAGGCGTCAAGATAAATAGAGTTCGACGCAGAGTCTCAGCAGATAACATTTATTTAGTTAGCCTGTGTTGCCGGGTTAACTTGTGTCGTTTGATCAACCAAGCGACGCTCACTTGGATCACGAACCACATTGCTCACGCGCTCGCTTTCACCTTGAATCACACGTTCGTGAAGCAGTGGAATAGCAGCGAAGTCGTTAAGGATTTTTTGCTCAGCTTCGATGATCGCTTGCTGACGCAGTGCGCCTAGTGGTTGCAGATCAGCGTGAGTCAGTGCTTGGTCTACTTCTTGAGAACAGAATTGACCAAGATTGAATGACCCCTTACAGCCAAAGTCACTCATCATGTAAGCCACTGGGTCACCCGAATCTAGAACCGTTGCACGAGAAAGAATAAACGCATCGAACTTGCCTGAGAGCGCATCATTCTCGATCTGAGCGTATTCACGGATATCCAGCTCAACTTTGAAACCAGCCGCTTCAAGTTGTTGTTTCAGTAGCGCTGCCACTTCTGGAAGCTCTGCACGATCGGTAAAGGTACCGATAACAATGCTTTCGCCGTTCGCTTTTAGAGCCTTGTCGACTGCCTGACCTTTAGGTCGAATTGGTTCAGCCCAAGCAAGTGCAGGACCTAATAGACCTTGTGCGATATCCGCGTGGTTTTCATAAACGGTATTCACGATTTGCTCACGGTCTACCGCAGCAGCCGCTACCTTACGCAAGTTAATATCGCTGAATACGCCTGACTTGTTGTTTAGGTAAAGCGTATTGGTACGAGGCATTGCCACTTCATAAAGTAGGTTCGGATCAATGGTCGCGATTTGTGAAACGGGCACTGCTTCAACGATGTCTGCCGTGCCTGTTCTTAGAGCTGCAGCACGAGCAAAACCGTTAGGAACGTATTCTGCAATCACAGATTCAACTTGCGCTTTTTCACCCCAGTAGCCATCGAAACGTTTTAGCTTCGCGCTGGTTGTACCGTTAATTTCAGTCAACTCAAACGGGCCCGTACCTGCACCCATTGGGCTAACGCGGCCATCTTCTTGGTAAGCACTGGCTGCTAGGATCGCTAATTGAGGGCTTGATAAACGGCTTGGTAAAAGAGGGTCATCAAAGCTGGTCTTGATCTCTACGCGGTAGTTGTCCATCGCTTTCACTTCTAGCTCTACACCATCTAGGATACGTGGCTTAGGTGCCGCTTCTAGCGCTTTCTGCAGAGAGTTCACAACAGACTCTGCCGTTAATGTAGAGCCATCGTGGAATTTAACACCTTGGCGAATCGTGAACTGCCAAGTCAGTGGATCAAGATGTTTCCAATCAGTCGCTAGCATAGGTTGTGCTTCTGAGGTTGGGCTCAAGTTCACTAACGTTTCAGCCGTGCTCCAACGTGATAGTTTGAACGCGTCATCAGAAAGTGGTGATAGACCCGTTCTTGGTGGCTGCATCATCGCAACACGAATTTCAGATTTGACCAGAGCCTCGCTCGACTCTGGTTGAGAGTCAAAACAGCCCGTCAAAGGCAGAGCCAACGCAAGCGCGCAAGCCAGTTTGATTGAATTAAAACGCATAGTTATTTTCTCTGTAGCTGTATTTTTTAATAAGATGTATTTCGTTAATAAATAGGGTTGTGTTAACAAGTAGATTTCGAAAGAGGCTGAGACTCGATCAACAACTGAGTCGCAGGATAAGCAGGTTTACTCATCACTTGTTCGGTCGGTCCGTGCTCAACCATTTCACCATGGTCGAGTACCAGTATTTCTTCACAAAGGGCTTTTGCCGCACCGAGATCATGCGTAACCAAAATAAGGCGCATATCACGCTTCTTTTTCAATGAATTAATCAAGTCCAACAACCTTTGGCGATTCACCGGGTCAAGGCTGGCAGTAGGTTCATCGGCCACCAGCACTGCGGGTCTAACGACAAGAGCCCGAGCAATAGCCACACGTTGAGCTTGACCTGTAGAAAGCTGATTAGGTTTTAGTAAGAGCAAACTGGCAGGTAAGCCAACGTCCAACAGCGTCTCTTCAATGATGCTTTCATGATTGCCAGAAACATCTAGGTTACTTAGCGGCTCAGCTAAGATCTGTCGAACGGTGTAGTAAGGATTGAGGCTAGTGTGGGGTTCTTGTGGCACCAATTGGATCAAGCGACACACCGTAGCTTGCGCTTTGCTATCGCGAATTGGGAGCGAATAACCGAACAAGTTTATTTGACCAACGGTTGGCGATTTAAGGCCAAACAGCAGTTCAATCAGCGTAGATTTACCGGCACCAGAACGTCCAACAATAGCCAAGCTTTTGTCTTCAACATTGAGGTCGATGTTCTGTAGCGCTTTGAACGCCTTACCACCCAACCAACTTGGCACTGAGTAATAATGAACTCCGACATTGTCGAACTTAATTTCTATCGGTGTTTGTGTGTCTGAATCAATCACTGGCATTGACGATGAGACATCTGAGTTTAGTGATAAGGTCGAGCTCATTCGATTAAGTCTCTCAATGAACAACAGAAAGCGTGAGAGCTTGATTGAAGCGCGTGTTTCGGTGCACCATAAGCCACCACACCGCCATCATCGATCACCAATAACTTGTCACACGCTAAGGCGCTGTGCAGGTCATGGGTAATCAACAAGCCACCGATTTGTCGCTGCTTAACATTGTCGCGAATCAGCTTGAGTATCTCTTGCTCTGTCACCGGATCTAACGCGCTAGTCGGTTCATCTGCAATGATGATATCGGCATTACTCAACAAGCCAATCGCAATACACACTCGTTGACGTTGTCCTCCAGAGATTTGGCTCGGATACAACGGCAAGATGGTTTCTGGATTTGGGAACCCTAACTGTACCAACAGTTCGGTGAGCTTAGTTTTGTCTTTTGATTTAAGCTTGGTGCGAGTACCCGTCAAGGCAAGGCAGAGTTGGCCTTCAATCGAAACCAGAGGGTTTAACGCTTGAAGCGCATCTTGGAAGATAACTGCGGGGCGCTGTGCTGCAGTTCTTTGCAACATCGGCAAACCACACACAGCTTCACCAGATAGAGAAATATGACCTTCAGCCTCAACCGTCTCTGGCATAAAACCCGCGATCGCGCGTGAAAGCATCGACTTACCAATCCCTGAAGGGCCCATGATCGCCAACAATTCTCCTCGATACACATCGAAATGAATATCTTGAAAAAGTGTTTTCGAAGAGGTTTTGATCGTTAATCGGTCAACAGACAAAAGTGGTGCTTTCACGCAGATACTCAAAAATAGATGTTATAACATAACAACTCTATCATTTAGCCGACATGATGAAAAGCGAACATTGAACTAGATCGCATTTTTTGCTGTTTTATTGACCAATTTTCATTAGGGCGTGTTGACCCTTCGAGGTGATTTTTACCGATACAAAAAAGCGCTCACTAAATTTATCGTGTAAAAATAATAAAGCGCTTTCATAAAATATTACAGGTGGTGATTAGGTTACTTAGTTAATGGCACCATGAGCGGTATCTTCGACTGGGTAACACTTCTGCTTAACTTGTGCGATGAACGGATACAGGAATGCGATACGCCCAAGATAGAACAGAGTAAACGCTAGCCACAACCCATGATTGCCCCACGCTCCGACCGCAAACGCTTGAACAGCCAAGAACACCAATAAAGTAGCGATACTAGAATCTCGAACCGGACGCGTGGTCCCCGTTCCGGTAAAGATGCCGTACACCGTCAAGCCAAAGCCAGCCACTAGCGGGAACGCGATTAACCACGGAGTCATCTCTTGGTACAGCATGACTAGCGCTGGAATATCGGTAAACAAGAAAACAATGCTGCCTTTAAATATCAAGGTTAAAAGCGTCAGCGCAGCAATGAAACCGGCCGTCCACTGGAAGTTGAGCCTTAACACACGATCAAGCATTGAAGGTTTTTTCTGGCCGACAGCTTTGCCCGCGAACACACTCGATGCATTGGCAATACCATCAAACATGTAACTCACAATAAAGGTTACTTGCATCAAGATTGCGTTAGCAGCCAGAACATCGGTACCTAGCTTTGAGCCTGTGCGCGCCATCATGTTAAAGAATACTAAGATACAAATCGTGCGTAACAGTAGGTCAGTATTTGATGAGATGATTGTCGAAAGGTCTTTCTTGGTCATCTTCGAGCCTTGCAGGAACTCAGAGACCGAGATATTGCTGGTCTTCATTACCAGCGTCATACCAATCGCAAAGGTGGTGATTTGTGCAATCAAACTTGCGTATGCCACACCGGCGACACCCAAGTCGAAATAAAGCACGAATACCGCATCTAAAACAATGTTCAACACGTTACCAAACACTTGTGTGTAAAGGACTTCTTTGGCTTTCGCCTGCCCCATTAACCAACCAATAATGGTGTAGTTAAGCAACACGAAAGGCGCACCATAAATCAAAATACTGAAGTAGATATGCGCGTGCTCGGCCACATTGGCTTCAGGCTCGATCACCCACATTGCACCTTGCCAGATGAGTGGTTGTATCAAGATAAATATCAAACCTACCAAGCCAGACAACACAAATGGACGCATCAAGCTGCCCGCTAATTCAGAACGATTTCCTCTACCCAATGCCATCGCACTTTGCCCCGTGGTACTGACACGGAAAAAGCCAAACAACCAGTACATGGTGTTCATGATGATGGTGCCAATCGCCACACCACCAATCAGTTCAGCGATGCCAAGCTGTCCGATCACAGCGGTATCTACGGCGCCAAGCAGAGGCTGAGTCACCGTTGAGATGATGAAAGGGGAGGCGATTTTCAGATAATCTTTGTGGGTAATGGTCATATATTCTAGCGGGTGATATTAAGAACTATTTGCAATTAGGGCGAAATGCTATCGTTTAATACGTACGTTGTCATCATCTACTGGAGTAAATTATCAACAAAGCCCTTCTCTCTTGATTCAAGAAAACACCACAATCATCGATTAATTGAGTTTGCGCTAACAAGAAAAATGAGTGGCTTTTAATCGGTTAGTAAAAACCCACGGGAAGGTAAAAATCGAGTTCAAACACTTCATCACTGTTAAGAAAGTGATTCTGATGATAATGCACATAAGCCGGAGTAGAACGTTGCTTGAAGCCAGACGTAGGTAGCCACTTTTCTAATACCATACTGATCTGTGGTAGCAACTCACCATAGCGACCATTAAGTCGAAACACGGCATGTAAACCGCCCGGAATCACCATCTGATTAACCACGCTGCGGTACTTAATCGGTTCATTAATCGCGATACACGCCACATAGCGACACTGATCCATCTCAACCCAAGCAGGGTTTGAGTGATGCAAACCAAACTGGCTCGAAAAGTCGCGTTGTTCAGAGCTAGCCCACGCTTTCAATATCAACCATGCGTTGCGAATGGAGCGGTTATAACCCGTATGTCGAACATAAGCCGCCATGCGCTCCGGTGTTTCAACTATCTTAGGTTCAGGTAGCGCTCGCTGCGCCACGTTCAAATAACCCGCTGCCACTTCGGGATCTTTCAAATAGGGTTTTTCTGCTATCTGTAAGTCGTGTTTACGCCACTCACCCGGTGACATGTTAAAGGTCGCTTTGAATGCTCGGCTAAATGAAGACACCGAACTAAAGCCACACTTACTGGCAATTTCTACCACAGACGACGTGGTATCGAACATCAATTGGTTGGCCGCATATTCCATTCGAGTGCGTCGAATGTATTGGTGCAACGACTCCCCTACCACACTTTTGAAGGTACGATGAAAGTGTTGTTCTGAATAAGCGGCAATCTCAGAGAGCGCTTTGGCCGACAAAGGCTGACTGATGTCTTGGTGAATATAGAACAGAACATCATTGATTCTAGATATGTGTTGTCGCGACATCGTTTAAATAGCATAAATGGACATGTTTATGAGCATAAACGGACACACTTGTTTTTACAATTGCCGTGTAATATCAAGCGATAGAATAAAAACGAAAAACGACGAGACACAACACATGGAAATCGCACAGTCATTACAACAAATTCAATCTTCATACATTCGAGAGATCCTCGCAGCCGCAAGTGATCCAAATGTCATCTCATTGGCCGGGGGTTTACCGGACGAGAAGACATTCCCTATCGATTTAATGAAGCCAACGCTAGAAAACCTAGCGAACATGCCTGAAGTTTTCCAATACGGTTCTACTGCCGGTTACGGCCCGTTGCTTGATCACCTTACGCAAAGCTACCAATTGCCAGAAACTCACACAGCAATGATCTGTACCGGTTCTCAGCAAGGTTTGGATTTGATTGCACGTGCGTATGTAGACCCGGGTGATGTGGTTGTGATGGAAGCGCCGAGCTACTTAGGTGCGATGCAGGTGTTTGGCCTAGTTCAAGCAAACATTGCGACCGTGTCTCAAACAGAATGTGGCCCGAATCTAGATGAACTGGAAACGTGCTTTGCACAGCAATCACCGAAGATGTTCTATGCCGTGCCTGATTTCCACAACCCAACAGGTGTGTGCTGGGCAACAGAAACTCGTCAAAAAGTGGCTGAGCTGTGTATCAAATACAACGTGGCATTCATTGAAGATGCGCCATACCGTGAGCTACGTTTCACAGGTACTGAACTGCCATTGGTTTCTTCGTTCTGCCCTGACAACTCTATCGTTCTTCGTTCATTCTCTAAGATTGCATCGCCAGGTCTACGTATTGGCGCAGTAACAGGCAAACGCAGCTACCTTGAGCCACTGATCAAAGTGAAACAAGGCGCGGATTTACACTCAAGTGTACCAATGCAAGCACTGCTTGTTGGTCTTCTAAAACATGAAGACTTTGGCGTGCATATGGAAAACATTCGCACCCTGTACAAGTCTCGTTATGAAGTGCTGTTCTCAGATCTAGAGAAACAACTGCCTACAGATTGTGTACTAAAAGCCGTAGATGGCGGGATGTTCATTTGGGTTGAAATCCCAGAGTGCGACACCTTCGAACTGGCTAAAACCCTGCTATCAAATGGCGTAGCGGTTGTACCAAGCCCCGTATTCTATCCAAAGGCCGATGAAGCGAAAGCCGCACTGCGCTTAAACTTCACCAACGCCAACCCAGAAGAATTAACAGAAGCGGTAAAACGCTTAGCTGAAGTACTTAACCAAGCGTAATCGCTGACAGCACGGAGCGCTTTGGTGATTGCCTGATCGGCTTATTACCGAGAAAACCGTCACGCGTCAGCATTAAAGGCCAATGCCATTCTCAACAAGAGAGTCACATTGGCCTTAATTTTAGGTCTCCATAAAGCACAGAAAGGACATCAGTTTGCCGCATTGTATTATCGAACACTCACCCACTATTGATGGTCAGCAACTCAACCAACAAGTGTTTTTCGGCGCAATGGAATCTCAGTTGTTCTCACCAACAGGAGAAGACATCAAAGTACGCAGCCTTGCCTATCAGCATTACCAAACCGGTGAAGTAAAAGAAGACTTCGTGCATGTCTCTGTGCGCATTTTGTCAGGGCGTAACGAAAGCGTTAAAGCGATGCTCTCTAAGTCCATTTTGGATCAATTACTTACTCTCACACTATCCAATGCTTCGCTGACCGTAGAGATCATTGATATTGAGACAAGCAGCTATTCAAAAGCCTTAGTTTAAAGGCAAATCACAAGCGTCATCCCCTCACAAATAGAGGATTTTCAAAAAATTCGTTAGACAGTATGGAGCAATGAAATGGAATTGGTGATTGGTAACAACCCAGAATTGATAACGAAAGCACAAGCCATTCGTCATCAAGTATTCGTTGTTGAACAAGGTATCCCCCATGTGTTGGATCTTGATGGGCTCGATCCTGTCTCACATCATGCACTCATCACCGATGACGATAATTTAGTCGCGACGGCACGCTTGCACATTGATGAATCAGGACACTCAACCATGGCGCGAGTTGCTGTTCTGCAACCTTATCGAGGATCTGGTATCGCATCTAAAATTGTTAGCGCAATTCTAAAACACGCCTCTGAACATGGTGCCAAGGTAATTGAAATCCACGCCCATCAATACCTAAAGGATTACTATCAAAAATTCGGCTTTGAGTTCATTCGTGAAGTGGAAATGGTAGGAGAACACCAACTGATTGAGATGAGACACAACATAAGTTCTTAGCCGAATATTCAATAGACAACAAAGTACCACTGCTTATTTGAGCTAACATTCCTTATCAAATAACGGCCTTTTTACCACACATATAGCCATACTATAAGTACTGTTATATAACCCTACGTTTTGTTGGTTTTTGTCCCGTACCGCCTTGGTTATACTGCGCCTGATTTTTAATAAGCCAACAAGACAGAACCGAGTTGAAATACTCAATTTTGATCGCAACAGGCAACCGCTCTGGATTTACGTTCCAGCTCGCAGAAAGGAAAAACCATGTCTCAATATGTTGTATGTGCTCTGTATAAATTCGTTGCACTTGATGATTACCAAGAAATTCGCCAGCCACTCACTGAAGTGCTAGAAGCCAACCAAATCCGCGGTACTTTGCTACTTGCGAGTGAAGGCATCAACGGTACTGTTGCAGGTAAACGCGAATCTATCGACGCTCTTCTTCAATGGTTCAAACAAGATGCTCGTTTGGCTGATGTTGTTTACAAAGAGTCGTTCAACGAAGAACAACCATTCAACCGCACCAAGGTTAAACTTAAGAAAGAAATCGTAACCATGGGCGTTGAAGGCATCGACCCTCGCCATGTTGTCGGCACTTATGTTAAGCCAAACGAATGGAACGACCTCATCTCAGATCCAGATGTGATCTTGGTGGATACTCGTAACGATTACGAAGTCGACATCGGCACATTCAAAAACGCCGTAAACCCAAACACGGAAACCTTCCGTGAGTTCCCTCAGTACGTTGAAGAAAACCTCGACCCTAAGAAGCACAAAAAAGTTGCAATGTTCTGTACAGGCGGTATTCGTTGTGAAAAATCAACAGCCTACATGAAAGAGCAAGGCTTTGATGAGGTTTACCACCTTGAAGGCGGCATTCTTAAGTACCTAGAAGAAGTGCCAGAAGAAGAGAGCATGTGGGAAGGCGACTGCTACGTATTTGATGGCCGTGTTGCCGTTAACCATCAGCTTGAGAAGAGCGGTTACGATGTATGTAACGCTTGTCGTCTACCAATCACTGACGAAGATAAAGCGTCTGAGCACTTTGAGAAAGGCGTAAGCTGCCCTAAGTGTATTGATAAGCACAACGACGAGCAGAAAGCGCGTTTCCGTGAACGTGAGAAGCAAGTTCAACTGTCGAATGCTCGTGGCGAAACCCACGTCGGTGGCGAAGCTGCTCACCTTATCGAGCAACGCAAGAAAGCAAAACTCGCACACAAAGAGCAACAACGTTCTGGTAAGAAAACTCAGTAGTTTTTAATACTACTAAAATAATAAAGGGCAGTAACGCATCCAAAATGGAACGTTAATGCCCTTTTTTGATCCTACTCTCGCTTTGTGTTTAGGAACACATTTATCTTCAAAAATAGACTCTATACTGAAGTTAAGTAGACAAGAGAGGAAGTGCCAATGCTCAATGAAAACCATGCCTTTATCTTAGATTTCCCTGATCTTAAATTAGACATTGTTCAGCTCAACCACGACGACGAAAAATTCAAAGCAGACATGCAGAAATACCACCAACTCGACTACGACATTCGCCAACTAGAAATCTCTGGCAGCCCCATTGATGACGACAGCATGCACAACCTAAAAGTAGAACGCATGGCGCTGAAAGACTCGCTACACAAACAACTTACTCGACATCACGCGCTTAAAATCGTTTAACCTAATACGCCGCTAATCTATTTTAAGACATGGAAGAACCACTCGCCAAGTTGTCGATAATAGCGATGATAATTTTGTGGGGTTGGCTCTCTACCTAGCTAACCAAGTAAACGGTGACTAAGTAGAGAGCTCAATCACTAACGGTCTGCAGAAATATCCAACTTATCGATCAACGACGGAAAACCCCAACCGTTCTCGCCTTCGACCACAGGTTCTCCGGTCAAATACTCAAACAGCGTTGGCGCTAAAGATCCGTTAGCTTCGATTTTCAATTGCTGAGAATTATCGCCAATTGGCGCTCCCCAGAATCCTATAAAGGCATCTTTCTCTAAGTAATCCTCTCCAGCATGACGCCCCGGAACTTTAGTGTTGTAACCAATTCCAGCTTTCGGGAACAAATTAATCGTGCCTGCCCTATCTTCAAGGTAGATATTGGCCAGTTGATTGACAGAGTCAGGTCGAGGGGTCAGTTGAGTTAACTCTGTCCATTGCGCACTGCTGCACCACGTTGTCGCATCCGCCTTAACCGCTCGATTAATACACTTTTCTACCAATTGAGAATACTGTGCAAAATCAGCTTCGCTTGGTGATGCCAGATACGGATTGAGTGTTTGGGTGTTGAGTAAAGCTGGAGATTGATTGGCATCCAAAGATTCGTAGAAAAGCTTGTCACCCTCGCGAGTGATCAATTCATCGACCCGTTTTAAATCACGGTTGCCAATCACACGAACTGCGCAACTTTGCTGGTCACAAGCACTCTCTCTTACAACCATGTAATCCAGACTTTCCGGTAAGCGTTGTGCTATCTGATTAATGATGTCGATATTCTGACCAGCTGGCGCAGCAATGGGAGACCACTGCGTGAGTTCTTGGTAAACCGGCTGAACCTGCCAGCCTTGAGCAGAATTAAAGAAATCCATCATAAAGTTACCACCAGCGGTAGAGGCAACCACCACATCCAATACCTTTGAGCTTGGATAGCTTAAAGCATTGGTGATTTTAGGCCCCTCACCTTCGTCTGAAGATATTTTCTTAACCACAATTGGATACTCCAGCTCTGCTTGTAATCCATCAAATACCTGCTTTTCTGGATTTAGAGCGTAGAACACCGGCGTTAAACCATGATCGCCAGCCATACCCCAAAGGGTTTTATCGTAAACGCCGGCACTGCGGTAGGTCGCTTCAATCTGACGAATCCAATAGTCCAACCGGTTAAGCTCTCCAGTCGGCATCAAAATTTCGTCACTAAAAGGCCCCGTGAAGTGCGCAAAGTGATCCGGCCATGGATTGTAGACCAAGGTATAGTCTGGCATCCCTTTTCCATCCAAATCGGCAAACTGAGTAATCGATTGTTTAACCTGAGCCTTCTTTGAAAGCTTAGTGAAAAAATCAAAGCCCGATATAGACAGGTACGCTTCAATATCTTCAATCAAGGCTTCACGCTTTTCTCGTAGAACGGCTTCAACTTCAGAACGCTCCTCAAGCTCTTTGACGCAGCGTTTCTCACCGTAATCACGTAACGACTCTCCTAAACCTAAGTTCACTAACCCATCATAAGTCGTGTGCGCATTCCAGTCGTACTGTGCGTTGCAGTTCAGCGTTTTGAGATAATCAAGGCGATCAAACATGGTTTGTACCTTGTTGTTTGCCATCAACACATCCAACTGCAGAGCATCATTACCAAAGAAGTAATACGCTCGGTCGATCTCTCGGTCGACAAAATGAAAATTAGGGATACCCGTACCACCATTACCAGACACTTTTGCGCCCGTTTTAATGATCGGTAGGTTGCGTACACTGATTGTTGGAGTAGAAGAGATACCCACTCGGCTTATATTATTTCGATTCTCTTGATAGAGTTTTTTGAAGAACGGAAGATAATTCGGGTCACGATAGGTTTGTTCAGACAGAACCTCCATGAACCGAACCTGCTGTTGATGTTCAGGCTCGATCACTGTTTCTAGATTAGGTTTGTATTGCGCTCGGTTTTTATGATTCTGGTACGCCACCGAGATGAAAGGCGCATTCTCATCGACCAAGCCTTCGATCAACCCTTGCTGTAAACCATCGACCGTCACTTGAACCGCAAAGCGTTTGTTCTGTTGGGATTCTAAGAACTGAATGAGTGCATCAGGCTGGTCGCTAAATGCTTGCTGCATCCAATCATCGAGCGCTTCTGCACGTTCTTCTTTAAACACAAATTGTCGGTAGGCTTTCAGCAAGTTTAAGCGCACAAAATCAATAAGCGTGATGGTAAGAGCTTGTGCTTTATTATTCGGCTTATCGGCGTTTTCTGGTTTACCATCTTCTGCAATTGCCAGCATTGCAGATTTCATGTCACCGTCATCCATGCCCAATGCCGCTTTACCGATCAAATCAACGATGATCGGTTGAATCTGCGCGATGATCGCTAGATCTTCAGGGCTATTGGTTAAGTATGTGTAATTCGCGGGGAGCGTGTCCATATCCTGCCAAGCACCGATTTCAAATAGCGCATCGTAGATAACAACCATATTGGCAATGAACTGTTCATCAATACGAATACCTTCATGGTGACCTGTTGCTTCAGTCGAGGTATCTGGCTCTTTATGCTCTGAGACTGGCTCATCACCGACATAATAGAGGCTATGTTCAAAGCCTTTTAAATCCTCGTTATCATAGACTGTCGACAGATACCCTTTGAATACATCTTCACTACCCAAACCGGAATAGCGGTCGTAGTAACTATAGAGAAAATAACCTAAAGGAATTGAGTAAGTCGGGTTGGACAACTGAGCGATCACTCGCGCTTTCGTTTTAGCATCTAAAGGCAGCGCAAGAATGTACGCATCTAATGTTACGCCGCCGATGGTGAAAAGTGCGGCATCGCGAGTAAGTTTGGCGGAGTAATCTAGGCTTGAAAGCACTTGATTCTTCAGTACATCACTGGAACTGAACACCCCACCAATAACAGGCGTTGTCGACATATCGGCAAAACTAGGCGCCGACACTAGGGTCAACGAAAGGCTACTAAACAAACTGGCGTAGCGACGGGCTTGGGAATAGAAACGCATCCGATATCCTTTAGGTCAAATTACTTTCATAAATACAACCTATTGTTTCAGCTCACTTTCATTAGTCAACTACGTTTACTTGTGCATCGTTCACTTATGTATTCGGAGTGAAAGCTTTAAGAGTGGTAAATGAACCTTTACTTACGTCAGCAACCTTAAAGTTGCTTGCCACTACCGTCTTCCCATATCACTTCACACTCTTCTTTGATCGCTGCTGTTAATAGTTCAATCAGTGGGAAAGCTCTACTACTTATGTTGACAGGAACTTCGGCACTATTGTCTTCGTTCTCGAGATCGGTATCGTCTTGTTCTACAGGTTGGTTTTGCTCAGCTTCAATCTCCCTACGTAAGTTGTTCAACGCTTGAGGTACTTCTGCGGCATCAATAGCACCAGGAACCGTTCCGCTATGTCCAAGCATCTTAATAAAATGAAGTGCAACATCACCAAACATAGTGACGCTAGCATGAGCTTTGCAATTAAAGGTAATTAACATAATTAGTCTCTTTGAGTTTTATTGTATACAAACTATGTTGAGTAAATCTTTAGAAAGCAAGCGCATAATGATGAAATATAGATTCCATGATTAGACGCTCCAATGTAACTTTACCACTATCCCGTCACATTCAGTGATACACATCACTGTATAAATCTCACTCAGCCACCTTTAACATAGAACCTTGATAGTAGTCACACTAAATAGATGACAAAGGGTCCGCGTAGGTTGTTATTTAATCTAGTATTAATGCCATTATCAAATTTTAGTGGCACAAATCACATGAACAGGCTAGTGGGCAGACACATAGAAGAAATGGCGGATATACGATCCACTCGAAAGCAAAAAATTGTCTACGCCTTCTCACTCATTGCCGCAGCTTTATTCATTTTTTACACTTGGGCTTATCTCCAAGGACAGCATTACACCTTGTTAACTTTCGAACTGTGCTTTGCTTTTATCGCAATATCAAATGCAATTTATGTTAGAAAAGCCATTACCCCCCACTATTCTGAATTAATATTAAGTTGTGTACTATTAGTACAAGGCATTATTCTGTTCTTGCACAGCCACGCTATCCCAGACCGAATACTCTGGCTATACCCTATTTTGGCCGCAGTGATTTTCATCAATGATTTCAGAATTGGAGTCATCTTCAGCACCTCATTTTGTGTCTTTATCAGTATTCTAATTACGGCGCTACCTAGCAATTTTTCTTTGCCATTTAACAGTATTCATCGCTTTATTCTCAGCTTATTGATGATGAGCTTGGTATGCCATACGTCAGCTTATTACTACACAAAAGCCGTGAGTTATATTCAGCGCCTGTATAAAGAAGGCATTGAAGACTTAGCCTACAGGGACCAACTCACAGGGCTAGCGAACCGTTGGAGCTTCGAAAGATGGGCAACTGAAAAGCTCACGACCGTTGATAGTGAGCGATCACTTACTGCATTGGTCTTTCTAGATATTGATGACTTTAAAAATATTAACGATAGTTATGGGCACGATGTTGGCGACAGTGTCTTACAGCATTTTGCCAATCGCTTAAGCAATAATATTCGAACCAGAGATCGAAAACGTCATGAATACGATTATTCAATTGCACGCTTTGCTGGGGACGAGTTTGTTCTGATGCTCTACGATATTCCCAATCGCAAAGATTTAGACGGTATTTTAAATAGGATTTGTGGATTATTCGAAAGCGGATGCCAAACTAACGAGAGAATCAAAGAGCTGACACTCAGCGTTGGCGTATCACTTTACCCGCAGGATGCTAAAGAGTTACATGAGTTAACAAGATGCGCCGATAAAGCCATGTATGTTGCGAAACATTCAGGAAAAAACCGATACGCTTATTATCACGACAACCCGACATCGACCTTAATAGAAGAGTTACCGACGAACCTAACCAGCTCAGAACCTGTTTCCTCTGAACTTGAAGATTGTCTTGAAGCGAAGGTTGAAGGGAACAATGTGACGCAATTAAAAACTCGCCAACGCTAGCCAACCCTGTAAGTTAGCCGCTATATAAATACCTTTTTAGCCCGCCATATACATCAGCCAAAGGCTGACTAACCCGATGATGATAATCCATACCACTTGTCGTGCTCGGTTTGGGTTATTGCCTTTAGGTCTTACTACCGTTTTAAGAACAGTTTGCTTAGCCGACTGAATAAACGGAGCTTCAATCTCACGCTTTTTCACGCGACGCTTAACCGCGCTGTTCGCAACTTCTGTAAAACGCTGACTTTGATCCGTTGTAAAGTCGTTATCAAAGCCCACCCGACCATTCTTTTCGCCATGTTTTTGCTGTACTGCCATAGCGGCCTCCTTGGCGGTCTACTCTACATTCAATTATAGACATAATTTTATATTGTTACCTGTTCAATATTTTCGAATAAGTCACTCAAAGCTGTGCCGTCTACTTTTTGAATCAAATTACATAAACTACAGCTATTCAAGTTTATGAGGGTTTCAAAATGACGAATGTAAGAGCAGTAGATCATGTGCTTGCAGCACATGCCACCTCAGATGGTGATGGTGTCAAAATCCAACGACTCGCTGGTTTTAATAACGCACGCTTCTCTCCATTTTTGATGATTGATGAACTTAAGTCGGATGAAAGCAAAGACTATGTTGGCGGCTTTCCTCCACATCCTCACCGTGGGATAGAAACGCTCACTTACATGCTGCAAGGTCACTTCCAACATAAAGACCATATAGGGAATATTGGAGAGCTACGCAGCGGTGGCGCTCAGTGGATGGCTGCAGGTCGTGGCGTCATTCACAGCGAAATGCCAATGATGGAAGAAGGCACGCTGCATGGTTTTCAGATTTGGATAAACCAACCTGCAACACACAAAATGCAGCCAGCGCAATATCATGACTTTCAAAGTGAAAGTATTGCAGAGTATCTAAATGAACAAAGCGGTTTACTAAGAGTGATCGCTGGTGGATTTGAATTACATAACAGAAATGAAAATGATTCAGAGGCTTTGCAAGCACAAGGTCCATTGCAAACGACAGGTGTGCCATTAAGCGTTGCGGATTGGCGAGCGAACTCAGGACAACAAGTAACGCTAGAGACTCTAGTTGATCATAATGCCATGACTTATGTGTACCGAGGCACGATTCAGATCGGAGACAAAGTCATCAACCAAGGTCAACTGGCCCTGTTAACAAAAGCTGAATTGTTGTCTTTAGAAAGCCTAGAAGATTCAGGTGTGCTGATTTTTTCTGGTCAACCGATTAATGAACCGGTTGTGCACTATGGTCCGTTTGTCATGAACTCGATGGAAGAGATTGAACAGACAATTCAAGACTACAACAACGGGATATTTCAAACTTATTAGTGCTCTGGCTTTAAGCTTTGGCGAAAGTATTGAAAAGATTTTGTAACGAACAACGATTTAGTCATCCATTTGATGACTGTAAAAACAAGTGACACTATCCACTGCCGGTTACTATCACTTATTTAACCACGCTCTTGGAGCGTGGTTTTTCTTATTAGTCAAAGACTACTCGAAGGATCTTACAAATACTCACACAGGTAAGCTGTCGCTTCTTTTACCTGTAAGTCGAATGAAGAATCACCCGCAACGTCAAAAGACTCACCAGATTGGTATGTCGTCCAGTCATCATCGCCAACACGCTTTACAATCAAAGCACCTTTAACAACGGTCATTTTTTCTGGAGCCGCAGTACCAAACGTGTATTCACCAGCCGCCATCACACCAACACTCACATCAGCACCAGATTGGTTAAACGCTAACGACTTAACGCCACCTTCAAAGTATGTGTTTTCTTTAATCATTGTACTTCCTTGTTATCTCAAAATTGCAATTATTGGGCTCAACGAATAAGCCTATGCGTAACTCTAGGTGATCATTGTTTTAACCAATTCGAGACTGTCCTACAAGAAATAAATACGCATAGCTTAGTCATTTATGGAATTCGATTTTATTGGTAGCATAAATGCTGAGGTAAAGATTAAAAACCGCCAACGCAACCAAATTTTTTGGAACATTCGATCCTGCTTCTAACTCTTAGAACAATTTTTGCAAACTAAGGTTTTAGTTAATAGAATCTAAAACAATATCAGTCGAAAAATGAAGAGATAATGGCAAAAAATCCGACTAAAAGCAGAGATCTACTTGCCAACTTGCTACTCTACGGCTTCCTATTCGCTGGCTTTATGATTGCCCTCAGCGCTGGTTATTTTGCTTACCAAACCCACCAACAATCTGTCAGCCCAAGTAATGTCTATGGCACATGGATAGAGATTGCTGCTCCACCTTACAATACCGATATCCTTACGCTTTCTGATAAGGGCGTGATAATGAACCATCGCCTCATCAGTACTGCATTTGATTTTGATGGTCAGATTGTCACCATCAACACTGGTTCTGGAAAGACAGTTTACACAATCAGTGGCACTTACGATTCGCCTCGTTTAAAGCGATTGGTTCCTAGTACTCCTTCTCAACAGTTCATTAAAGAAGGCTATGAAGATACTGCAATCGGTGATACTCATAGTATCATGCAACAACGACGTGCTTCATTAGCTGAGCAATTCAAAAGATAACCCTGCGCAAGATCTCCCTCCGGCCAGCCTTTTTACCAACACCCTTAGCTTTGTGATACCGCTTCAATTCACGGTATTTCTTATAGTTTGTCACAAATTTTTATAACTTCATGTCGTGCAATTTCACTTATGAGATCTTCTTAATGAACATTGTTTTGTTTTATAAAACATGGACTCAGCCTCTCATTCACTAAGCAACAGATTTGTAACAAGGTACAATTTTTTAGTTGTCCATCGAAAATAGATTTATTTTCAGTTCTGAAATTAAAACTCTCTCGAATACTGACGGGGAAGCTCCATCAAAACTGACTGGAGCCGTTTATGGGGCCATTTGGTTCCGTAACCTTCAAGGAATGAGAGAAAAAGTATGATTCGTATAAATACCTGTGCTGCGAGCATCGCTCTAGCGCTATCTGGTACAGCATTAGCTGCTCCAACAGCACCTAGCATCGACATGTACGGTTCCAACAACCTGCAGTTTTCTAAAATTGAACTCGCGATGGAAACCATATCAGGCTACAACCAGATGGTTAAATATCACGACAAAGCGAAGGTCGACGTTAAATTCAACCAATGGAGCGGGACATCAGGAAACACTTACAACATCTACTTTGATGGCGTTAAAGTTGCGACAGGCCCAATCACTGGCAGCCAAACCACAGCTTCATTCGAATACGGTCAGGGGGGCTTATTCGAGATGGAAATAGAAGCGTGTGACGAAACAGGCTGTAGCAAGAGTGCGCCCGCTCAGATCACAATCGCCGATACCGATGGTTCACACTTAGCACCACTAGCGATGAATGTAGACCCGAACAACAAGTCATACAACACCGATCCCAACACAGTCGTAGGTACTTACTTTGTAGAGTGGGGAATTTATGGTCGTGACTACACGATAGACAATCTGCCCGCAGACAACTTAACTCATATCCTTTATGGCTTCATCCCAATTTGTGGCCCTAACGAATCAGTAAAATCGGTAGGCGGAAACAGCTACAACGCACTCATGGCAGCTTGTCAGGGTGTTAACGATTACGAAGTGGTGATTCATGACCCTTGGGCAGCTTTCCAAAAAAGTTTCCCTCAAGCAGGTCACGAATACAGCTCCCCTATCAAGGGTAACTACGCGATGATGATGGCGCTAAAGCAGCGCAATCCAGATTTAAAAATCATTCCATCAATTGGCGGTTGGACACTGTCTGACCCATTCTTTGATTTCACAACTAAGGCAAACCGTGACACCTTCGTAGCGTCTGTTAAGAAATTCCTTAACACATGGAAATTCTACGACGGTGTGGATATCGACTGGGAATTCCCTGGTGGAGGCGGCGCTGCGCCAGACCTTGGTGACCCTGTAAACGATGGCCCAGCTTACATTGCCCTGATGGCAGAGCTACGCGTGATGTTAGATGAGCTAGAAGCTGAAAACGGTCGTACTTACGAGCTAACTTCTGCGATTGGTGTCGGTCACGATAAGATTGAAGATGTGGACTACGGCGATGCTATCCAATATATGGATTACATCTTCGCAATGACTTACGACTTCTACGGCGGTTGGAACAACGTGTTAGGCCACCAAACAGCATTGAACTGCGGTAACTTCATGCGCCCAGGTCAATGTGATGGCTCAGGACTTGATGAAAATGGCGAACCATACACTGGCCCAGCTTATACCGCTGACAACGGCATTCAGTTGCTGCTTGAACAAGGTGTTCCAGCCAACAAACTCGTGGTGGGTACAGCAATGTATGGTCGTGGTTGGGAAGGCGTATTACCATCATCACTTTCCGATCCTAGCGACCCGATGACAGGGGTTGGTAACGGCAAGCTGAAGGGTAGCTCTGCACAAGGTGTGTGGGAAGATGGCGTAATCGACTACAAAGGCATTAAGGCGAACATGCTTGGTGCTAACAACCAAGGCATCAACGGCTTCGAATACGGCTACGACGAAATGGCAGAAGCGCCTTACGTTTGGAACCGTACTTCAGGGCAACTGATCACATTTGATGATGACCGTTCTGTCAAAGCAAAAGGCGCGTACGTTCGTAGCCTTGGCCTTGCGGGTCTATTCTCTTGGGAAATTGATGCGGATAACGGCGACATCCTAAACGCAATGCATGAAGGTCTTGCCGGCGGTACAACAGATCCTGTAAACCGCAAACCAACGGCAGCCGCTGGTGCAGACCAATCGGTTGAAGGCCCAGCTTCTGTTTCTCTAGATGGCAGCGCTTCAAAAGATAGTGACGGTACGATTGCGAGCTACGTTTGGTCACAAGTGAGCGGAACCGCAGTAACACTAGCTAATGGCAATACAGCAGTTGCAAACTTCGATGTTATTGAAGTTACGCAACAAGAGACGCTAACATTCAGCCTAACCGTAACAGACAACGAAGGCGCAACGTCAACAGACACAGTTGTTGTAACGGTAAACCCTAAAGACACAGGCCCAGTCAACACCGCTCCGGTAGCAGTGGTTACAGCTCAGGCTAAAGCCAATGCGGGTGATGTGGTAGTGGTAGATGCGTCAGCGTCTAGCGATGCAGACCAAGATACATTGGCCTTCACGTGGGATGTACCAGCAGGTATAAACGCAACAGTACAGGGCGCTTTGGTAAGCTTTGTCGCGGCTGAATACACGCAAGATACGACGCTGAACTTCTCTGTAACGGTCAGCGATGGCACAGAGACATCGGTAGCGGCTACTTCAGTAAAAATTCTTAAGAAAACGACAGGCGGCGGTACGTGTACTAACGCTTGGGATTCAAGTGCGGTCTACACTGGCGGCGACCAAGTGACTCAAGGCGGTAAGGTTTGGGAAGCAAAATGGTGGACTACAGGTGAAGATCCAACCACAGCAGGCCAATGGGGCGTGTGGAAAGAGATCGGCCCAGCTAGCTGTGCCAACTAAAAAAATGGAATTTAGTTAAACATTAGCTAAACACCTAACAGTAAAGGCCAACCAGAGAATGCCTGGTTGGCCTTTTTATGATTTGTTCTCTTAGTTGGCGCTCCGCTGACTTATGCTCGTTAAGCTTAGCCAATCAAGTTATCAAAGCTCTCGAATACTTGTGGGCACTTCATCACTCGACCGTGCCCTTGGCCTTGAGTCGCAATCAAGGTAATACAATCCATTTCATTAGCCGCACGCTGAGACACATCAAACTTCGAAAACTTGTCTTTCTCATCATGTACAATAATCGTCTGAGATTTACGAAGTGCTAGCTTCCCATAAGGGTCGACAGACTGAAGTGGATAATTAAACTGCTCTTCCACTTCTCCCACGACTGCCTCAAACAGCTTCATTGAGTAACCAGAACGAGCCACACTCTCAAATAAATTTTCTAGATAATTCAACACAGGTGCAATCAACAACAACGGCTGGTTTTCTAATTTAACGTGCCTGCACTCCAACGCAGAAGCAGTGCCCATACTGTGACCGACCAAACCTGCTACCTCACCCACCGAATCGAGAATAGTTTCAAGGCCGTTCACAAATGCAGGAATATGACCATGTACGCCATCGCTGCCACCATGCGCGGGGTGATCGTAAGCTAGAGCCGTGAAACCTTTAGCCGCGATATGCTCCATCAGAGGAAAGAACTGACTCGCGGTACCAGACCAACCATGAGTAAGCACCCAAACTGGACCAGTGCCCAAAGAGTAGGTTTTTAAAACGCCATCTCGACCTTTGATCTCACTTTTGATCAGCCCTTGTGGATCGGCGTTTTTTTGCTCTGTACGCATTGGTGTGAGCAGCAGTTTACGCGCTGTTTTCTTTGCATGGCTCGGCGCTAGAATATAATGCAGGTTCGTTGTCGCACCAATTAGGCTGCGTTTGAAGCTGAATTTATTCGATGTATTGAAGTAGATTTTGTCACTCATGACCGTTCCTTATATCACCATTTCATTGGCTTATCGAGCTCGGCCATAAAAACGAACGACCGTGCTATTTGTTGGTGTAAAAAATGGCGCAGAGCTTTTTATAGCTGCTTACTGCCACTTCTCTTCAAATTTTCAGGTTTTAGATAAGCAAAGCTCACATGCTTCGCGAACTCTATGTTTTGCGAACTAAGTGGTTTGCAAGCTAAGTGGTTTGCGAACTAAGTGATTTACGAGTTAAACCGCTTCCCAGCTGGCGACTAAACGTTCTACACCACTCCAAAAGTGAGTGTGGCTCGCTTGTTGGCCCCGTAAGGAGTAAAACAAGTTCGCGCTCAAGTAGAGACCGTATAACTCAAAGGTTGCCTGCTTAGGGTCTAAATCGGCTCTGAACTGTTTACTCTCAACCGCTTTTGCAATCTGAATCGTCAAGTAATCAATCCACACTGAAATCGTTTTCTGCAGCGCTTTCTGAATCACAGAGGTTTCACTGCCCGCATCTTTCCATGCATCAATAAACATGCAGCTACCTTGAAACGAATGATTCCAACCCAGCCAATTGTCGAGCAACTGCTTTAGTTTCGCTTCAATATCACCATCCCCCAACTCTCGCGCGGGAATGATGACTCTTTCAGTGAATATGGCGTTGGAATACTCGAGTACAGAGAGCTGCAGGTTCTCTTTAGAGTTGAAGTGCGCGAACAATCCACTCTTAGACATGCCACACTGCTTGGCTAATTCACCAATCGTTAAACTCTCAAGCCCATTTTCACTCGCAAGTGCGAATGCATGGCTCAAAATATACTCTTTGGTTATCTTTCCTTTGCTCATTATTCACCAATGATAAATCTGATGGTTTATTTTTAGCACGTTCGTACTTTTTTTCAAGTTTTTTGCTTTACCACTGGGATTTAATTTCTCTTATCAAAGAACTGTGGAAAAATGCGACAGTATTCAAAGGAAATTGAAGTCGACTAACAAAGGAAAAAGAATGAACACACTTTGGGAACAGTTTGCGTTTTCGGCGTCAGTAACAGGCCCTATCTGTTTAATGCTGTTTCTTGGTGTGGTGCTCAAGCGAATTGGCTTAATCAATGACAACTTCATTGATGTCGCATCCAAGGTGGTGTTTCAAGTCACTCTACCCGCGATGTTATTTCTCAGCATTGTTCAGTCTCACCACGATTTTGCCGCAAGTGGAAAGCTCGCTATTTTTGGCTTGTTAGCCAACCTTGCCTTTTTCGTGTTCACCACTGTCAGCACTAAAATTACCTTTAAAAAGCCCCAAGACCAAGGTGTGATAGTACAAGGTGGCTTTCGAGCCAACACCGCTATTATCGGGCTTGCTTATGTTGCCAATATATACGGCAATGATGGTGTCGCGCTCGCAGCTCTTTATGTCGCCTCCTTGACGGTTCTCTATAATATTCAGGCTGTTATTGCGCTTACTCCAAAGGGTCAAGAATCAGGTAACAAAGCCATTCAAGTCATCGTTAAAACACTTACCAAAAACCCGCTTATTATCTCGATCGCCTTAGGTGTATTGTTCTACTTATTGTCGATTCCAGTACCAAAAATGGTAACAGATGCAGGGCAGTATTTTGCCAATATGACTTTACCGTTAGCCCTTTTGTGTACGGGAGGTTCGCTTGATATACGCTCTCTAAAAGAAGATAAAGGCCCAGCTTGGTTCTCAACCGGATACAAACTGGTTTTGGCTCCGCTAGTGATCACGCTTACTGCCCTATTCTTCGGTTTTAGAGGATTAGATCTTGGCCTTATTTTCTTGATGAGCGCAGCACCAACCGCTGCCGCAAGCTATGTTATGGCACGTGCGATGGGCGGAAACTCAACGTTGGCTGCCAATATTATCGCGCTAACCACTGTCGTTTCACTTATCACTTGCACGCTTGGTATATTCGTATTAACAGCAATGGATTTAATATAGCTGCGACAGGCTTCAAAAAATAAACATAAGCCTTAAATCAAAGGCCTCCACCTTTGATTTAGGACTAACTGATTCCACATAAAGGCTGTTAGATTTTACGAAATTTTTCTTAGAGATCTGATATGTCTTCCGTTCAACATACGTCTTCACAACGCATCGCCAGTATCGAGTTGGGTCGAGTGGTTGCTATCTTGGCGATCATTGGCTTACACGGCCAGATGGCACTGACTTATTGGCAAATAGATGAAGTACCATGGATTGGTTATGTGCTCAACCAGGCAGCTCGCTTCGCCGTGCCTCTGTTCTTCCTTATTTCCGGCTATCTTATTCAACCTAAGCTCACCGCATCGCCTTGGACAACCTTCATCAACTACTCCAAACCACTACTCAAAGTTTGGTTGATTTGGAGCGTCATTTGCCTAGTCATGCCATTCAATCTCGCTAAGGTTGAAGAGTTAGGTTACTTAGGCGAACGCCAAGGCTACTGGGACTTTTTAATGAACACTCCACTTAACTCTTTCTTAGAGGGTGGATTGGTGCATTTGTGGTTTATTCCCGCTCTTGTGTGTGCCGTTTTGATCATCGCCTTAATGGTTGAGATGAAACTCGACAAACTGCTATTGCCAGCGGCTATTCTGCTTTATGTTTATGGTGTGTTGGCGGGCAGCTATGCGAGTTTAACCGATCTAAGCGCGCCGTTCTTCACGCGTAACGGTCCGTTCTTTAGCACGTTAATGGTGACCTTAGGTTTCCTCATTCGACAGCATCAGTGGAAAATATCATCAGCTAAAGCGTTGGGATTATTAGCGTTAGGTATGCTGATGCACTTTGCTGAGGCTGCATGGCTAACCCAATTTGATATCACCTTTAATATTCACGATTTCTTATTGGGTACAGTTTTTTGGGGGATGGGTGTGTTTATGTGGCTTCTCGCTAATCCAAACATCGGCGACTACGCATGGGTTCGTGTTATCTCAAACCGTATGTTGGGTATCTATGTAAGCCATCTACTGATCATTATCTTACTGTTCAATGTTTGTGGAATATTAGGTATCACGGGATTAGCCAAAGATAGCATTGTATTCTTCGGTACCTTTATGCTTAGTTTCATGCTAGTTGTTGGTATCGAACAAACACCACTAAAGCGATGGCTATTACGTTAATGCTTGTTTTCACGTCAATTCAAATGGCAGCTTCAAGGCTGAGGTTAAGCTAAAGCAAATCATTATCTAAGCTAAAATGAAGCACCCAAAAGTCAGTATCTAATGTTCGTATTAATGCCACAAAGGTTATAATTTAGTTATAGCCTTTCTTTTTTTCAGGACGAAAAATGAAGCCCCTACAAAGACTAACCATTTTTATCACCTGTATTTTACTTTTTAGTCCAATAGTATTTGCAACCACCGAATTACCATGGATATTTGTAAAAAGTGAAGATGGCATTATCATTCACAAACGACCACATACTGCGGGGTTGGTAGAGATACAAGCACAAATGCAAACGCCCACCACTTATTCTGGTTTTTTGTTGCTATTGGAAGACAGTGAGAACGTACCAAATTGGATAGATAACGTGTCGAACAGCCGCGTCTTGATGCAGATCTCTGACGCGGAAAACATCGTCTATACCCAATTCAAAGCGCCATGGCCAGCCCAAGATAGAGACATGGTGACCTACTCGAAATACAGAGTGGAGGATGGGCAGTTTGTCTTATCTATTAAAGATGCATCGAACTATTTAGCTAAAGAGGCAGGGTATATTCGAATGTACGACATCGACGCCTTGTGGACCCTACAGCCTCTCACCAATGGCAATACCTACATCACCTATACCGCTTATGCGAACGCAGGAGGCATCTTACCTAACTGGCTAATGAATAAGTTATCGATTAGCAGTGCACTGAGCACGTTTAAAGGGTTGAAAGAGCAGCTACCAAAGTACCAAGGCCAACAACACCCGAACCTGCCAAACGAGCCTCGCTAACGATACAGGTCTAGTTAACGTCAGTTAGGCTAGGCCTTCTAGCTATATTTTGAGCTAAGATAGGCACCAAGACGTTCAGTATCAAGCCTGCGAGGACAATCGCCCAAGCAGGAGGAAGGCGCAATGCCATAATGCTCTCTAGAACATTTTATCAAAAGGTAGGTAAACTAAGTTTAGGACAATCAAAGAGATCATGCAGATAAGCGTTAGCACCATCCCCACTTTTCGACCTTTCAAGTTCTTCGCCAAAATCCCTTTTGCATGAATCACTCGCCCTAATAAAAACGCGACGCCAAGCACATGAATAAACCATACACTGGCACCATTCATCTCTAGGAAGCCCATCAAGATTACCGTAATTGGAATGTAATCCATTGCGTTACTTTGTGCTGAGCGTACTACCTGCAACGACTCAACACCGCCATCAGCATGAGCGATAAGATTAATACGCCTTTGCTTAATAACTTCGATCGCCAGCCATATCATTAATACTGTCAGCAAAGCTGCGTAAAGTGCTGTAATCATCATCTATCCCTATAAATTGGAGTTTATTCGGCGTATTTTACCCATAGATTCACTGATGGGGTAAACACGTCATGGTATTTATGCCCTAACACCTGTGAGAGATCTCTTACACAGAAGTAAGATATCACAACTAAGCTTCGCAGAAGTTTCCTAAAAAACAACCCCAACCCCTTGTTTTGTATGAATCAACGCATATTTCTTTCAGTTAACGTATTCATTTACTTCTCCAACTCAATTGCGAACAAAGCCTCCTGAGTGTTTAATGTATGTGTCGACAGGGAGTTGGCAGGAACAGGAAAAAGCCTAACGGATTAGGTATCTTCAGGATGAAGATTTGATGACTTAGGATGAGTTATCAGCAAGGAAGTTATGCTCTAGGATAGAGTCACTTATCGGAATGATGAGTTAGCAAGGACACCGCTAGGAAGGCGATGAATTGGATAGGTTAAAGGATTTAACCAAGTCAAGGAACGATGCAGGGAGCATTGGTTACCTATTGAAAGATAAGTAACGCGCAGTAGCAGGATGGCTACAAAAAGAATAGACCCCGTTTGGTGAAAGCCAAACGGGGTTTCCTTTTTATTACGTCTAAAAAGATCTAGAAATCACGTTACAAAATAATGTTCATCAAGAACATTGCACCAAAAGCATTCAATACCGAAATCGCGATCATCACTGGAATGTAACGACCTTCAGTACCAATTGGTCCCATGATACGGCCCATGTACTGCACCTGAGAGCCCATCAAGTAGATAGCAGGCGCCAAAATAGCGATATGGTTGCCGTTCAAGATACCTTGGTCAAACAGCGTGATAACCACACCAACAGCCCCGCCCATCGACATCCACGCACCAATCAGTACCGCTGCCGCTTCGCCAGGTAAACCAAATACCGCCATGATAGGCGCAAACACAGTGCCCATCAGATCCAGTGCACCTGTGATTTGTAATGCCTTGATGATGACGAATGCCATTAGAACATTCGGTACCGTAGAAGTAGTGGCAATTACCCAGCCTTTCTTAGCGCCTTCAACGAAAATATCAGTCACCATTGGTTTCTTTGCTTTAACTTCGCTCATTATGCTACTTCCTCTTCCAGTTTTGGTTCTTTGTCTGATTTTGGTTTGTCTTCTTTACCTTCAGTAATGTTGAGATAAATTCGGAATAGGTTCGCACCAACAAACTTAAAGATAAATATCACGACAACAGCTAAACCAATTGATGAAGTGACAGCAAGAGAGCCGTCCATTGCCGTCAACGTGAACAACACTGCACCTGAAGAGAAAAAGTTAACGATCGCCGCACCCGCCGTAAACTGGAACATGGTGAACACATCGGTTTCACGCTTAGTCAGATGCCCTTCGTCTTTCAGTTGTCTCGTCATCGCAGCACCAGCATCAGTACTTTGCAGCGAAGCGATCAGTGCCAAGCCTGAATTGCCCGGAATCCCCATCAGAGGGCGAAGCAGAGGTGTCAATAGTTTTCGAGCCGCATCCAGTGCACCATAGTGCTCAAGTACGTTGATCATACCCAGTGCAAACATCACGGTCGGAATAAGTGTCAAAGCAAAAATAAAACCGTCACGAGCACCATTTCCGCCTTTGCCTCGCAGTGACGTCGTTGCCGCTTGAATACCATCAGCCGATTCACTCACATCGTAAGCGACCTTACCGAATGAACCGTTGAGCGTTGTAAAATCGAACACCCCATACCATTCATTTGACTGCATGAATCCAGAAAAGAACACAATCGCAAAAGCGAGTGCGATGTAACTACCAACCGTAGTTGGACGATGGTTTTGTGTTGGATTAGTCATAGGAACCTCTATATGCCTTCGTTTATGTGGAACAAAACACATATAGATAGTGCAAGTTAATGATCCGACGATTAATGACCAAAATCAAATAGCATATAAATTCACCCAAAACACCAATAGCGAAACATCAAACTGTGATTTAAATTTAAAGCCAGATTCAAAAACCAAAATAAATTAATAACTCAACATAAAAAAACCAATAAAAACCAATAAAAACCACACCAATAACCTAGCTGTACATAAATAACGAAGCCCTATCGATAGCTTAGCTAAGGCAATCTTTTAATCATAATCTATTGAATTATTAAGATATCTATCACACCCCACGAACTTATTTAGGTCTACGCTTTTACGCGTGTTAATAACTCATTAACTTCGGAGCGTAATCCATGCTAGGTATCCAGCTTTCAGTTGTTCTCTCTTTTTTATTTTTTTCTACTGTGGCAGACGCTGCTACTGCTCAGTTAGGAGAACCTCTCAAGCTCACCAACTCATTTGTTGGTTACCTATCCCTGACCATTTTCGTTGTCGCCTACATCGTTGTGATGATGGAAGAGTATTTAAAACTGCGGAAATCGAAACCCGTTTTACTTGCTGCTGGTCTCATCTGGATCATCATTGGCTTCACCTACCAAGAACACAACCTCACCGAGGTGGCTAAACAAGCACTCGAACATAACTTACTCGAATACGCCGAATTACTGCTTTTCCTGTTGGTCGCGATGACGTACATCAGCGCAATGGAAGAAAGAAGGCTGTTTGATGCACTTCAGGCATGGATGGTAGGTAAAGGCTTTAACTTCCGATCTCTATTTTGGTTAACCGGTATTCTGGCCTTCTTTATCTCCCCGATTGCCGACAACCTTACCACCGCTTTATTAATGTGCGCCGTCGTTCTAAAGGTTGCAGGATCAAATCCAAAATTCGTTAACCTTGCCTGTGTGAATATCGTGATAGCAGCCAATGCTGGCGGCGCATTCAGTCCGTTTGGGGATATCACAACGCTAATGGTATGGCAGGCAGGCTACGTGAGTTTTAGCGAGTTTGTTCCCCTATTTATTCCTTCAGTCATGAACTATGTGGTTCCAGCCTTAATCATGTCATATTTCGTTCCCACAACTCAGCCCGATACCGTGCACCAACATATCGAGTTAAAACGTGGAGCAAGAAGGATCGTATTTTTATTCATCATGACGATTGCCACAGCTGTCGCTTTCCACGCCGTGATTCACTTTCCTCCCGTCATGGGTATGATGATGGGCCTCGCCTATCTTCAGTTCTTTGGTTATTACTTGCGTAAAACCTTACCCAACTCACTCGCCCAGAAAAAAGCGATGGCGATTGCCAACAACGACGAAGGCGCACTCAAGCGATTAGGCTCAGTCGTACCATTTGATGTATTTAGAAGAGTATCTCATGCCGAGTGGGACACATTATTGTTCTTCTACGGCGTCGTAATGTGTGTCGGTGGTTTAAGTCTGCTTGGGTATTTGGAACTTGCTTCTGGAGTAATGTACAGCCAATGGGATCCAATTTGGGCCAATATCATGGTGGGGATCTTGTCCGCAATTGTCGACAACATTCCGGTTATGTTTGCGGTGTTATCAATGGAGCCTCAAATGTCGATAGGTAACTGGTTATTGATTACCTTAACGGCAGGGGTTGGCGGTAGCTTATTATCGATTGGTAGCGCGGCGGGCGTGGCATTAATGGGGGCGGCACACGGAAAATATACCTTCTTTGGTCATTTGAAGTGGATGCCAGCGATCATGATTGGCTACGTGGTCAGTATTGCTGCTCACTTGTGGTTGAATGGTGGCCTTTTCTAATTCAATGGACCTTTCTGCGGCTTCTCAACTCGTGTCCAGACATTGCTTAACTGCATTGCTGGGCACATATTGCAGGTAAGTACTTCACCTTGATGCTGAACTCGCATCACCAAGTCTGAATCAGTTCGGCTGCTTCCGGAATTTAATTCAATGATGACCAAATCATCGTCGACGCTATAACTGCGGGTAACCGTGTTATCCGTGGTTTGATAGGTCACTTTCCCCGACTCAAAAAGCAGATAGCTGTCGCTGTCAGCATTTTCATACATACCTGTGAACAAAACCAACTGTGGTACTTCGAAAGGGCGAGTGGTATCCGTTAAGCAACCCGTCAGTAATAACACGCTACTGCAGCTGAACATAAGTGATTGATAGCGATTCATTTGGGCATCCTTGCCTAAAGTACATGATAAAAGGATATGCAACCAAACCAGCATTTTCCAGAAAACGACAATTTTACTGCGAAGTTACCACTTGAATGCCCCTTGTTCTGCAGCTTTGATTGACAGGGTTTCGTCAACAAAAATCCCTATAGAAGAATCCTCTAACTTTCCTCTCTTCCTTCAATCACCAACAAGCGCTGTTTACGTTCCACACCGCCCGCATAACCTGTCAGCTTACCATTTTTGCCAATCACTCGGTGACACGGCACAATCACTGACACTGGATTTTTGCCATTCGCCAAACCAACCGCACGCACCGCTTTCGGGTTACCAATCGCGTCAGCCAATTGGGCATAACTCCATGTTTCTCCATAAGGGATTGTCGTGAGCGCTTGCCAAACCGATTGCTGGAACGGAGTTCCCTTCGCAGCGATCGGCACATCAAACTGAATGACCTCACCAGCAAAATAACGATTAAGTTGCTCAGCAACCAATTCAAAGATCGGAAAGCTATCATCTTGAATACCCAACTGATCTGGCTTTGTGGTATGGATTTCAAACCAAGCGCCAAGCAAACCTTGCTCATTGGCCTGCAAAGTAATGATGCCTAACGGGCTCTCATAATAAGTAAAACGATTAGCCATGATATCTCCTAGCTTAGTATTCCGATTAAGATTGATTCCAACAATGGAATGTGGCGTAACTGCCCCATGGCGACACGCTTTGTGCATTAATGGCAGGACGATGCTCGATAAATTTCTTTACCACCAAATCGCCCACTAGCAAATGATTAGGTTCACTTAAGCCTCGAAGCAACGCATATTGAATCGTCCAAGGTCCAATGCCTTTTAGGTCAATCCACTGAGAAGGATGCTCGGCTTCGTTGTTTACCATGTATTCAGCAAAACGCTTGAGGGTGTCCTTGCGGCTTCCCGGCATTCTTAAGAAACTCACATCTGCATCGGCTATCTGTTGCGGTGTTGGGAAATACGCTTTGTCTTGTATTCCAAACGGCTCCTGTGAATCGACAGGCGCTGGTGAATCAACAGACTCTTGCGTATCAGTATCCCCATGTAAGCCAGAAAGCTCACGCACCAACAAATTTAGTTGGCCAATCGCTGCGGTGACCGAGACTTGTTGCCCAAGAATAGCTCTGACTCCAGCCTCCCAAGCACTCCATACTCCAGGGATACGAATACCACTTTTAGCGACTAGAGTAGGATCGATAGTGGTAAAAAATGTTTCGACCTTTGCAATGTCGACATCTAGGTCAAACATACGTCGAATGTTAGCAATCAAGCTTCTTAATTGGCTTATATCGTCCAACTCAAATTCAATATCTAATCGGCTCTCTGTCAATAGCGTGGCCTTGAACCATCCCCTCGAACCGTTCACATTCACCGTGCGCTGGTAATAGTCCTCGCCTACTTCTTCTAAGCCTTCAATCATTCGTCGTCGATAAAAAGCCAACAAATGGTTCCAGTCCAGCGGGCCGTGAAAACTTAACTGGATATGATTACTTAGGCTGTTATTTGGCTTGGCTCTTCGGATTTGACTTGGCGAAAGCTTCAGCTCTTTTAGAAAGGCATCATTGAAGCGGCGCGTGCTATTAAAACCACTCGCAAAGCCCACATCGGTAATGCTCATGCTGCTGGTATGCAGTAACTGCTTGGCAAACATCAATTGGCTATAAAGGCTATATTGCTTCGGTGACACCCCGATGTAATTGTCAAATAGGGTTCGCAGATAACGATCTGAAATACCCAATCGAGTAGCAAGGTCGACAATCGATCCTGAATTCAGTTCACCGTTATCGATTAATTGCATAGCTCGCAGAAAGGTGGTCTCAACCCCTTTCCATGCAGGAGAGAAAGGGGCGCTGTCTGGGCGACAGCGTAAGCAAGGGCGATACCCCGCCTTCAAAGCTTGAGCTTGATGAGAAAAGTATTCGACATTTTCTTCTTTGGGTGGGCTTGCAGGGCAAATAGGTCGACAAAAAATACCCGTGGTTTTCACCGCAGTAAAAAACATCCCATCAAAACGAGCGTCTCGTGCATAACGAGCTAAATGGCATTGCTCACTCGTTAATGTACTGTTGTGATGAATAGTTTTCGACATGTCGTACTTTCCCGTTAATCATAACCTTCATTCTGATAACTAAAAGTTTACCGTGAACTGCCATTGTCGCTAGCCATTTTCGGAAGCTAAGGTCAGATAAATCACAAAAAAAGTTTTAATTTTATTCAATTAGACTAAATTTAACCTAGAGAAGGTATTCTTCTCACAACGTCAACGATAAGTACTTAGCACGCCAAGATGTAGAGACTTATCGAATAAAAGGAAAAAAGGCTATGGTTTTGCACACGTGTCGTATTGTTTTATCAAACCAACAAGTTCTCACCAGTCAATCAGTTGAACAATCTCTCAGCTTTCTTGAAGATAAAGCGAGCAACGGGATTTCTAAGATTGAAATAGACGCAACCGATGGAAATCAGATTCATTCATATCTGTCTCACTCTCTTGAAGAGTCCATTGAGAACTTAATGAACCTGTAGCTCCTTGAAAGAAAGCATAGCTATTTTAGAACATGATGCTTTAAAAAACTTGGCACCGTAATAACTAGGTGCCTTGGAATAGGTTACAGATACCAAGCTTAAACTGGTTTAAAAACAAAAATGGCTCTCTTGAGAGCCATTTTTTATAGAATAAGCTTTTTATTTCATCAGCATAGTAACAAATGAATACTACTATTCAGGCGCTTGTTCAGCGGCTTGTTGCAACGTATATGCAGTCGATGGGTCAATCTCATTAACCAATTTCTCGACCTGCATGATCGCGTCAACCGAAGTGCTACTTTTACGGTAACTCAGGTAAATTGGGCGATACCAGTCTTCAACCCCTTTCACCTTGTGTAGCTGGCCAGAGTCGATAAAAGGCTCAACTAGAGATACTGGCAAATACGCACTGCCGCCTTTCTCTAAAATGAAATCCAGGGCAATGCGGGCTGTCGAAGTACGTAGGTACGGTGCCGGCACTTTAGGGTGACGCTCTGCGTGTTCAGAACCAAAACGCGTTCCCCAGTCGACATAAACATATTTATGCTGGAATACAGATTCCAGATCATCTTGCTGCGTTGATACCAGCACCAAAACCAAATCTGCGACTTTTTTACAGTTTAGCTCTTCTGCTTTGATCTGATCTAAAGCGAAAGCCATATCTAAGGTTCGCTCTAACAAGTGACGGTTGAGCTGCTCACGCCCCATCACCTCTGCCATAAAGCCGTAGCCACCCAAGGAATCGGTCACAACACTCAAACAGTTTTGTAAATACGCATCCCAAATATTCGGCGTGCCACCCAACGTTAGCTGCAAGGCTTTCCCACTTTCCAACGACAGCTCAAATTTAGCTTGTTGTAAGGTAGAAACCATCACTTCAGCATAACCAATCAAACGTTCACCAGAGGAAGTAAGCTTGATATTGTTGCGGTCACGAATAAAAAGCTGAGTATCAAAATAGCCTTCTAGCTGTTTAATTCTCGCACTCACTGCGGCTTGCGTTAAATACAAGTTTTCTGCTGCACGCCCAAAATGGCGTACTCTTGCAACCTCAAGAAAGGTTCTAAATACTTTCACATCCATCAAATGCATCTCTGTAATAAATCTGCTAACTAGCCGATCTAGAATTGTTTATCGTAAAGGCAAAAACATTTTGTTTCCCATTGTAGCCTTTTAACAATATGTTCGCGTGAACAATAAACACTAATTTCTATCTAACCACATTACTGAGGCTGATATGTCTGAGACCGAATTCCGACACGGAAAAAAACGTTTTTATGACACCACTAAATTCCCACGAGGGTTCGCTAAATCAGGTAATTTTACTCTTTCAGAAGAGGAAGTCCTGACCTTATTTGGTGACACAATGCTAGCACTTGAGACTGGTGAGTTAACGCCAACCAATGCTGAAGAAAAACATTTCTTAAAAGTGCTGTCTCACCCTCATAAGGCTAAGTCAAAGTTAGAGCGTGTTTGGTTGAAATACATTCAACTGGCTCGTGGACGCCGTCGCTTTCATACCCTAAACGGCTGCAAACGTGGCGAAGTGTCTAGAGAAGAATACGAAAGTGAGTTAGTGTTAGAAGATTAGTAAAAACGCTCAAGGTGATACCTCATCACTTTGGGCTTTTTTTACCTTCTATTTTTATCTTCAAACACGATTTTTCTTCGTAGTTGGTCAGTTTAGCTAACCTGCTTGGTTTTACCTATATTTATAGATAATTCATAACGATAGCGTGAACAGACCTCTGTTCTCACACAATTTCACGGGTATCAGACCCAATTAGGATCATCATTCTTCACCCTGCTGTTTCCTTTTATCACGATAGCGCTACATTGCCACCATTATTTTGCTGCCTCAACTATACTTTCAAAGCTCGTTATTACACTGAAGATCTTTAATACGCCAAAGCTATTTAATAGGTTGAAACGCACTGACCCTTTTAGGCACTGAATCAAATCAACATTCCTGTATATGACAAGCGTATTAATCTTGTTTAACGCCACCAAATATCCATACAGTAATTGTGCAATTTTGAGCGTTCTAGTCACAGATACGAGGAAAAAAGTAAAAACTTGACCTAAAACAATAGCAGAACTTGATAACTTATTTTATAATGCGAATTAATGTTTCAGAACACTGTAAATTTAATTTCTAGGGGCAAAATCAATGAGACTTATTCCATTAAGCAACAAAGCTAAAGTAGGTAAATGGGCTGCTCGTCATATCGCAGATTCTATCAACAAATTCGCTCCAACTGCTGAGCGTCCATTTGTACTAGGTCTTCCTACAGGTAGCACACCTCTAACTACTTATGCTGAGTTAATTGAACTTTACAAAGCTGGCGAAGTAAGCTTCAAGCACGTTGTAACATTCAACATGGATGAGTACGTTGGTATCGACCCAAACCACCCAGAGTCTTACCGCACATTCATGCATGAGAACTTCTTCAACCACGTTGATATCCAAGCAGAAAACATCAACCTGCTAGACGGCAAAGCTGAAGACATCGATGCTCACTGTGCAGCATATGAAGAGAAAATCCGTTCATACGGAAAAATCAACCTGTTCATGGGCGGCGTAGGCATCGACGGTCACATCGCATTCAACGAACCAGGTTCTTCTCTATCTTCACGCACTCGTATCAAGACGTTGACTGAAGACACTCGTATTGCCAACTCTCGTTTCTTCGATGGCGACATCAACCAAGTTCCTAAATACGCACTAACTATCGGTGTTGCTACTCTTCTAGACGCTGAAGAAGTAATGATCCTTTCTCTAGGCCACAACAAAGCGCAAGCGCTTCAAATGGCTATCGAAGGTTCTGTAAACCACATGTGGACGGTTACCGCTCTACAGATGCACCGTAAAGCGATCATCGTTGCTGATGAGCCAGCGCAACAAGAGCTAAAAGTTAAGACTCTGCGCTACTTCCAAGAGCTAGAAGCTGAGAACATCCAAGACCTATAATCCGCATAGTCTTGAATAGAAAGGCGTTTTTATAAAGAGAGCGTCTTGAATAAAAAAAGCCACTGAATGTGGCTTTTTTTGTGCGCGTTGATTTTGTGTTTAATGGGAAGAGGTTTCGGATATTTTTAGAGGCACAAAAACAACAAAGCGATTTCTCCAACGAGAGAAACCGCCATCATTTTAAACTTTGTATTGAAACGAACGAACAGCTACCAGATGTGTAGGATGTTAAACAAGATAAGCAAGGGCTGCAAACTAGCGCTAAGAGCTCAGCGCGTTATCTCGGCATAAGGTCGTAATAATGTCAGTGATAGCCAATATGATCGTCGACTTCACCTTTTGATTATGTCGCCCCAAGAACATTTCAAGCATTGGGCCAGACATCGTTTCCACCATCTCCGCGTCATATTCGATAGGCATAATACGCTGAATCGCGTGCACCTTGTTGAGCTCAAATATCACATCAACTTCTGTAAAGCTGGTGTCTTCACCCTGTATTTTCGCCCACTCTTTCAAGGTAACGAAAACCTCGAGATCGTCGTAGAGTTCTTTACTGATCACGCCAAGTCCAAGTAGCAACTTAGCACGAATCATGATCTCGCCTAACGGCCCACCACTGTTGAGAAGTGGTTCGACAACGAACTTAATTGCCGTGTCGTCTTTCTTAAAGATGTTCTTTAATACGGCATCTACCGTGTCGTCCAATGCATCATAAGCCGCCATTAGGCAGGCGCCAGCACTCTCAGCTTCCGAAAGGGCTTCGAGTAATTCAGTTTCATGACTTGTTTGTATTGGCATAACGGCTCGAGAATAAGAAAGTGCCACAGGTGTGACACTTTGATGGTTTATCATTTCAATGCTAGATAAGCTTGTTCCGCTAGTTTAACAACTTCTGAGTCACTATTCAGCTCAGAATAATGCGCTAATGTCTCAGCAAAGCCTTTTTCTGCGAACATTGCTTGAAGTTCAACCGCTTGAGGGTCATCTTCGTTCTTGTAATGGAACGCAGCAGCGATTGCTTTTACTAGGTGAATATTCGGTAGACCGTATTCTAGCGTACCGTTTAATGGTTTAACTAGACGGTCTTGCGGGCTCAGTTTACGAATTGGCTGACGACCAACGCGGTCTACTTCATCACGTAGGAACGGGTTAGCAAAACGACCTAGAATCTTTTGGATGTAGGCAGCATGAGCTTCTGGATCAAAGCCGTAACGCTTAATCAGAACCGCACCACTTTCTTCCATCGTTGCTGCTACTTCAGCGCGGATTACATCATCTTCGATAGAGTCTTTGATTGTCTCGTGACCTGCAAGCACACCAAGGTATGCCGTTACCAAGTGACCTGTGTTTAGCGTGAACAGTTTACGCTCAACGAAAGCCATTAGGTTGTCAGTGCATTCCATACCTGGGATGTTTGGAATCTCACCTTTAAATTGTGTTTGATCTACGATCCACTCGCTGAACGTTTCAACCGTTACCGCTAGAGGGTCTGTTTCGCCTGCTTCTGCCGGTGGAACAATACGGTCAACTGCAGAATCAACAAAGCCAATGTGCTCTTCAGTGAACGATTTCATTTCATCAGAAAGGTGCTCTAACACGGCTGCTTTTAATTGGCTTGTACCGCGAACCATGTTCTCTGCCGCGATAATGTTCATTGGTGCAGTGTTGTTTGCTGCTGCACGTTTTTCAATGCCTTGAGCGATAGACTTAGAGATGATTTTAAGAACCGTAGGACCCACTGCTGTCGTCACAAGATCAGACTCAGCAATGCAATCTACTACTGCGCTTGTCGCTGAGTTAACTGCTGTCACGTTCTTAACAACTTCGACAACACACTCTTCGCCAACAATCTTAACTGGGTATTCTTGGCGTTCAATTAACGCATTTACAACCGTTTCATTTACGTCAGCAAACGTAACCTTCATACCAGCATCAGAAAGAAGCTTACCAATGAAACCACGACCTATATTACCTGCACCAAAATGTAACGCTTTCATAATTTTGACCTTATAAATATTTGAATCTAGATAGCTAACTGCTCAACAACGTGCCTTTACGATGTGCCCTAGACATTTAGCAGTAAGCTATTCAGACTGAATCTTTTAGAAAGATTAAGACCGAAAATGAGGCCAGTAGGGGGATACCGGCCTCCTTCACTCAGGAGCTTGACTAGAGCTTTTTAGTTTCCGTTGAGAATACGTAGAACATCAGCAGGGTTAGTTGTGTTCTGTAGGCATTCCACAGCTTCTTCATCATCGAGTGAATTGGTAATAGCCATCAGAACCATGTTGTGCTCATCGCCTTGTGCGGCAATACCGATAACCATCTTCGCGATATCATCTTCATCTTCGCCCCACTGAATACCTTCAGGGTACTGACAGAAAACGATGCCGGTTTTTTGTACGTACTGTTTCGCTTCGATTGTGCCGTGTGGTACTGCGATAGACTCACCTAGGTAAGTAGACACAAGTTCTTCACGAGCAAACATGCCGTCTACGTATTCTGGTGATACGTTGCCAAGTTTTACTAATTGTTCGCCAGCAAACTTGATTGCGTCTTCTTTTTGAGTCGCTTTTAGGCCAAGGAAAATGCTGTCGTCAGTGAGTGCTAACTTGTTGACTTCTTGTGCTGGAGCCGCTGCAGGAGCTGGAGCTTTTACGTCACCACTTTGTGCTTCTACAAGTTCAGCGACTAGTTGGTCGTATACTGCTGCGTCTAAGAAGTTGTTCAAAGACATGTGCATTGCACCTGGAACGGTGTTACGAGCACGGTCTGTTAAGTCTTTATGTGTAATAACGATTTGCGAATCAGCCGGTAGGTTGTTGATTGCGTAGTTGGTTACCACGATGTCTAGGCCAGCTGTTTCTATTTTCTTACGTAGAAGACCTGCACCCATCGCACTTGAACCCATACCCGCATCACAGGCTACATAGACTGCTTTTACATCCGCTAGGTTGACGTTTGCTTCTGCTGCTGCACCTTTAGAAGACGCTTTCATGTCTTTCATTTGAGCAGAGGCTTTTTCTAGTGAACCTTCATCGTCACCTTGAGCTGAAGTCTTAAGTAGGATTGAAGCTACGATGAAAGACACAGCCGTTGCAGCGATAACAGAAAGAACCACACCGATGTAAGAGCCTTTAGGTGTCATCAACAATACTGCGAAGATAGAGCCTGGAGATGCTGGAGAGATAAGGCCAGAATCGAACATTACGTTAGTGAATACACCCGCCATACCACCTGCGATTACAGCAAGAATTAGACGTGGGTTCATTAGAACGTAAGGGAAGTAAATTTCGTGGATACCACCTAGGAAGTGGATGATAGATGCACCAGCAGCAGATTGCTTCGCGCTACCTTTACCAAACACCATGTAAGCAAGTAGAAGACCAAAACCAGGACCTGGGTTTGCTTCGATTAGGAAGAAGATAGAACGACCGATTTCTTCAGATTGCTGAATACCTAGTGGAGAGAAGATACCGTGGTTGATTGCGTTATTTAGGAATAGGATTTTCGCAGGTTCAACAAAGATAGATGCTAGAGGTAGTGCACCCGCTTCTACCATTGCGTTTACACCAGCCGCAAGTCCGCCAGACAGAATCTTAACCGCAGGACCAATCACGATGAACGCGATGATCGCACAGATCATGCCGATGATACCCGCAGAGAAGTTGTTCACTAGCATTTCGAAACCACTCTTCACTTTACCGTGAACAGCTTCATCGAATTTCTTAATTGCGATACCACCTAGTGGACCCACAATCATTGCACCCATGAACATTGGGATATCAGTACCAACGATAACACCCATTGTTGTGATAGCGCCCACTACCGCACCGCGGTCACCACCAACCATTTTACCACCGGTATAACCGATCAATAGTGGTAATAGGTACGTAATCATAGGACCAACCATTGATGCTAACGTTTCGTTAGGCCACCAACCGGTTGGGATGAATAGTGCAGTAATGAAACCCCACGCAATGAATGCGCCGATGTTTGGCATTACCATATTAGATAAGAAACGACCAAAGTTTTGAACCTTGATCTTTGCTTCTGGTGATAACATAGGTAGAACCCCGTATTGTATTGGTTGGTCAAATGACCGAAAGTGTGTGCTCAAAAGTTGATTAAAATGTATCACAACATTTCCAAAATGCACCCCAGCCCAACTTTCGTGACAAACATCACACACAAAAAACACTTTAGGGTTAACAACAATGCCTTAGATCACAAAAACTCCATGAATTTAAATTACAAAGCAAAATTAGTGAGAATAACTCTCATAAACTAACGATCAAGATCACAGTTTAATGCGCAACCATTAAAAATAAATAGTGACAACAATCACATTAAACAAAAGAACACTCAATAAAACGATAATAAACGTATAAAAGAACGCCATACAAAGCGAGAAATATACGCACACCCTTGAGTATGAACTGGTGTTGTGTAATTTAATTACAAAACAGTGAGGCATAGATCACGCTCAAAATTATCCAATCGCATCTTCTCGGTTACACAATTGGCTTATACATCATGCGCACCTTCACCACACTCTTGCAGCAAAAGCTGATCACAACGCACTGCTGTCAGCAGCAAGAGATGTGCTATTGTATTTACCTATTCATATTCACTACCGCCTCAACATGAATCAGCAGATCGCTCTGCTCTTGAGAAAAGACTATGCCAGACAAAATTTCCACATCAGCACTCGCGAAACAAAAAAGCATAGAGGCCAAAGCGCTATTTAGCGATCTAAAGACTGCTGGCTATATTGTGCGTTCACAAGAACGTTGGGTATTGACAGAGCGAGGGGAAAGTTTTGGTGGGGAGTATGTAGAGCACAAAAAGTTTGGTGTCTTTATCGTATGGCCAGAAAAACTGCTCATCGACTTAGACTCATTCTCTGGCAAAACATTAACCGCGACGCAACTTGGCCACGCTTTTGAGCTCAGCGCTAAGAAGATCAACTTATTGCTCAATGAACTTGGGTGGATAAAGAAAGAAGAAAATGGCTGGCACGTCACCTCAACAGGCTTAAAAGCCGGAGGTGAACAAAGAGAAGACAAAGCGACTGAGAATTTATTCGTGGTGTGGCACGATTCGTTGGTTCGTAATAAACGATTAAAGCAATCTGTTGTCGAGTTTTTAGGCCACGATGCAGAAAGCCACTCGACCGATGTATCGTTTTCTAGCTTCCGCCAGAAGTTTGAGGCCAAACACCGAACCTTAGATGGGCACTATGTGCGTTCAAAGGGAGAGCTGATCATCGATAACTGGCTTTATATGGCAGGAGTGGTGCATGCGTACGAACGTCCACTGCCAATATCAAAAGAAGTGATCAGCGATTTTTACCTGCCAAATGGCAAGGTGTACATCCAGTTTTGGGGAACCGATTCTGCCCCTGTCGCTGAAGACAAACGCATTGAAACAAGAGAAACATACGAAGAACACGGCTTCAGCTTAATTGAACTCACCCCAGAAGATATCCCAAACCTAGACAGCGTACTTCCACCATTATTGCGTCAATATGGCATAAAGGCGTACTAAGCGACTGATCTTAGCGCGCCATAACATATCAAGATCACACTTAATCACTTATTATGGACATTATTTACCATAGTGATTTGATATGTTCGCTATTTTTCCCGAGTCATTCTTCTATTATCTTACACCCATCGACTTGAGCTACCGCAGATACTCGATTTTATGGGGGCATGTTCGATAGCCATTTAAGCGTTCAATCTTTTATAAACTGACTGTTCATCTATAGATATACAGCCTAAATGCGTTATCCGTTTATTGTTGACGCTACTGAACATAAAACCCTACAACATTTATTATTGATAGATATTAGGATTCAACATGACTCATCCAATCATTTCAGATCTAAACACTCGTTACACAGCTAAAAAATACGATGCAGAAAAACGCATCTCTGCGGAAGACATGGAAGTAATCAAAGAAGCACTTCGTTTGTCTGCTTCTTCAATTAACTCTCAGCCTTGGAAATTCATCATCATTGAGAGCGACGCAGCTAAGCAGCGCTTCCACAATACTTTCGAGAACATGTTCCAGTTTAACCAACCGCATGCGAAAGAAGCGTCACATACGATCCTGTTTGCTCACGATCCTAAGTACACTAAAGAGAAATTTGCTAAGCGTGCTGATACAGAAGTAAGCTCTGGTCACCTACCCGCTGAAATGTACGAGCAGTTCTTAGGGGCTTACGCATTCGCAGAAATGAACACAGACGAAACAGGTTTCAACGGTAACTGGACTAAGTCTCAAGTGTACATCGCGCTAGGTAACACAATGCACACACTGGCTCGTCTAGGTATCGCTTCAACGCCTATGGAAGGCGTAGATGCCGCTATGATCGGCGAAGAATTTGCTGACGAACTAGACGGTCATGTTGTTGATGTCGCACTCGCTATCGGCTACCACAAAGACGGCGAAGACTACAACCACGGTAAACCAAAAGCGCGTCTAGCTCTTGATGAAGTGGTTACTACGCTGTAATAGCTCCCATGCGCTATGCATCATGTACCAATAGCTACAGCGCTTTACTCTTTAAAACGCTTTTTCGTTTTACAAAATATATTTTTAACAGAACTTCAGACTGTTAAATAACACTGCCTTGTTTTGGCCAGACACTCGTCTGGCCTTTTTTATTCCTGCTATTTAACGACCTAAAGTTGCCCGAATAAAGTTAGTCATAAAGACACTTAATAATCATTTTGATTACACAACATATACAGTCATAAAGACACACCCAAATATGTAAATCAAAAAAACCAATGTAAAACAATACATTAAAAACATGGCACAACTAGTGCTTTGATGACCTTAGATATTTAAATAAGGTATTATCATTATGACTATTCACGTTAAATCAAATGTTCACTGGGTTGGCGTCCACGACTGGGAAACCGAGCACTTTCATGGCAAGGAATACCACATGAACAAAGGTACCAGCTATAACTCGTACCTGATCCGTGAAGAGAAAACGGTGCTGGTCGATACCGTTGATCATCGCTTTACTGAGCAATTCCTTGCAAACCTTGAGATGGAAATCGATATCAACGACATCGACTACATCATTTGTCAGCACGCCGAAGAAGACCACTCAGGTGCACTTTCAGCATTACTAGCCAAAATTCCAAACACACCAGTTTACTGTACGGAAGCAGGAGTGAACTCGATTGTTGGCCATCACCATCAACCAGACTGGAACTTCAGAACCGTTAAAACTGGCGACACGCTCGATGTCGGTAACGGCAAACAACTGATCTTCGTAGAGATGAAGATGCTGCACTGGCCAGACTCAATGGCGACTTACTTAACCGGTGATGAAATCCTGTTTAGTAATGATGCATTCGGCCAACACTACTGTGACGAAAACCTATTCAACGACCAGCTAGACCAAGTAGAACTTCATGACCAATGTCTGCGTTACTTTTCGAACATCCTGACGCCTTTCGCGCCTTTGGTGAAAGCGAAGATAGAAGAAGTGTTGAGCTTGGGTGTGCCTATCGATGTTATCGCCACTTCTCACGGTTGTATTTGGCGCGATAACGCAACGCAAATCGTTGAGCAGTATTACGAGTGGTCTAAGGCCTACAAAGAAGATCGTATTACGATTGTCTACGATACCATGTCGAATAATACTCGCATGATGGCCGATGCTATCGCTAAGGGAATACGTAAAGGCAGCCCAGAGACGGCAATCAAGGTGTTCAACATCTCCAAGCACGACAAGAATGACATCCTTGCCAACATCTTTCGCTCAAAGGGCGTACTCGTTGGCTCATCGACCATGAACAATGTGATGATGCCGCAGATCGCAGCGCTGCTCGAAGAGATACACGGTCTGCGTTTCGCAGAAAAAAGAGCCGCAGCCTTTGGTTCTTCAGGTTGGACAGGTGGCGCAGTTAAACGCATCGATGCTCGCCTACGTGAAGCTAATTTCGAAGTCAGCGCACCGCAACACATCCACTGGAAACCAGACACAGACGCCCTTCGCCAATGTATTGATTACGGCATGACACTGGCTGAGGTTTGGCGCGCCGATGCGAACGAGGTTAGTGAGCCTAAACAAGTTGAGCGCAACGTTCAACGTATTGAATCAGCACCGACAAGCCCCCCAACCGAGCTAAAAGACACGGCAGAGCAGAAGCCAGAAGAATCGCAAGACAAGTCAGCACGCAGCGCAGACTGCACTTGCTGGCGCTGTACTGTGTGTGAATGGGTGTACGACCCACAGTCAGGTGAACCGTACCAAGGCGTTGAACCGGGAACACCATGGGCACAAGTGCCGGATGATTTCCTTTGCCCTGAATGCCATTTAGGTAAAGAAGTGTTTGTGGAGAAATAACATGTCGAACATTGTGATTGTGGGTGGTGGTTTCGCCGCCCTACAAACCATAAAGATGCTTCGTAAAGCTGACCAAAACATTGCTATTACTATGGTCACGGCGGACTCTGGTGTTGAATACAGCAAGCCGAACCTTTCGCACGTATTCAGTAATGAGCAAACACCTCAACAGCTCGTGATGAATAATGCTCAGCAATTAGCAAAACAATATAACGTTGTCATTAAAACCAACGTTTGGGTAAACGAGATTAACACCGAACAGCAGTTTATTGTCGCTGGCGATGATGTCATCCCCTACTCAAAACTTGTACTAGCGACTGGCGCTATACCCTTTATACCGCCAACAGAAGGGTTGCTTCCTCAGGCGACCATTACACTAAATAGCTTAGAGGAATTCGAAAGGAGCAAAGCTCAAATTGATGATGCTCAACGAATCACCGTGATTGGCGGAGGATTAATCGGCGTTGAGCTCGCCTTCGACCTTCAAACCGCAGGCAAAGATGTCACCATCATTGAGCCTGCGAGTTACTTGCTAAATAGCCTAGTGCCACCTTTCGTTTCCCTTGAATTGGAAAGGGAACTAACAAAAGCAGGTGTTACCGTCGAAACCGATTCTGCAGTGTGTCGCGCAACTTATCTCCCGGATGGGGTGAGGCTGCAAACAACGTCTTCTCGATTAATCAAGACCGACGTAGTCATCGCTGCTGCTGGGTTAATGCCAAACACCACACTAGCGAAACAAGCGGGCATTGAGGTGAACAGAGGTATCATCGTTAACGAAGCAATGAGAACCAGCATACAAAATGTCTATGCGATTGGTGATTGTACTGAGATTCAAGGCCAAGTAATGGCTTACCTACAACCCGCCGTATTGTCGGCCAGCATATTAGCTAAACAACTCACCACAGGAGAAGGCAAGCTAAGGCTGCCACATATTATTACTAAGGTAAAAACACCCCGTTATCCTATTCAATTGGCAGGTAGAAATATTCAAACCGTTCAGAGTTGGGAAGCGAGGTTTGACCCGAAAGGGATTATTGCCAAAGGCTTTAATGAATCTAACCAGCTTGTAGGATTTATTGTCACTGGTGAGCACACCCAATCTGCGTTTTCTCTGCTAAAGGAATTACAAATAAGTTCACCGCCACATGCATAAACGCAGTTAAGAAAAGGCAAAGTAGAACAATAAAAAAACCAGTCTATCGACTGGTTTTCTTTGTATCAATTCTCTGTATTACCATTAACCTATAAACGAGATGTACCCTTGTAGGATGATCAGGTTAACAATATCGATAAAGAAGGCACCGACAATTGGCACTACCATGAACGCCTGTGGCGATGGACCGAATCGACTCACCAAAGATCCCATGTTCATTACTGCTGTTGGCGTTGCTCCTAAGCCGAAACCACAGTGGCCACCCGACATAACTGCCGCTTCATAGTTCGCCCCCATCACCTTAAAGGTCACAAAGTAAGAGAAAAGTCCCAACACCACCGCTTGAACACTAAGGATAACCAAGAATGGAATCGCAAGATCAAAAATGTTCCAAAGCTTAAGGCTCATTAGTGCCATGGCTAAGAACAGCGATAATGACACGGTACCAAGAATATCGACCGTTTCACTGTCGGTTTTGTGCAGCTTAGTCACTTCAAAAACATTAGTAATGAACACACCAATGAATAGCGCATACACAAAGTCAGGAATCATCAACCACGAAACTTCAAAAGTAGCGACCCATTGTTCTAGGTATCTCGCACCAGTGATGCAGATAAGAAGAATGAAAAGAACCTCAATTACCTTCTTCGCCGTTACTTTGTCTTCTTCATATTCGTTGTAAGTCACCAACTCAGGGAAACGTTCGTGAGTTTGTGTACCAGTACCGTATTCAGACTCTAGGTTGTTTTTATCAATCAACTTTTGGGCTACCGGACTACCAATAATACCGCCGATGATAAGACCGAAAGTCGCTGACGCCATCGCAATTTCTAGGGTGTTGGCAATGCCATAGGTCTCTGAAAAAGTTTGTGCCCAAGCGGCGCCAGTTCCGTGACCACCAGATAGCGTAATTGACCCTGCAATCAACCCCATCAAAGGTTCGAGACCAAGTGCCGTGGCGAGAGTTACACCCACACCATTCTGGATGATGATATAAACAGAGGCGACCCCTAGGAACAGAAATACCTTTGCCCCACCTTTTATCAACTGTGTGTAGTTAGCGGCAAGGCCGACGGTAGCAAAAAACATTAGCATGAATGTATTCTGTAATGGCAAAGAGAACTCTAGATCAACGCCATTAAAGTGTAGGGCTGTAATAGCAAAAGCGACGATCAAGCCGCCCACGATGGGCTCTGGGATATTGTATTTTTTGAGAACCGGTAGCTTTGCATTTACAAAATTGCCTAGAAACAAAACACTAATCGCGATTAGGAAAGATTCTAGTGGCCCTATTGAAATTAATTGATTCATATAACCTCTATATTTTTACGTTCTCATATTCCCTAATGAGTCTAGTGACCTGTAATTATGTGTTGCTCCGCTTATATTTATGTAAATAGGTGAGAAGTTGTAGATTAGAAAAACGAGCACATTGCCGTGTTCGCTCTGCGCTATGTATGTAACGTGTTAACCTTTATAGAAGGTTTTTGTAACAACAATCACCTCAAAGAAATACAAGCCGACAGAAATAATATCGCCGCTCAATACCTTTCTAAATGCCTAATAAAGCAAAAAGGAGCTACTGCTAGCTCCTTTTTTATTACCATTACAGGTAATTAGAATTTTTTCGGGGCATAACCTGTCATAACCTCAATACGAAGCTCTTTACCAATCTTCGTCATTGGGTGAACAATCACTAATCCTTTTACAGACTTTTTCAGTTTCCCCATATCCGCTTGCTCAGCTTTGGTGATTTCACGGCTAAATGGCATATCAATCAGCGATTTACGCTCTTGATTCACATCGAAGCTTTCTTTGTGTTTGAGCTGGGCAATTTTCTTCGTAAGTTTCTTAATCTCGTCTTCAAATTGACGAACAACAGGACGATCATTACGAGTTTTAGCAGCCGCTAACTTGTGGCGACACTTGTCTAGACGGTTGTTAATTTGTTGAAGTTCGTTTTTAGCACTCATAATAATTTCCTAAGATTAAGCAAGCCAACTTGGATTGGGGCGCGGAGTATAGCACAAGGGTTTACGCGAACCGAAATTTATCTGAGAAATCGCCAACAGAACCAAACATAAGCTAAACCTTCACTTTGTACTGGAGGTCTTGAGCTTCATCTCCCGTCATGCCTCTAAAACCCCAACAGTGTGACGGCTGTTCTTTTATCGTAATTTCGATATCTAAAGGGGAGATACCTAACTGTTTTTCTATTTCTGAGAAAATCTTCTTAATCAGCCGTTTTTTGGTGTTAACAGCTCGACCTTCCATCATGTTGATTTCAATAACGGTGTAAGCTTCAGACCGCCCTTCAGGATAAAAAAAGTCATCTCTTTCTAATGGAACAAATCGATGCGCCCGCTTGTCATCAGGTAAACCCATCTCACTGTTCAAACATTGCTGTAAAACATTAGAGAGCTGTAACTTAATAGGATTTAAACACTCTTTGATACCATAAATAACGATCATGACCATTCCTTTGATGTGATGTCGGATAAAGAAATCTCCGTCAGATAGACGCTCACTGTCTCACCTATCCATTCGCTTACTATTTAATCATATAACCTAATGGCATTCATGAAAGAAGGGATAAACAATGAATTTATTAACAGGTGCAACAAAAAATGCAGACCACCGATTTACACTCGGCCACTCCCCGATAAACCATGACTCATCAAATTGATCGTACACCAAACTAGGAACGTATATCCCTAAAATGAATTTTATGTTTAAGGAGTACTATGTGCCTAAATCAGCTAAAAAAATACAGCCGTTAGATAACACCGAATCAGAAGCACTTGACAGACTGCCAGTATTCCCGCTTCCTTTGTTTATTTTACCAAACGGTAGACAGAGACTACGCATTTTCGAACAGAAATACTTGAAAATGGTCTCCAGTGCGTCTCAAGGAGGTGGGTTTATCATCGCCCCCCAAGATGCAGCAAAACCCAAAACACTCAGCTCATGGGGAACCAGAGTAACGATAGTGGACTTCAATATTTCTGACGACAATATTCTTGAAATCGACGTTGAAGGCGTTCAATTAGTTAAGCTTAAGGATGCAATGCGTCAACAAGACACTCTGATCACCAGTCGCTTTCAAAACTTGCCTCACTGGCCAGAGTTAAATGCCAAAACCCCAAATATCATGACCTCATTTCTTGTTCAGCTTTTCAGAGAAAATGAATCGATCAGAACGCTTTATCCAACACCTGACTTCGAAAATTCTCAATGGACTTGTGCAAGACTCTTGGAAATGTTGCCTATCCCTCTAGAAAAAAAAGCCGAATTTACTAGACCCGCGAGCTTTCCTTCTCTCGTTCCTTTTCTTAATCAAATCATTACGGGGCAATAGACACTTTTATTCACTATAATTTCGTATAATAGAAATTAGTTTAAATAGAAGTGATCCCGAGCTTTACTTTCTGCGTAGTGTTAACCAAATTCGCATGATGGTCAGATACTATGCAAGTGGAAATGAGAAGTTCAGGGAAAGGCAAGGAGCATGTCATTATTCCCGATAACAAATTACCTACCGAAACCAAAGTACCAGCTGAGCTTTCAAGCTGGTTGATTTTGGTTGGTACAGACCGAGACAAGCAGGCTTTTACTAATTTGTTTAAGTTTTTTGCTCCCAAAATCAAACGCTTTGGTATCAGTAAGTTGGGGAGCGAAGCTGCGGCTAACGAACTTGTTCAAGACTCAATGGCTAATGTTTGGAAAAAAGCACACCTCTATAACGAAGAGAAAGGCGCGGCAACGACTTGGGTGTACACCGTGATGCGAAACGCTGCTTTCGATATGTTGAGAAAAGTGAAATCAAAAGCGGAACAAACCATTGCAGACGATATCTGGCCAATCGATTCAATGATAGCGGAATCTCAAAACGAAGAGCTTCCATTTGGTGACCATCTAATGAGCCGTCATGTAATGACTCAGATAGAGAAACTACCTCTCGCCCAGAAAACGATTGTGAAAGGGGTTTACTTTCAAGAGCTATCACAAGAACAACTCGCTCAACAACTTGATGTCCCTCTAGGAACCGTCAAATCACGTCTAAGACTCGCTTTAGCCAAACTTAAGGTCCACATGGGAGAACAAAACCATGATTAAACATCACCCAAATTTAAATATGTTGAAAAGCTTTGTTGGGGGTTCTCTCGCTGATTCCGTTTCTTTGATTGTGGCGAGCCATGTTGAGCTCTGTGAACACTGCCAACAACAAGTTAATCAGTTAACAGCCGAAGCTGCCAACACTGTATTTGACACTGACAATTTAGAATTACCTCTGGGTCATAGAGAAATCAACACCTTTTTTTCTGATGATGTAGAGTTTGATTTAAATGCAATTGAATCAATCACCGCTGACTTATCTCAATCCGTTGAAATGGAGCCAGAAATACAGAAAATAACAGTAGCTAAAACCACTTTTACGCTTCCTAGAGCGCTTAACTCAGTCGCACTAAAAGACTGGATAAGTTTAGGGAAAATATCGAGAGCAAGACTCGATTTCGATGATGAGTCGCACCACACCAGTTTATTGCATATAGACAAAAATGGACAAGTGCCTTGCCACACACACAAAGGTTTTGAAATAACCCTATTGCTAGAGGGAAGCTTCGAGGACGAAATGGGAGTCTATAACAAAGGCGATTTCATCTGGTTAGACGGTAAACACACTCATCAACCAGAAACTAAAGAAGGCTGTGTGTGTTTAACGCTTTCAAGCGACGCCATGCATTTCACTAAAGGCGTAAGTCAGTTATTCAACCCATTGGGTAAGTACATTTACTAAAAGTAAGTGTGATTCAGGTATACAGAACGGTATAGAGACCAATAAATAAATAGTCTAAAATTATATCGGCTTTTTAAAATCATCAAGTTACAGAGCTGCTATGTACAGCTCTGAACTTGTTAAATAGCCTAGACTAAATTAAACAGCACAGAGCGAAGGAGTTGGCCAATGGACAAAAAAATCAAGATGGGCATCAGTGCATGTGTTGCCGGTCACAAAGTTCGGTTTGATACAGGACATAAACGTTCTCGCTTCTGCACAGACGACCTTGCAGAATATGTCGAATTGGAACCAGTTTGCCCAGAAATGGCAATTGGTCTACCGACACCAAGACCAACCATTCGTCAAACTCGTCAACTAGATGACATCATCCATGTCTCTCGTCCAGACGGTTCCGGTGATGTAACCAATGAGCTTATTGAGTTTGGACAAAACTATTCAAAAAACAATCAGCACATTGCTGGTTTCATTGTTTGCCAAAAAAGCCCGACCTGCGGTATGGAACGAGTAAAAGTTTACCACCATCATGGCCGCGGTTCTGAATCGACAGGCGTGGGCATGTTCACCCAACAAATTATGGATGGGAACCCGTTACTTCCAGTTGAAGAGAACGGTCGCCTTAACGATCCGATTTTGCGCGAAAACTTCATGACACGAGTATTCACCTATCAAAAGTGGTTAGACCTTGTCGATGAGGGCGTGACCAAACACAAATTAATTCAGTTCCACAGTGCACATAAGTACCTAGTAATGTGTCATCACGTAGAAGGTTATAAGAGCCTAGGCAAGCTACTGGCCAGTAATGATTTAGAGATAGATGAACTAGCAAGTCAATACATTGAAGGCTTGATGACGGCTTTATCTCACCACGCGAACCGTGGTAGCCACGCTAACACCTTGCAACACCTTCAGGGTTACTTTAAAAAGCAACTGAGCAGCGCGCATAAGCAAGAACTTGCCAATCAGATAACCTCATTCCGCGAAGGTGTCATTCCTCTGTTAGTACCATTAACACTGATAAACCACTATCTAATGGAATACCCAAATGAATACCTTGAGTCACAAGTGTATCTAAACCCTCACCCACAAGAACTTAAACTGAGGTACGGATATTGAGCGATATTTTATGGATACGACGAGATCTAAGGATTCACGATAATCCCGCTCTCATCGCTGCAATTGAAAGCGGCGTAACTATCGCCGTTTTTATCTCAACCCCGCAGCAATGGCAACGGCATCACCTAGCACCAATCAAAGCAGATTTTATCTACCGCCACCTCAAGCAGCTAGAATCACAGCTCTCGGAGTTCGGTATCACTCTGCTGCACCTCAAAGCCACTGATTTTAACGACCAAGCCACAAAACTAGTCGACTTATGTAAACAGCTCGATGCGACATGTGTCTACGCAAACTCAGAGCCTGAGGTTGATGAACAAGCTCGCGATCAAAAGCTGATTTCAAACGGCCTAAACCTGAAGGTAAGCGACTGCGATGTAATGCTGCCACTAGGTAGCGTTCTCAACAAACAAGGTGAGATGTTCAAAGTCTTTACACCCTTTAAGAACGCTTGGCTAAAAGAAGTTCAGGTAAAAGGCATCATCTGTAACCCTGCTCCTTTCGTGCCTGCTGAGTTTTCACAAGAACAGCTTCCTGATGACTTAAAAGCCTTAAGAATCTCCGCTGACTATGATTTCGACTTTCCTCGTGTTGATTCAAGTCGCTGGCCATTAAGCCAAGATGTATTAAAAAGCGTGATTCCCAACTTCCTAGCAAACAAAGTCAACGACTACGCGACGTTTAGGGATATTCCTTCGATTAAAGGCACATCAGGGTTATCACCCTATTTAACAATAGGAGCGGTCAGTCCGAGGTGGCTAGCGATTCAATTGATTCAGCAGCAACCTGACCTATTATTTGACACTCAATTACCTGCCTTTTCTTGGCTTAATGAATTGATATGGCGAGATTTCTATAAACATCTGATGTTTCACCACCCTGATTTAGTGAAAGGCTCTAATTTCCAGCCCAAATACAACGGCTTAGATTGGCATCAAGACCACCCAAGCTTCAAAGCATGGTGTGAAGGTAAAACGGGTTATCCATTGGTTGATGCCGCAATGCGTCAATTAGTTGAGACTGGCTGGATGAACAACCGGTTAAGAATGGTGGTGGCGAGTTTCCTGACCAAGCATCTACTCATTGACTGGCGCTGGGGCGAGCGATTCTTTATGTCGCACCTTATCGATGGTGATTTTAGTGCCAACAATGGTGGCTGGCAATGGGCGTCAAGTACCGGCTGTGACGCTCAACCTTACTTTAGAATTTTCAACCCAATCACTCAAAGTGAAAAGTTTGATCCAAAAGGCATTTTTATTCGTAAGTACATACCAGAGCTGCAAAATATCCCTGATAAGCATGTACATTTCCCACATGACTTTATCGCTAAAAACGGAATAGACAGCGAATACTGGCAACCCATCGTCGAACATAAAGAAGCACGATTGAGAGCCTTAGCCTTTTTCAAATAATTAGAGTGAGTATTATGGATAACTCTCTATGGCTTGATAACTTTCTCAACATGTATCGAGAACTTGGTACCGAGAATTTTGATGTGCTGAAAACGGTGTATCATCCAAAAATTGAATTCCAGGACCCACTGCATCAAGTCAGTGGGATCGAAGCACTGACGCACTATTTTGAGAACCTATATTCCCAAGTAACCAGCTGCTACTTTCACATAGAGCACAAGTTTGAGGTGAAAGATGAGGCGTCTATATATTGGACAATGCAGTTTGCTCACAAGCAGTTGAATGGTCAAAAGCCTATCGAAGTTCAAGGCCACAGCCATATCAAAATGCTCGATGACCAAGTGATCTATCACAGAGACTACCTCGACGTCGGCTCTATGTTGTATGAACACATTCCAGTGTTAGGCTGTGCCATCAAATCCATCAAGAAAAGAGCGAGCCGATAATGCGTATTATGATCACTGGCGCGACCTCAGGTATCGGCCAATCACTGACACTCGATTATGCTCAGCAAGGGCATCAAGTAATTGCTTGTGGCCGCAACTCAGACAAGCTGCAAACCTTAGTCGATTCCCACAAAACAGACCTATCACACTCATCCATTGAGCCACTCTGTTTTGATCTAACCGATTACCACAATTTCCCTGAGCTTGACCACAACAAGCCACTCGACCTGCTAATTTTGAATGCAGGTGATTGTGAGTATATCGATGATCCATTGAATTTTGATGCGGAGCTTTTCGAACGCGTCATTAATATCAACCTGATCTCTATTGGCTACGCTTTAAAAGCATGGCTCAAAAACATCAAGCCCGGTGGTCGCTTGGTTTTGGTGAGTTCAAGCGCGAGCTTTTTGCCTTTGCCTAGAGCTGAGGCTTATGGCGCTTCTAAGGCGGCACTCACGTATTTAGGCAGAACGCTTTCGGTTGACCTGGCACAACACGATATTCATGTATCAATTGTGCATCCAGGCTTTGTTGAAACACCATTAACCGAGCGAAATACGTTCTCTATGCCTATGATCATTAGTAGTGAGGCCGCAACTCAGCGAATCGTAAACGGTATTGCTCAAGGAAAGAGTGAGATCGACTTCCCAAGACGATTCATCATGTTGATGAAGCTATTAAGAATGCTTCCAACTCAAGTTTGGCAAAAACTCGCTTCAAGGATGGTATAACAATGAAGAAAATCGCCATTATTGGTTCAGGCATCTCTGGACTCACTTGCGCGCATATATTGGATAAGCACCACGACGTAACGGTATTTGAAAAAAATGATTACGTTGGAGGGCACACTGCCACCGTTGATATTGAACATCAAGGCTCGGCGTTTTCTATCGACACCGGCTTTATTGTATTCAACGATCGTACGTACCCGAATTTCAACCAGCTTCTAGAACAACTCGGTGTTGAAAGGCAACCGACTGAGATGAGCTTCAGCGTCCACAACACTACTACCAAGTTTGAATACAATGGCCACAGCATTAATTCATTATTCGCTCAAAGGAGTAACATTTTTAAACCGCAGTTCTGGTCTTTGGTTTCCGACATTCTTAAGTTCAACAAATTGTGTAAAGCACAATTCGAAAGCAATGTATTCACGCCTGACGTTACCCTTGGTAATTTCCTGCGAGATAACCAGTTTTCCGACTTCTTTAGCCAGCACTACATCCTACCGATGGGTGCCGCTATTTGGTCGACAAGCTTAGAAGAGATGGAAGAGTTTGAGCTCAAGTTCTTTATCCAGTTCTTCTATAACCATGGCCTGCTCGACATCGCCAACCGACCTCAGTGGTACGTGATTCCTAAAGGGTCTCGCTCTTATGTTGAGATCATCCTTTCGCGTTTGAACAAACCGGTTGCGTTGAATACATCAATCAAACAGGTCACCCGCCAAGAGGTTGGTATTACCATTGAATTTGAAGATGGTGGCACACAAGACTTCGATGAAGTGATATTCGCCTGTCACTCAGACCAAGCCCTGCGCCTACTTGGTGATGCGACCGAACAAGAGCAGCAGGTTCTGGGAGAGATTCCATACAGCCGCAACGAAGTTGCACTCCACACGGATACTCGTTTACTACCAGACAGAAAGCTGGCTTGGGCGAGTTGGAACTACATGCTCGATGGCGACAGCAAACGACCGGCCTGTGTCACTTACAACATGAACATCCTGCAGGGCATTGAAAGCCAAGACACCTTCTGTGTAACCCTAAATCAAAGTGACGCGATAGCACCTGAGAAAATCATTCGCAGCTTTGTCTATCACCACCCTGTTCTAAACTCGAACACGGTTGAAGCTCAGCACAAGCGTGAACAGATTTGTGGCAAAAACCAAACTCACTTCGCAGGCGCTTATTGGTATAACGGGTTCCATGAAGATGGTGTCCACAGCGCACTTGATGTAACCAAACGCTTCGGCTTGGATTTGAATACGAGTTCAGCGCTATGAACACTCACACCCTGACATCCGACATGGGGAGCGATCCCGAAAAGAGTGAAGAACTCAGCGGGATCTATTGGGGTAACGTCAGACATCGCCGTTTCGGCGACATCACACACGAGTTCAGCTATCAGCTATATATGATGGGGCTGGATCTTGATGAACTGCCCCAAACCACAGCGCGTAGTGCGCTGTTCGGAACTCAATGGTATAACCCGATTCGCTTTGTCGAATCGGATTATCTCGCTGAAAAAAAAGAAAATAGCATTAACAATGAACCAAAATCACTTAAGCAACGTATAGCTTCCAAAGTGCAACAACTTGGTGGGGTTTGGTCTGAGTCAAATAGAGTGACAATGTTGGCACAGTGCCGTTGTTTAGGTATTTATTTCAGCCCAATCAACTGTTTTTTCTGCTACGACGAAACCGGAGAGTGTCGCTATATGTTGGCTGAAGTGAGTAACACACCTTGGCGACAACGACATTACTACCTGATCGACATGCAACAAGAGTTAAAGGTTAAGAAGGAGTTCCACGTATCGCCTTTTATGGACTTAAACATGACCTACTTTTGGAAGATTAAGCCACCAGCGAAACGAACATTAGTCCACATCGAAAGCCGACGAGACGAAAAGCTTTTCGATGCAACGCTGGCACTGACCAAGCAGTCAGTAACCAAGCAAAACATTCGACGAACAGTACTCAAAATTCCGGCGATGACGATAAAAGTCGTGATGGGAATTTATTATCAGGCTCTCAAATTATTCCTGAAAAAAGTACCGTTCGTGGCGCATCCAGACTCAACGTCTTAAGCGCCTTTACAGTAACTAAATAGTACAACTCAATTAATGATTTGGGCGTCTCAAACCAATGAACAACACCCAAACTTAGTTGACTAAAAAATTAAAATGAGTTCTCAGCGAGGTTTACATGGAACAGCTTGCAAAACAAAACAACAACATTAAACAACAAGCTAAAGCCGTTGCTGTTTCAAGCAACTGTAAATATCGAGCTTTAATCTTCAAGGTGTTAGAACGCCTGCAATTTGCGACGCTTGAAATCATCGAGCGAGACCAAAATTCAGTGTTTGGTGATCGAGAAGCAGACTTGAAAGGTCGAATTGTGATTCACGATGCGACCTTTTTTAGAGATGTTGTCATCAACGGCAGTATTGGTGCATCCGAAGCCTACATTGATGGCAAATGGACCAGCCCAGATCTAACTCGTGTTATCCAGATCATGGCGCGCAACCAATCGCAGCTAGACGAATTGGACGATAAAACACAGTGGATTTCTCGCATCAAAAACCTATTGCTTCGTCGTAAGAATGCCAACACCGAGCAGGGCTCTAAGCGAAATATTCTCGCTCACTACGACATCGGTAACGAACTGTATGAGCGATTCTTAGATAGCTCTATGCAATATTCGTCGGCTATCTACAGCGAAGAAGCAGAAACCCTATCCAAAGCTCAGCAAAACAAAATGAAAACCATCTGTGAGCGATTAGAGCTGTCTGAGAACGATAACGTGGTCGAGATAGGCACAGGCTGGGGTGGCTTGGCTATATTCATGGCGCAACACTATGGTTGCCATGTCACCACAACCACAATCTCAGATGCCCAACACGCGCTTGCAGAACAGAGAGTAAAAGCGCTCGGCTTAACCGACAAAATCACCCTCCTTAAGGAAGATTATCGTAACCTCGCTGGCGAGTATGACAAATTGGTTTCTATCGAGATGATAGAAGCAGTCGGACATGAATATCTACAAACCTTCTTTGAGAAATGTTCTTCGCTACTGAAACCTTCAGGCAAGATGTTGATTCAAGCAATCACCATCGCCGACAGTCGTTACGATAAATACCGCAAAGGCGTCGACTTTATTCAGAAGTACATTTTCCCGGGCGGTTGTTTACCTTCGGTTTCAGTGATGACTCAACACCTTGCGACCAGCACAGACCTTGTCGTCCAAGAAATTAATGACATAGGCCTGCACTACGCTCGCACGCTTAACGACTGGAACATCGCCTTTGAAAACAGCTGGCAAGAGTTAGAGTCTCTCGGTTATTCAGAAGAGTTTAAGCGCTTATGGATCTTCTATTTCTGTTACTGTGAAGGCGCATTCAAAGAGCGCGTGATCAGTACACATCACCTAGTGGCCAGAAAACCTCGTTACTTTGGAGCAAAAGATGAAACAGTTTTGGATTATTAATCTGGTCTTGTTTCAAGCGACCTGGGTTTGCAGCGCCTTCTTTACCGCGCAAGCCCCGTTCATCGCGCCACTGATTGTCGCTGTTCATTTCCTTCTCTCTCCGACTCGTAGTCGTGACCTGAAAATACTCTGTTTGCTTCCATTAGGGCTATTGCTTGATAGCCTCATGCTTTACTTCGGCGTGTTTGCCGTCGATTCTGAAATTGCCAATCAATCATGGTTTCCAGTGTGGCTCGTATGTCTATGGATCATGTTTTTGATCAGCTTCAATCACAGCCTAAATTGGCTTTTAAAATGCTCGAAAGTGATCTTGTTCGCCATAGGGTTCGTAGCGGGTACTAGTAGCTATTGGGGAGGCATCAAAGTAGGCGCCCTTATTACTACTTGGCCAGATGCATCGGTAGTCGCAGCCCTTGCAATAAGTTGGGGAATTTTGTTGCCCTTACTGGTGGCCGCCTACTCCAACTTAGTACAACCTGAAGTAGCAAGGACAACGAGGTGACTTATGGCTTATTCACGCAACCCTACCCAAGCGTTCATACCTGAGAACGAAACAAGCCGCGTTCGTGCGCTGTCAAAATCTACAGTGCAATCAAGCTATCTAAATCAAGAGAGCACTCAAACAACAAACAGATTGGTAAGCTTCATCACACTACCCCTGATTTTTGCTGTGCTCTTCTTTACTGGAAACGCGAACGCCTCTGCTGTTGATGATTTAAATAAACGCGGCCAAGGCGAAATGAGTTACCTGTTTTGGAAACTTTATTCTGCTGAGTTCTACGCAACGCCAACCAACTCAGATCGAGCATTAAAACTTGAGTATTACCGCGCGATAGATAGCAAAGACCTCGTAGACGCAACGAAAGAGCAATGGAACAAACTTGGCTACTCAAACAACAATATTCAACGTTGGCTACAACCTTTGTACGAGATGTGGCCTAACGTTGAAGCAGGAAGCACACTCACTATCCGTGTAACAGAAGACAATATAAGCCGGTTCTACTTCGACGAACAACCGATCGGCACCATCCAAGACAAACAATTTGGTGAAGCTTTTTTGGCAATCTGGCTATCTGAAAACACATCCGAGCCCGGCCTACGCAAACAACTATTAGGGTTAAATAAATGAGTCCAAAAACAAAAATAATAAAACTCGCTCTAGCACTGCTTTCTCTCATTTTGCTAGCGGGCTGTGGCTCTGCAAGTTTAGAAGACCATGTCGACACTACGCCAGAGCTCAAGCTTGAAACCTTTTTTAATGGTGATCTGATGGCCTATGGCATGGTGCTCGACCGCTCTGGTAACCTGCTGCGCCGCTTTGATGCCAAACTTATCGCGACTTGGGACGGTGACAACGGAGAGATAAAAGAGTGGTTCTCCTTTGCTGATGGTGAGCGCTCAACTCGCGTTTGGAATCTGATCAAAACGGGCGAAAATACCTATTCTGGGACTGCCAACGATGTCGTTGGAACCGCTTATGGTGAGACTCAAGGCTCCGCCCTGTACTGGAAGTATGACCTCGAAATTGAAGTAGACGGCAGCACCTATGAAGTCGTACTAGATGATTGGATGTTCTTAATGGACGAAAAACGACTATTCAACAAAACCGAAATGTCGAAGTTTGGCTTTAAGGTCGGTGAGGTCATCTTATACATAGAGAAAATCTGATGAAGCGAACCTTAGATTTAATATTGTTCGTTTAGCGCGAAATTTCAGCCCACAAAGATATGTTGTGGGCTGTTTTGTTTGATCTCGCGAATTGCATACCTGCAAGCTCAACGCTCTGTGCTAAGATGCGCCACCAGCACACAAATGGGCTAGGCTCACACATAGCAGTTCCTATTTGTTTCGCTAGCGTAGATTTCCTAACATGATTAATTGAAAAGGCTTTAAAGCATGAGCAAGTTGACCTCAGCGGAGCGTAAAGCTCGCGACAATGAACGTTTCTCACAACGCGTAAACGACCGCAGAGAAAAAGGTGAAGACGTCGTTGCTTACGCACTGACCAACAAAAAAGCTGTAAAATTCCTGACTAAGTCCGAGAAAAAACGTTTCAACGAAACGAAAGCGACTCTTCAAGAAGAGAAGCGAGTTAAAGAACAAGAAGAGCTTAACCGAATCGAAGACGCGTTCACGATCAAACAGTTCGACGAAGAGTAACCTGACTCTAAAAACCGCTGGCATGACTTAACAAACCCAAGCAAGCATGAACTTAAATTATTATGTCAGGGTGAGCATGAAAGTGTGCGACAATGCTCGGCGTAAATTCATATTCAAGGTTTATTATGAAACTTCTAGTTCGTAACCTATCACGCTCTACTTCTGAGCAAGACATCCGTGTGCTATTTTCTGAGTTCGGTTCAGTAAAAGAGTGCAGCCTAGTTTTAGACCAAGAAACTGGCGACTCAAAAGGCTTTGCTTTTGTTGAAATGCCAGAGCAAGAAGAAGCTAAAGCGGCACTAAACAAGCTGAACTTGTCAAAGCTTGGCAAAAACACGATTCGTGTAAAAGTAGCGAACTCTTAATCGAGTCAATGCTTCATAAGACGCATTGCTTAGCTTAACAGCAGCACAGATGATAAAGCCCGTAACAATATGACGTTTTCCAGCGCAATATCGTTACGGGCTTTTTACTGCTCTCGATTCTCTTTTCACACGCTTCGAATACACCTACAGACCTTCATGCTCATCAATCGCACGTCTTGCTTCTGCCATTGAACATCCAGACTCCATCACCAGCTGCGCCACAGTCATCGAGGGTGTCGCCGCTAACAGAGAAGCCAAACACACCACAGGTTTAGGCAGTACTTTGTCGATTGCAATGGCGATCCAACCGTCTTTTTCGTGGGTGAGCAAGTCTTTAAATTCAACGAGTTGATGCTCTTGAGCGACCAACAACCAATTACGCGAACGACGGACTCGTTTCAACTGGCATCCACATTCCGCAGCATTCGCCATCACTTGGCTTTTATCACTCACACGATGTACAAAACTATTCAATGGGACACTAAACATAACTCTCTGCTAACCAATCTATTCCTACCATTCAAGAGCTCTCTACCTATCTCTCAGAACTTTCTAGCTGTCACTTAATAAAACCATACGTAGGATTACACAGACACAAAAAAACCGCCAGTGATGCACTAGGCAGCCTCGCGGTTGTTCTATGTTAACGTGTGTTGTTTACGCTTTAGTTTCTACCACAATGTCCGTTTTTACCGAGTTCGCAATAAAACAGTTTTTATGCGCTAAATGGTGCAGCTTTTGGATCTGTTTGGCCGTTGGTTGCTTAGTTCCTAAAAACACAATCTCAGGTCGCAGCGTTACCTTTGTAACGGACGAACGACCTGACTCATCTTCTTCAAGCACACCAACTGCATCGTCCACATAAGAACCGATCACATACTTCTGTTTAGCCGCGATGCCCAAAAAAGTCAGCATATGACAGCTAGAAAGTGCTGCAATAAAGGCTTCTTCTGGATCAACATTCTCGGCCACCGAAAGTGGCAATGGCACCACATGAGGCGAAGAGGAAGCAGGCACAGTGACACCACCATCGAACTCCCACGTATGGCTGCGACTGTATTGATTGTCGCTAAAGGCTTCATCTTCCTCTTTTTGCCAACGAATGACCGCACCATATTCAGACATAATCCCTTCCCTTTATAGTGCTCAATAAATTAACGATCAGCGGGGTGATTAACACCATCATTAGTGACCACATCACCAATATCAAAAGGGTTCACCCCTTCCAAACAACCGATATTAAAGCCATATTCATTTGGGCTTGAGCGGCGTTGATGATGGGTATAGATACCACAGTTTGAGCAGAAATAATGCTTTGCGGTGTTGGTATTGAATTGATAAAGCTTGAGATGCTCTGCACCTTTGAGGATCTTGATTCCATCCAGCGCAACAGAGCCCACAATCGCTCCCCTGCGACGACAGATAGAACAATCACAGCGGCGTGGTTTTTCTATCCCGTTAGGTAAGCTGAGCTCTAGTTCAACCGCACCGCAATGGCAGGTTGCCTTGTGAAAAGGTTGAATAACCGTGTTACCGACGACTTTCATTTCTCTCTCCAATCACGTCCTTATGTTGCTCGTATGATAACCAGTTCAATGATCTCTGTCCGTAAGCTGGCGCTGAGTTCGAGAGATCCGTCATACGTAGGTGAGCGTCGACTCTTTGTCTGATCGCTCGACCAAACCACTGAAATTCTCAAGAAGATAATCTAAGAAGAGTCGGATACGCTTCGGCTGATATTTCTTACTGATGTACACCACATTCAAGTCGGCGCTTGATACAGAAGTCGAGGTGTTAAAGTTCTTCATGTAGCCATTGAGCAGAGTCACAAGACGCTGGTTATTGATGTCATCTTGCACATCCAACACTGATTTAAGGGCAATGCCCTCGCCTTTTAATGCCCAATATCGAATCACTTCACCGTCGTCTGAGAATCGCTTTGGTACAACGGTAATCGACTTCTTCATATCATGATCTTGGAAGTGCCATGTCTTGAGTTCTTCATTGCTGCGCAGCATCGCTAAACAATCGTGTTCGACCAAATCTTGTGGCGTCAACGGCGTTCCATGCTTGGCAAGATATTCAGGCGAGGCACACAGCACACGTCGGCTTGGCGACAAACGTCTGGATATCAAACTGCTGTCGACCAACTCCCCATAACGGATCACGATATCCATGCCCGATTCCGCAATATTCGATAGGTTATCGTTCAAATACAGGTAAGGAATCACATCTGGATACTGCTGACAAAATTCCGACAAAATTGGCAGGATGTACTGCTTACCGATGTCTTTCGGCGCAGCGATCTTTAATGGGCCTTTAACCTCTTTGACACCATTCTGAATCAGATTTTCAGCCTCGCTGACATTATCTAATATCTCCAGACATGCCTTGTAATACAGCTCGCCTGAGTCAGTCAAAGACACATGTCGCGTGCTTCGATTCAACAACTTCACGCCATATCGTTCTTCAAGTGCCTGCAGCCTTGCTGTCATGGTCGCGGGTGATAAACCCAACTCTCGCCCCGCGGCAGCCAAACCTTGATGTTTGACAATACTGACGAACATCGCCATGTCTGAAAACTTATCCATTCTATTCGTGCCCTATTGTTCATTTAAACCGAATAATGAATTTATATTTTAGCCAATTATCAAATTTAGTCGAATAAATATAATAACAACCATCAGCAGAACACTTAGGAATTCAAGACATGAACAACGAACTAGCAAACCAAGAAAAAAACACCTTCGTCATCATTGGTGGCACGTCAGGTATTGGTAAAGCATTAGCAATGCAATTGAGAAACGAAGACAACACAGTACACATTGCCAGCCGTCACACTGGTGTTGATATCAGCCATGAAAAATCGATTTGTGAATACTTCGAATCAATTGGTCCATTCGATCACTTGGTGGTCACGGCAGGCTCATCCGCTCCGGCTGGAAAAGTGACAGACGTTGCTATCGACGACGCAAAGTCGGCATTCGATACCAAGTTTTGGGGCAGCCTAAACGTTGCTAAGCATGCAGCACGTTACATGAAACCTAACGGTTCGATCACGCTCACGACGGGCATGCTATCGCGCAAAGTGGTCGCTGGCACTTACGTAAAAACGGCAATAAACGCCGCACTAGAAAGCGTGACTAAGATACTGGCGAAAGAGCTATCACCGATTCGAGTCAACGCCGTCAGCCCTGGCCTAACCATGACAACTGCCTACAAAAACATGGATGACTCAGCTCGTTCAACCATGTACGACAACGCGAAAAACAACTTACCAGCAGGCAAAGTCGGAGAGGCTGAAGATATCGCAATGGGCTACCTATTCGCGATTAACAACCCATACGTAACTGGGTCAATCATCGACATCGACGGCGGCGCTCTGCTCGGCTAACCCCTTAACGACACAAAATGCAATTGTTAGGGCTTGTATATAACGCCCTAACAAACAAGAATCAACATAGGTAGCTCATCATGAAACAAGAAGCCGTCCACCAAGAAACTATCCATAAAGAAAAGATTCCATTCCAAGTTTGGATACTGACACTCGCGGCTTTTGCTATCGGCACAGCTGAATTCGTTATCGCCGGCATTCTTCCACAAATTGCCACATCCCTTTCGATCACCGAAGGTCAAGCCGGATACCTAATCAGTGCTTACGCATTAGCTATCGTTATTGGTGGCCCGATCTTAACCATCTACCTCGCACGTTTTAACAAGAAGATGGTACTGATTGGCTTAATGGCTTTGTTCATCATCGGCAATATCTTGTCAGCCTTAGCTCCTAGTTACCCACTTCTACTTGCAAGCCGCGTTATCGCAGGCTTAGTGCAAGGTCCTTTCTATGGCATAGGTGCAGTTGTCGCGACCAATTTAGTGTCTGAGAAAATGGCAGGTCGCGCCGTTGGCCAAATGTTCGCAGGCTTAACGCTCGCTAACGTTCTTGGGGTTCCCGCAGGGACTTGGGTGAGCTTGCAACTCGGTTGGCATACCACCTTCTTTACCGTAGCGGCGCTTGGCACAGTTGCGATGATCTCTATCCTAATCTCAATCAAATCAACGGGGCACAGTGAAGCGAAAGACATCAAAACTCAGCTTCTGGCGTTCAAAAATCCAATGCTGCTGATCAGCTTGGCGATCACCGCATTTGCTTGGTCTGGCTTTATGACGCTTTACGGCTACCTAGCGCCTATCGCCATGCACATCACGGGCTACGGTCAAGAATCAGTAACTTGGATCTTAGTCATTGTGGGTATTGGCTTAATCATCGGCAACACTTTGGGCGGACGTTCTTCAGATAAAAACCTAGGCAAAGCTTCAATGTTTTGGGCTGTCGCAATGATTGTGTCATTGGTGGTGGTTGGCCTTGTGGTAGACAACAAAATCCTATTCGTTGCAGCGGCATTTGTCTTTGGTATTGCATCATTTGCGAACGTTCCTGCTATGCAACTTCGAGTAATGAACCACGGTGGCGAAGGCCAAGAGTTAGCAGCCACCGCGAATATCTCAGCGTTTAACTTAGCTAATGCCTTTGGTGGCTTCCTTGGCGGCATGGTGATCGACAGCCAACTAGGCGCAGGCATGATTCCATTCGCAGCCGTTGTTGTCCCCGTGATTGGCTTGCTGCTAATCGCCAAAGCTAACCGAGCTAACAAACCACAGAGCAACTCAATTTTTAGCCCTGCGGAAAACAAGTAACTCCGCTTGCCACTGGCACTAGACAAAACCAAAAACTTTAAGACCACATGCTCCAACAAGGTAAACACCATGAAAAAATTATTCGAAACATCAGAACTGAAAGGCCTAGAGCTGCAAAACCGTGTGGTTATGGCTCCCATGACTCGCGCACGTACTAGCCAGCCCGGGAACGTACCAAACGATATGATGGCGACTTATTACCAGCAACGCGCCAGTGCAGGGCTAATCATTACGGAAGCAACGCAGATCTCAGACGACTCTCAAGGCTACTCCTTCACACCCGGCGTTTATACCGATGCTCAAATTGAAGGTTGGAAATCAGTAACCACAGCCGCAAAAGAACAAGGCGCTGCGATATTCTGCCAGCTATGGCATGTCGGCCGCGTGTCTCACCCAACCTTTCAAAAGGGCGAACTGCCAATTGCACCTTCAGCATTGGTACCAGTAGAAACTCAGGTTTGGATTTCTGATGAGAATGGAAACGGCAACATGGTGGATTGCATCCAACCAAGAGCGATGACCCAAGCAGACATCGATCGTGTCGTTCAAGATTTTGCGAACTCGGCGAAAAAAGCGGTAGAAGCAGGGTTTAATGGCGTCGAGATCCACGGCGGCAATGGCTACCTAATTGACCAGTTCCTAAGAACCAACTCAAACAAGCGCACCGACAACTACGGTGGCAGTCGTGAAAACCGACTTCGCTTTCTAATTGAAGTCGTGGATGCAGTCATTGAAGCGATTGGTGCTGACAAAGTAGGCGTACGTTTAGCCCCGTTCATCACCTTCAAAGACATGAACTGCCCAGACATCGTGCCAACGATTCTAGAAGCGTCAAAGGAACTGCAAGCTCGTAATATCGCTTATCTACACCTATCAGAAGCCGACTGGGATGATGCACCGGTTATCCCTGAAAGCTTCCGTATAGAGCTAAGAGAGTTGTTCTCTAACACCATCATCGTTGCTGGCAGCTACACACCAGAACGCGCTGAAGAAGTACTAAGCAAAGGCTACGCCGACCTCGTCGCATTTGGTCGCCCGTTCGTGGCAAACCCAGATCTCGTTTCACGCCTACAAAACGGCAGCGAACTAGCACAACTCGACGGCGCTACTCTATTCGGCGGCAACGAAAAGGGCTATATCGATTATCCGGTGTTATAACGGATGTAGAAGATTAACCACCAGAAACATTTCCTTCAGGCAAAAGAAAGGCTCGCATGACTAGTGCGAGCCTAATGCAGTTTAGGGGGTAAACCGCAATCGAGTTTAATCTTAAGATTAATTATTTAACTTATGAGCCTTTATGCACCTTTGCGCATTGGTATTCTATTTTTAAATGATTCACTGCAATTAATCAATCGATAAAAGTTAGCGTTTGGTCAATTTAAACCACATAGATAACAGTGATTTAGTGAGTGACGTCTAGAAAAGCATCATAAAACTCATAAAAATCAAACCTATAAGCTTCTCATTTGCCAGTAGCCTTCACCATTGGTTGCGAGTTGGCTGTGTAAATAATCGAGCGTATCTGCGACCGTTCCAGCGATGCCTTGTGGTGGATTGAATAACAGCAAACCACTGCCGATCAGGCGATCATCACCCTTGGGATCTCGAAGACGAAGCTCCGACTTAATCGGACTTGGTAGCAAGCCATCTTTCACCGCTGTCACGCTGTGGTTCAGAATCAGTGAGCTCTTATCATCCGTGTACAGCGGATACCAAATTAATGCTGATACCTTCTCAGACTGCTGATACGCCTTAACCAAGGCATCGATCACCGCGAGGTATTCAGAATCGGTTTCATAGGGTGGGTCGATGACAATCAGGTGATGATTATCGTGTTTTGCTATGTCATCAGGCAGTGCTTTCAAGCCATCGCCCGCGGTAATGGTGAGCTTACTTGAAACATCAAGATCTCGTTGCAGCTTCTCAATGTTGACTTGTAATAGGTCGGCTTCATCTTGCTGAATGTCTGAAAAATAGAAACTATCTTGGCTGCGGCCTTGTTGATAGGTGATGGCCGCAGAGCCGGGATACAGCGTGAGAATCTGATTCGGATTGTAGTATTCCAGCACCGACATAAAAGATGCAAACGACTCTGGAAGATAAGCCTTGTTTCGCCATAAATAGCCGACCCCTTCTGCGAACTCGCCCGCATGATTACTTGGCGCTGTGGTTAGATCATAACACCCTGTTCCTGAGTGTGTGTCGATAACATTGAGGCGTGAGTGTTGCTGCATTAATGATTTAACCAGTGCACTCAAGACTGGATGCTTGAGTGCATCCCCATGATCGCCTACGTGACATTGATGTCGATATTCCATTCCCTTGCCTCATCTCTACTAGCGTCATATAAACATACTTCATATCCTGAGGACTTGCTTGCTCAATCTATTGTTTTTTGAATTAGCCTCTTTTGACTAACTGCTTGACTCTTATAAAAAATAAAGCCCCTCGTTTTGTTATAAACGAAGGGCTTTATTGACGTTACTGACTAAGTGGTACTGTTAACCAATAGAGAGCCTAAGGGTACTCACCCTCAATTTCTACTGGTGGTTTCACTTGGTAGTGACAAGGCTGTAGTCCAAGTAACTTAGGCAGTGTGATGCCTACGGAAACGGAAGACCACGTACCGCTGACAATACCGACAACCAGTGCAATCGCGAAACCTTGCAGTGCTGCGCCACCAAGCAGCCAAAGCGCTGATACGGTGATCAACGTGGTTCCTGATGTCACCATGGTGCGTGAGAAGGTCGCTTTAACCGATTCGTTAAGCAGGTTGTCCGTATCACCGTTAGGGTTACCTCGTAGCATTTCACGAACACGGTCGGCAATGATGATCGAGTCATTCAATGAGTAACCCAAAATCGCCAACACAGCCGCTAACACAGTCAGGTTGAACTCGAACTGAGTAAAAGCGAATAAGCCCAAGATAAGCATCACGTCATAAATGATCGCAGCAAGTGCACCCAATGCCAAACGCCACTCAAATCGCACACTCAGGTACAACATGATCATTAGGAAACACACCAATACCGCCAAGCCTCCTTGGTCAACCATGTCTTGACCCACTTGAGGCCCAACCACACTGCTGTTAAGCACTTGTACTTGGTCGCTCACCGATGACAAAACATCCACTAGGTTAGGCTGTGCCGCATCCGTCAATTGGCTGTAACGGATTGTCCAGCGATCCTGTTCTGCCATACCAACCACTTGCACGTCTTGTTGGAAAGCCGTATCAAGTTTTGTTTTTAACGCATCTTTGGTTACTTGATCAGAGAGCTGAACCTCGGCAACCACACCGCCTGTGAAGTCCAAGCCCCAGTTAAAACCTTTCACCGCCACCAGCATCACAGAGCTCATGAACAGCACAATAGATATCGCAGACATCACCTTACGAAGGCGAGTCATATTGCTGTCTGAAATATAGCGGTCTGAAATATTGCTGTTTGAGTTAGTCATATTTGAAATACTCATGCTTAAATCCTTACGTCGTGGCGTTGGTCACGCCCCCAAACCAAATTGATGATCGCGCGTGACGCAAAAATGCCTGTAAACATACTGGTTAGAAGACCCAAACCTAAGGTCAATGCGAACCCTTGAATTGGTCCATTACCAATGGTGTACAGAGCCACGGCAACAATCATGGTGGTGACGTTGGCATCGAAGATTGAAGAGAATGCGCTATCAAAGCCACGGTCGATGGAGCTCGCAAAGCTGCGTCCTTCTTTCATCTTGTCTCGAATACGCTCAAAGATAAGCACGTTGGTATCGACCGCCATACCGACCGTTAATACCAAACCCGCAATGCCTGGCAGGGTTAATACCGCACCCGGTAGCATTGCAATCAAACCAAATAGAGTGGTCATGTTAACGACCAATGCAGCGTTCGCAACCCAACCAAGGCGGCGATACCATAGCGCCATAAACGTGAGAGTTAGACCAAGGCCAAGTGCCAAAGCAGTAAAGCCGTTAGTGACGTTTTCAGCACCCAGAGATGGGCCAATGGTACGCTCTTCAATGATGGTCACTGGCGCAGTCAATGAACCAGCACGAAGCAATAGAGCCAGCTCTTGTGCTTCAGCCATGCTGCCTGCACCTGTGATTCTAAAGCGGCTACCCAATTGAGATTGGATGTTCGCCACACTGATCACTTCACTGGTTTTCTCGCTGTTACCGGCTTTGTCACGGCTGTATTCGCTGTAAACAGTCGCCATTGGCTTGCCGATGTTATGGCGAGAAAACTCAGACATTTTCTTACCACCAGAAGAATCCAGCGTAATATTTACTTCTGCACTGCCCATCTCACCAATGCCACTGCGTGCGTCGATAATGTGTTCACCGCTTAATACCGCTTTGCGAGCAACAACGACACGATTGCCATCTGAATCTTTCAGAGTTTGAGTATTGCGCGTTGCATTGTCGTACACCGAATAGAACGCTAGTGAAGCAGTAGCACCAATCACGTCTTTCGCGGCTGCTGGGTCTTGTACACCCGGCAATTCGATACGGATACGGCTTTCACCTTGGCGTTGAATCGATGCTTCTGTGATACCTAGCTCTTCAATACGGCTGCGCATGATTTGCAGGTTTTGTTGAACCGTTAGATTACGTAGCGTTCTTTGCTCTTCTTCAGACTGAGTTAACGTTAGCGATTTATCTGAACGGTCACGTTGCCATTGTGGGAACTCTTCACGAATCAGCTTTTGTGCTTTTTCGAAATCTGCATCAGTACGGAAGTTAAACTCAACTTGGTTGTTCACCACTTTACCGCGTGCATAACGCACTTGGCTGGTGATCTCATCGACCACAGATTGCGCTTGTGCGTGGTAAACCGGTTCCATGTCCACTTCTAACAGGAACTGCACACCACCACGTAAATCAAGACCTAGCTGAATCGGCGCGAAGCCCATATCTGTTAGCCATTTAGGTGCTGCTGGCTCCATAGCAAGCGCAACCGTCGCGTTGTCGAGAAAGCGCTCATTAAGCACTTCTTTGGCTTTCGCTTGTTGCTCGGCGTCTTCCAAAATAACGACTAAACGTTTGTCTTTTTGAAAGGCTGATTTGGCTTGGATGCCTTCACTCGCAAGGTATTGAGTTACCTGAGTAGCATCGATAGTTTGCTCAGAACGGTTACTTATTTGAACCGAAGCGTTCTCGCCATACCAAGAAGGTAGAGCACTCAGAACCATGATGATGATAGTGGCGATAAGTACCACGTATTTCCACTTTGAGTAGTGGTTTATTTGTTTTCTTGGAATGCGTTTTTTCACAGTCAAGATCTCTTCTTTGAACTAAGTTTTGCGAACACGAACGATGACTAGCCTCAACCAGAACCAGCTGATTGAGTAGTAATGTTAAAAATGGTGTGTCGCTATATTTTGATTAATTGGCGAATTCAACGGGCACGAGGCGGCCATCGATACGACCAATTTGGGGTCAAACGATTAGCTAAGAAGTTCTCGGAAATGCGAGTATTGAATATTGCCCTCTTTCCACCCAGAAAGCCGGGAGGACGGAGAACTCACAATGCTGGTCCAGTGCTGCTTGGAATCCAACAACGGTGTGTTGAAAAGCAGAGAAGCCAGTAATGAAGGGGGAGAGAAGTCGATCAATAGATGATAAGCAGGCTCAAGATCGGCCACGCTTTCTTGCTCGTTACTGAGCATACGTCTGAAGTTTGCTGCTTGAAGGTTTGATTCGGTGTCGTGATAGTTGGAACTGTCACCAGAAGGCACGGTGCCAAACGGAACCTTATCGCACTCTAAATAACCCGACGGATTATCCGTAGTGGCTTGTTTACACTGTTTTATCGAGGAAGATTGTTCATTCTGCGAAGATTGCGCTTGAGCCGAATGAATTTGGAATGGCTTAGAAGGAAACGAATAGCCGTTAGAATTCACTAAGCCAAAGCTCAGTAAAAACAACATTAAGACTAATCGGGTACCCAGTTTAAGCAATGAACAACAATCCTGAATGGTAGAAACAGTGACAATATAGAACAGCTATGAAAGTTACAATTGATTTGAAATCACAACCGCCGACATTTGACATTACGCTGACAATTGTTCACCTCATTGCGCTGTGTTTGCGCATCCTGTGTCGCGAGAAAACAAAAAGCCAAATGACTTAACATTTGGCTTCGCTCCAAACTCGCAGATTCAGGGCTGATAGGTTACTTACCTGAAAAGCGATTTAGCTTAGCTTTGTGGTCTTAACAAGTTCTTCAATTTATAACTGTTATCGCCAAAAATCTCTTTCGCATACTCCGTCATGTCTTTACTAGAAATAGAATCCGTCATTCTCTGTAGATCAAACAATGCTTCAACACCATAGTCATGAATTAAGTAACGCGAAATAAACCAAGCTTGTTCAGTCGGCTTAGTTTGGAGTGGAGTGAGGTCTGCCAACAGCTGCTTAGCTGCCGTTCGAGTCTCATCTTCAGAAATCCCTTTTGCAGCTTCAACAATGACCTTATCAATCGCCTGTTCAATTTTATCTGAGTTTTCTGGAGCCGTTAAAGAGCCGATTAGCCAGTCATAGCTAGGCTCACTGTCTTGTGCGACCGAGTACACATAAGGCGCATAATCCAAACCTAACTCTTCACGAACATAAGCCGTTAAACGGCTCGACAACACACGCTGAAGCATATCGTCCATAAACACATCTTTTGCAGTTTTATCCCGAGCTTGCTGGGAAATCACACGCAATAAATACTGGCTGCTGTCTTCATTATTAATGGATATATCCATTCGTTCTTTCGAATCAGTACTATAAGCCACCTTATAATGAGGAGACACAACGGCTTCTAGTGGCAATGAAGCAACATATTGACGCACAAGAGGCTTGATTTCAGCGGGGTTAATATCAGCAACAATAACTAACGTATTGTCTCTCAATTTTTGAAAGAGTTGATGCTGCACGTTAAGTATATCTTGCGACGTGACAGCTTTGATATCGTCACTTTCAAGCATCATGTGGCGGCTGCTTGTTTGATAGCTATTGCGATTAACCATCTGAATAAACTGCCCCACAGGTGTTTCTAGATATGCGGTACGAGATTGAGCAAATTCAGACTTCACGGCCTCAAGCTGGTCACTGTCTATTTTAGGTTCGGTTACAATGGTGTGGAGCGCAGCTAAACCTTCTGCAAGCGTCTTTTTCTTGGCGCTTATTTCTAAGCCATGATGAGTAAAGTTGATGAAGGGATAGATTTCAATGTCTTCGCGTCTCAAGTGAGCGGTTAGCTCCGAACCACTAAATTTACCAACACCACTACGAATCGAAGCTTGCAGCGCAATTTCTACAGCAGGAAACAGCGAAGGATCCAACGCCGCTTTTCCACCCTCACTCGCATAGTACACGCCAACATTATTACCCGCCTCAGAGTTACGTAAGTACCAAACTTCAATGCCGTTGCTTAATGTCCATTGCTTCAAATTAGGATCGTCACTCACCTGAACTTGCTTTACAATTTTTCCTTGAGACGCTGGCACACTAAACGCAGAGCTTGCAGTAACGAGCAATGGTTTGTTGCCAGTTTTCTTATAGGTTCTCCTGACATCTTTTAGCTCGTCATTCATTGCCTGCAAATCTTCTTTAGACGATAAACCTAATCCCAAAATATATGGGCTAGAAAGTAAATCATCTAAATTATCATTTACGGCTTTGAGATCCGTATTAGCAAGAAACGTTTTCAAGCTCGACTTATAATCAAGCTGTGATTGAACCGTCTGGTTAATCACCAGTGCCGTCGACTTACCATTCGCATGACCCACTGCATCCATTTTTTCCCAGTTCACTTGAATGTCATCAAGATTCGCTTGGTAGGCCTGTATTACACTCATAAACTCATTCTCACTCACGCCATGATCACGTAAAGAAGAGAGAGTAGAAATAAACTGCTGCTGACTTTGCTCTCGACTATCGGCAGGAAAGCCAACCGTTGTAATAGAATAGCGTTGGTACTCTAATAAGTAAGGAATCGAAGCAACCCATTGCACTGGTAGCGCAGCGTCAACAAAATCAGAATTCAATCTTTGTTGGATAAGTTGCTGAGCTATTTCGTCTAACCAAAGTTGATGTTGCTGCTCATGGCTGTGTGTCACTCTTTCCCCACGATCAATGACAATCCCGATACTTGGTGACTCGCTCCCTGCGACGTACGCCACAAAATCTTGAGTATTGTAGTTCGTTGATAATTTCTTCACGGGAACAGGTGTCGTGCCTCTTTGCCAACTAGAGAAGCTTTTTTCGATCAACGGAATCACTTCTGCCAGTGTAATATCACCTGAAACAATCACCTCGGTTAGTTGAGGTTGATACCAGGTTTGATAAAAGTTCTCTAATTCTTTGGCACTCACATTAGAAACGGATTTTTTATTGCCCATGGGATCGTGGCTTTGGTAATTCGTACCCTCAACCATATGATTATAGAACTGAAACGAAAGAGGCTTATCTTTAACTCGCGAGTGTCGAAACTCCCCAAGTATTACTCCTTTCTCTTTTTTGGTCTCAGTTTCGGAGAGCAGTAAACCATCACCAATATCTCTAAACCATGCCAGCGCTTTGTCTAGATTTTTATTATCGGGTAAATCCAACTTATAGAGGGTTTCTTGATAAGAGGTATAAGCATTTAAGTCAGCGCCAAAGCTAGCACCAGATTGCTCAAATAGTTCTACTACATCATTACCTGAAAAATTTTTGCTGCCATTAAACGCCATATGCTCAACAAAATGGGCGTAACCTTTTTGTTGTTCGCTCTCTTGAAAAGATCCGGCGTGAACAAGTAGGCGTACTGATACGGGTTGTTCTCGGTCAGGGTAAACGTGGTAGGTTAAGCCGTTATCTAACTCACCTGTGACCCAATATGGATCGGATTTCAATAACGTTTGCTGCTGAGGCGTTGAGCTGCAACCTAGCAACGCGGTACTTAATACGATGACTAAATAGTGTGCTTTCATAACGATCTCTCTGAAGTAATTCTCTTCAATATATCCTATCGATAAAATGTAATAATTTCTTATTAAATCAAACAATTAAGATTTGAGAGGCAATCGATATTGGCATGAAAATGTTTAATTTATAAATTACACGAATGAGTAAGAGTAAGTAAAAGGTAAGGTGTCATTAAGCTCGTTTATCACATCCCTTTAAACCTGACTTGCGAGGCTCGGCTGATCGGTAGCTTCTCGCCTGACACATAAGCCGACATCTGACCGTAGAGCCCTTTCTTCACCTTATCAATGGCTGAAACTTTGACCACCACTGAACGGTGGATCTGCCAAAAATCATCCGGGTTAAGCTGGGCGATCAGCTCTTTTAGCGACACGCGAATAATAAATTCCTCTAGAGAGCCGCCTCGGCCTTTTTTGAATATCGAGACGTACTTGTCTTCCGCTTTGAAGTAAGCCACATCATCGACGGCGATTAAGTGGATATCTTCTCCGACACTGGCTTTGAGCCATGTTAGATATTGAACTTGCTGTGATGTTGATTGGGATAATAGCTGAAGCTGACTCATTAACGCCGCGATATCGGGTTGTACTGGCGTGCTATCTGATTTCTCTTGGTTGCTCGACAAGCGCGCTTGAACCTTCAGACATGTGGCAAGTAAACGCTCTTCATTGATCGGTTTTAGCAGGTAATCCATCGCATTGAACTCAAAGGCTTTGACAGCGTATTCGTCATAAGCCGTAATAAACACAATCAATGGCGGTGAATCTAGCTTGTTGAGTTGTTTCGCTAGTGAGATTCCATCCAGCTCCGGCATACGAATATCGAGAAAGGCCACGTCAGGCTTAAGCTGCCGAATACTCTGCATCGCCTCCAAACCATTTTGTACCTTACTGACAATATCGAGTTCCGGCCAAACTTCAGCCAAGCTCTTGTCTAAGTGGTGTCTTAACAGTGCTTCATCGTCTGCGATAATCGCCGTTACGCTTGGCTTTAATACTGGTTTTTTCATGGTCAGTCCTTTAAATTCACACTGTAAATCATCTGTCTTTCGTCATTGGGCTATGCTTTCTGATTTGTAATTCTAGGCAGTTGCGTCAGTCAACGGTAATAAGATCGTCGAGACTACCCCGCCTTCAGCTTGTTCAGTAATCGTTAGGCTCGCCTTATCATCATAAAGGGTTTCGATCCTTTGACGAATATTGCTTAACCCAACACCGTGTCCCGTATTCGCAGAAGGCACTTTCAGCCCTGTGCCATTATCTGATACTTCAATTTTGAGCTGTTCGGCTTGTTGAGCTATTCGGATATTCACTTGGCCACCCGCCGCTTTGGGCTCAATACCGTGCGTGAGTGCATTCTCGACCAAAGGCTGAATCAAGAACGGTGGAATCACCTGCAAATCGCTAATCTCATGTGTTTCAATCGAGAACGTTAGGCGCTCACCCAAGCGTATCTTCTGAATATTAAGATAAGCGTCTAACAAGTCGACCTCTTGTGCGATGGTCGACTGCTCGGTGCGGCTGTTTTTCAAAGTCACACGCAACAAGTCGGTGAGTTTTTCGAGCATCAGCTTGGCTTTCGCGCTATCACTCTCAATCAACACATTGATGGTCGCAAGTGTGTTGAACAAGAAGTGCGGTTCAATTTGGCTTTGTAGCTGCTTAAGCTGACTCAATACCACCACCTTCTCTTGATCGGCCTGACGACGCTTGGCTACTTCCAGCTCATTATCGGCCCGTAGCTGTTGCTCTCGTGTATAGAAATAGTAAAAGCAAACCGAACAGAAAATCACACCGAGCAACACGACAGATTTAAGATCAGAGATATTAGAGCCAAAGAATCCATTCAACCAATAGTATGCATTCAAGGTACCAAAGGTCATCGCGACCACCATAGAGATACCCACATCAAACACCTTCGATTTCCTCTTCAACACCTCAACCAAAATAAAAGAGGAGCCCACCGCGCTATAACCAAAACCAAAACTGATCGCTAGATTGACCACAAGGTCGCCACCCCAAATTGTCTGTGTGGTAATGGCGATGACGAAACAAAACAGAGTGGTTATCGTGAAGCTTTTAATCCATGGAAACTGACTATTTGAAAAAGTGTTCATTAAAAGCGTCCTTTGATATTTAAGAGAATAATATGACTATCGGGTAAGTTGGCGTAAGTAGAATCACTTTTACCGCCTAGAAAGCGTGCAGCAAGTTCCAAATCCAACGATGAATCGCCATTATCTAATGCTTGATAATTGAGCCACTGAGTCGCAATAAAGCCGCCATCTTGAGGAGACAACATGACGTCGAATGTCGGCGTGATATCTTCAAGCCAGCCATGTGTCGAATCCAATGACCAGTGAAACATGATGTTGTGTTGAACCAAATTAGCGTGCTGATAGCCTTGCGCATAAGAGCCTGCCAATGAAGATGTCATCGGATTCACCGACAAAGACTCGGCACTTTCTATTGCGCTTTGCCACTCAGAATCACTCCAAGCTCGACTATCAAACCAGTATTCCAGCACCACATTGTGGCCCGTGTCATTCGCCCATGTTAACCCTGCTAACGCTTGATAAGCCTCGCCTTGCTCTTCAAGATAAACCGGTTTAAGCAGTGAGTTAGGCTGACTGTAGCCAAGGCTTTGTCGTTGATAGACCACCGAACCATGAAACTCCCAAGCGCGGTTCAACACCGACACTAAACTCACCCCAAGCAAGCCGTGACGTACATCGTCATAATAAGCGACCCACTGATACTCGTGATCACCTACAAGATTGTAACGACGTACCCCAAAGCCTTGTTGCTGATTCTGCTTTTCGAATTCATTTACGTCTTGGGAAGTCCATGACGAATCACTGTAAAGCAGTGTCCACTCGCCCGTCATATCGAACAGTGACGCCGAGGCCACTCCTGCACCCTCTTCTGCAACAATACCAACGGGATTTTGTCGATAAGGCTTGATGATGTCTAACGGTCGATAGCCATAACCCACGCCCCAATCAAGGCGAACCTTACCGAGCGTGACATCGAGGTAATGGTCACCGATTAATGAATTCGACAGCTCAACACCACCTTGCCAAAACAACTCACGCACAATGAATTCAGATTCAAAGCTCGCGTCTTGTTGTTGAGGGTTATTGCTTAGAATATCGTTAGCTTTCACTGCGAACAGACCAAGCCAATTGCCATAGCCAACCTCAAGATCCAGCAAGCCATTTAAAGACTGACGATTATCAGACGCTAAAGGGCTAAATGGCGACTCTCGCGATTCAATCGCTTCTGCACTGAGTTGCCAATCCCACGCCAAGCTCAGGTCGCCCGCTTGAATCGTGTTACTCACACAAGACAAAGCAAGCAACGTAGTGATTGAAGACTTGATGTGGAATCGGCGATTGGAAGCTTTCATGACGTCCACCTACAACCCAGATACGCTGTTACGCGATAGGTAGGCAGGGTTGTAATATTTGTCTTCCAAGCTTTGTTCACTCACTTCGCGGTACTCAATCACGGTTTTCTTGCTTGGTTGAATCTTATCGAGCAAGGTCATCGACACAACGGTTGGTAATCCATCTCGCACGCCTTCGGTAAACCACGCTTGCTTTGCCAGTTTTCCCGAACGCAGGTACATATCCGCTTTAACTGGGAATGCTCGGTCTGCAGTTAACCACAGATCAATCGATTGATAGCTGGCACCCTTGGTTTTCGCCGCGAGCTTTAGGTGATGGGTATCGAGTTTCTCGCCAGTCGACATCTCAACTTGTTGCTCGGCAACCCACTCACCTTGATAATCTTCGCTCCACGTCAGCGTCGAAATGTCCCCTACCGAGGCTTCACCCAATAGCTTTTGCATCGGTGTGATACGAATTGGTCGGCGTGACTTTGGCATCAGCAGCCAATAGTTATCTTCAATCATCAGCATCTTTTGACCTGCCTCAACGGCTGATTTAAACACCACTAATGACTCTCGGTTTGGCCTTGTGTAGACGTTGTATTCACGGGTTTTATCGAGTTGATCGTCTTGATACAGCGCCACCAAAGACACTACCTTAGAGGCTTTCGCGCTGTTCAATCGGTAACCATCCGCCTTGGCGATCATCTCTGTGACCTGTTGTGAATCGACTGCCCAACTTGGTGTCGATGCTAGAACCAAAACCAATACAGAACCTAAAACAGTGAGTGAACGAGTAAATTTACACATAAACCAACGCCTCCGTGATTGGCTTATTCACGCCTTTGCGAGCAGAGAAATAAGCAGCCAGCAAACAGATTGTCAGCACACCTAAAGTGGCGTAACCAACCAATTCCAATGAGAAGTAAATGTTGAGTGGGTAACCTTCGGTTCGACCAGGAGGCGGTGGCATTTGTATATCAACCACCAGCAGTAACACCGACACTAAGCCACTCACTAACGCACCGATCGCGCTGCCAATCACAGCCAACAATCCCGCCTCTTTTAAGAAGCCTGCCACTATTTCAGAAGGGTAACTGCCGAGTGCTGACAAGGTGCCAATCTCACGAGTGCGCTCGGTCACCGACATGGTCATGGTGTTAAACAGCGACACAAACACTACCAATGCCATCACCGCGCCCATGATGCCGAAGATCCGGTCGTAAAGATCTTTAACCTTGGTGTAGAAAAACGCACGATCTTGCCACGGAGTAATCTCGATCTCTGTGCCTTGATCATTTTGGCTAGCGCTATTTCGATCTAAAGCAGTTTGGATGCGTTGCTGTACGGTCGAGGTCTTGCTTGTCTCAAATAGGAACACCGACAAGGTACTGACTTTGTCAGAGGCTAGAAGCTCTTGTGCAGTGGTGATGTGTACGTAAAGCTGACGCTTATCCAGCTCAGGCACCCCAGTCGAGTAGATGCCTTGCACCTTAAAATCAAAAGCATTCAAAGCACCGTCACTGGTGGTCGCAAGTAGTGTTACCCAATCACCAACCGCAACTTTGAGGTTACGAGCCAAGTCAGTTCCCAGCATCACTTGTGGCTCTTGACTGTCGTATCTTGCGGATTTCACATCCGACAGGGTTTGCCCGCTGCGCACATCAAGGAAAGGTCCTTTCATATCGAACTCACGCTCATTCACGCCCGTTCCCATAAAAATGGTCGACTTACTGCCATTAGAAACCAAGCCACTAAAGTAGACTCGCGGCTGCACACCACGCACGTCGCTGTCGCCAATGATGCTCTTGGTTAGCACTTGAACATTATCCAAGCCATTGCTCAGCGGCATGTCTTCATCTTGCTCAAAGTATCCCGGCGTGCTCAAAGTAAGATGACCAGTATCGCGCGCGGTCGATTCACGCAGAGATTCATAGGTGTAAAGCCCGTAGCCTCCAGCCGATGTCAGCGCAAATACCGCAATCGCGATGATCAACACCGAGAGCAGACTGCGGCGACCGTTTCTCAATAAATTAAGCCACGCTAAACGTACCGAGGTTGGAAGTAAAAACGTGCTCATTTTTTGTGTTAACTTGCCCATGAGATCGCCTCCGTTGCTGTGGCTTGTGGTGCCAGTTGTCCATCGATAAGTTCAATCACTCGATCACAACGCTGCGCCATTCTTGGGTCGTGCGTTGCGACAATAAAGGTGGTGCCCATCTCGTGACCGAGCTCTTTCATAATGTCGATCACTAGGTTGGCGGTGTGGCTGTCTAAGCTGGCAGTCGGCTCATCGGCAATTACTAAGCTTGGGTTGTGGATTAGCGCTCTGGCTATTGCGACACGTTGCTGCTGGCCGCCTGAAAGGTTGTCTGGGCGATGATGTACATATTCACCTAGCCCAACACGCTCCAACATGTCCTGAGCTCTGGTTTGCTGTTCTTGTTTTGAGTATTGGTTCAACATCAATGGATAAGCGACGTTCCCAAGTGCCGTCATCACAGGAACCAAATTGAAGCGCTGAAACACAAAACCCAACGACTGACGACGAAAACGTGCAGCAGCGATTTGCTCTGTCGGATACGGTCGGCCATCAATATTGATCTGCCCTCGGTAATCCATATCCAACAAACCAAGGATGTTCAACAGTGTGCTTTTCCCTGACCCAGACGGCCCACACAAGGCCACCATTTCACCGCGTTGGATGTGTCCATCGACCCCGTTTAATGCATCAACACGTTGACCGCCAGTCACATACGCTTTGCCGATACCTTTAAATTCAATCATTCCTTTGTCCTCCGCTGACCTATCATTCTTAAGCGTTCGCAGTTGTTAATGAGCTTTAGTAAACCGCTATTTGGCTTTCGCTATTAGGGCTTTCGCCGTCATGGTCTCGATGTTGCCAGCATCGGTGTTTTCCATCTTTTCAAGCCACACCTGTGCTTGCTCGAAGTCTTCAGCACGAATCGATGCGGTAATGGCGTAACGGTAAATCCATGAGGTCGCAGCGAAATGCTGTTGTTGGAAATCTTCTTCCGCGAGTAACGAGAGGAACAGGTCATAACCACGATCAAAATGGTTAAACATGTCTGGTAGCGAGGTGTAAGTCACCGCAGCCATTGCGCGAGTTAGGTAAGAATCTGGCAGCCCTTGAACACGAGGTTGCTCATGAATCGGTTGGTCTTCGTCTTTAAGCAGCACCAGTGATTTATCAATGGTCGATAAACCCTTTTCTACATACTTCATCTTGTTCCAAGGCAAGAATGCATCACGGCCCATTAAGGTTTCTGTGCTTCCTAGGTAAACCAAAGTCAGTGGTGTCGCACCGTCTTGCTGCAGCGTATCATTTAGGCGTTCATACGCCACCTCAACCAAGTCTTCATTGCCTTGCGCCGCTTGGTTGTAAATATCAAGTACGTCTGAACTCGGATTGGCCTGAACCAAAGTGGGAGCAAATGAAACAAGAGCAATCAGCAATGAACGCTTAAGCAAACAAGCGGTAGAGCCTGAATTAAATGAGTGTGAAGTAGTCATGATTTCTAATCCCTTTCAAATGTTGACGTTGAAAGGTTAACTAGAATTTGTCGCGCAGTTTTACCAATGCGACGAATGGTAATTACTGGGAGTGAATGGTTTAGCTAGGGCGTGAGTGGGGCAGAACGGAAAACGAAAAAGTAACAGCAACACAAAATCGGATAGCTCAGAGCTGACTCATTTCTGCGCCAAAGTGAGCCAGAGGGCGATTGACTTCCATATTGCATTATATGCAAATTTTTCAGTTGGTTAGGTAGAATACTTGAGATATGCTGAATGTATGAACTCGTACTCGCTCGATATTAAAATGTTATATTTGCTCTTAATTTAGCGTTATATTTGTTAAGGATATAGAAATGAAAGAAGAACCTATAATTTATGACAGATTGTCATGTGATAATTGTTCTGATAAAAGCAAACTTGACTTCGACTTCACAATGGCTTTTCAGCCAATTATCAACTGCAAAACGAATCAAATTTATGGGTATGAAGCTTTGGTTCGAGGTTTAAACAATGAATCAGCATTTTCAATAATATCTAAAATAAATGATGATAATCGTTATTTATTTGATCAACTATGTCGAGTTAAGGCGATAGCACTTGCATCCGAATTAAAAATTGATTCAATACTTAGTATTAACTTTCTACCAAATGCTATATACAAACCCGAACGTTGTATTCGCACAACATTAGATGCGGCCAATAAATATAATTTTCCAATTGATAAAATAATGTTTGAGTTTACAGAAGTTGAAAAAATTGAAGATATTAATTTAATTAAAAGTATAGTTGATTATTACAGTAAATTAGGATTTAAGACTGCAATTGATGATTTTGGCTCTGGTTATGCAGGCTTAGGATTGTTAGCTGAACTTCAGACCAGTATAGTAAAGTTTGATATGGAACTCATTCGCAATATTGATAAAGATCACGCTCGCCAATCAATAGTAAAGAACTGCTTAAATATATTTCGTGATTTGAAAATCACCCCTTTAGCTGAGGGTATTGAGACTAAAGAAGAATTCATCTGCTTGCGAGATTTTGGCATTGAATTAATGCAAGGGTATTTATTTGCTAAACCTGGCTTTGAAAGTCTGCCAAATGTAGATTTCAGTAAATTTTAATTGAGTGTATATATTCGGAAAATATAACAAGTCATTCAAGTAAGAAGGTTAAGTTCCGCTTCGCTACCACAATTTTAGCAATCTATTATCAGCCTCTTAATGAAACGTTGGAACGAAGTCGAAAGGAATGTGTCATTTTTAACGTTCCAATCTTATTCTCATGATTTTTACTCTAGAACAGGATTTACTTTATCGACATAGCTAAGATGGAGATACACTAACAGGATACTGAGTGATCTCCATACATACACAACATTTTATAATAGTTAGCTGTAGTTATTTGTCCCACCACTCATTTTGGATCTGAGCAAGAGTATAACTTTTTCGATGTTGCATTCTTAAGTAGTAACTTGATATTTCTGGGAAATTATCCTTATCTAACCACTTACTATAACCCAACAAGTCAAGTCTTGAGAGCACTACAGTCCAAATTACATCAGCTAGTGTATAAACATTGCCTAAAAGAAATTGATTACCTTCAAGTTGCTTTTCAGAAAATGAAATAGCTTCCAATGCATATTGTTCAACCTTTTCTATATGCTTGCTATCAACCCTAAATACTTTACTATTTTCTGAGCGATCTGCACAAACAATATAGTTATCTTTAAGTTCAGGATATTTATCAGCCATTAAGAGTGCCTTGGTGATACGGGAATTCAATATTTTTTCAGATTTTTCCATCGATGGATGACGCGAATAACTAAGGATCTGAAGATCAATGCCATCAGCTAAATTAATTAACTTATCCATTAATTGACAATTACTTTCACCTGATGGTATCAAGTTGTTACCTTCTGATAAAGAAGCGATGGATCGAATAATATAAGCAGAATCAGTCAATACTTTGGTTGTACCATTTCGAATCTCCACTGTAGGGATTACTCCTTGTGGGTTTAATTTCAAATACCATGGGTCTAACTGCTCTTGTTTTCGCATAATATCAATAACACGACCAGACCAAGCAAGCCCTTTTTCTTCAAGTGCGAGTCTTACTTTCATCGAACACACGGATAGTGGGTGATGATAAAGCATTAATGATGTCATAGTGTTAGGAACCTATCTTCTAAGTTTTGAATAAACGAGTTAAATCGCTTCATATTCTCGGTTTAACTGGCAGCATACGTGGTAATACATCAGCATCGGGCTTATCTAAAAAACGATGTTTAAGTACACCTGAAGCATTGGTAAGAAAAACGCTTCACTTTACCGTTAAATTAATACTGTTTTAACCAAAGCACGCCAGCAGGTGTCAATTGATATGACGCTATTTTCTTTTTAGCTAAAGGTAATTCATCTAATATGTTTTGTGCTTCATTTTCGGTTTTCGCTTTGATAAAGAAAATCACTTTTCCAACATCACCTTTACGCACAATCACTTCCGATTTTTTGTTGTCTAGGTAGACATTCTCTATTGTGCCACTAACCCATAGTTCTAAAACTTTATCCATCTGCTCTTTTAGGGTGGTTTTGAATAAGTTGGCATCATTCACTTCAAGCGTCCACGTAACCATATATGTGTTGCGCATGTCAGCATCACTCGCGTGTACTGGTGAAATTGAAGTAAAACTCAATAAAATGAGTGATATAGCAAGTAGTAGTTTTTTCATAATATTCATCCTAGATAAAGTCTCATTGTGTTGTCGTATTTAAAGGTCAAACTCTAATGATAACCACTTACGTAAAAGGTAATCATCACTCACCCCATTGTTCATTTTTTGTTATCGGGTCGGTTTCAAATTGTTAACTTCAATTTTATTGTATTTATAGGGTGAGATATATATGCTTAAAGTAAACTAATTGTTTACTCACGAGTGCTAATGTGAATATTTTAACTCTTATGGAAACTTTTTCTGTTGTTGTTGATACAGGAAGTTTTACGGCGGCAGCGGAGAAACTTGGGTTCTCTAAATCATTTATCAGCAAACAGATCTCCACCTTGGAAGATGATTTAGGAACTCGCCTACTATATCGTACGACTCGTAAATTGAGCTTGTCTGATGAAGGCGGACAGTTCTATAAGCACTGTAAGATAATTATGGCAGAAGCTGAGAATGCTCGGGCTGAGGTCATGGATAGCCAAGGCGCACCAAAGGGAAAAATACGCCTAACATTACCTCAAAGTCTTATCATTTCAGGTTTTGGTCAATTACTAATAGAATTTCAACTCCAGTATCCAGAAATTGAGCTTGAGGTAATAGCCAGTGGGCGTACTGAAGATTTAGTGGAAGAAGGTATAGATATTGCGCTAAGAGTAGGACAATTAGAAGACTCCTGTCTTATCTCTCGTCGGTTAGCAGACTGCACATTTCAAGTCGTCGCTTCTCCCCAATATATAAGAAAATCGGGAACACCTTACCAACCAGCAGATCTAATGGAACATAATTGCTTAATTTATAGTGACTCCAAGATTAATCGGGGCTGGCCATTTCTCTCTCCTAGTGGTGAATCAATTACTGTAAAGGCAAAAGGTAGTTTAACGAGTAATGATGGTGGTTTAATAGTTGAGAGCATTCTTCGTGGGTTAGGCATAGGCTTTGGACCTAGTTTTTTATTCAAGAATGATATTGAAGAGGGCCGCTTGCAATTACTACTTAGCGATTACTACCAACCAGCCACTACAATTTCAGCCTTATATCCACTAAATCGAAATCTATCAAGACGAGTCAGGATGTTGGTTGATTATTTATCTGAGAGACTATCGGTTTAGTAGCATTTATAGAGTTCCACAAATTGTTTAGTTTACAACCAAGGAAGCCATTTTAGTTCATAGGCCTTTTTAATTAAATAAGGCAGAAAATACAATAATCGGTGCTAGGCATACATTTAATCAATTTTTCCCATATTTTCGCTAATTCGTGTTTTGCTAATTTAAGTAAAGGCTCGAAGAAGCTTTTATCCAATTGTGAACTTCAGAACGAACGCTTTCACGTATTCTAAGTGGGTACAAATAAAAATAGCCGCTAATTAGCGGCTATTTTTGTTTATCCAAGAGAAGCTTCTATTACTTCTACTTCTTAGTCTCTTCAACCACAGCTTTCATCAATACTGACGTATCCATGCGGCCTTGTCCTTCGGCAGACAGTGCCTTGTAGGCGTTGTTGGTCTTTTCAGTCAGTGGAAGTTGGATGCCTTGGCGCTCTGCTTCATCTAGGCAGAAGCCTAAGTCTTTGATCATCCAATCAATGGCAAAGCCGAAATCAAACTTGTCTTGCGCCATTGTGGTTGCGCGGTTTTCCATCTGCCATGAGCCAGCGGCGCCATTTTTAAGGCAATCAACCAGAGTTGGGATATCCAAACCTGATTTTTCAGCAAGTACCAAGCCTTCAGATAAGCCGTTCAATACACCCGCGATGCAGATCTGGTTAACCATTTTCGCGCGTTGGCCTTGGCCGACTTTACCCATCAGAACCGACGACTTACCGTAAGCTTCGAACACAGGTTGAAGGTCGTTGAATAGCGCTTGTTCGCCACCACACATGATGGTTAACACGCCGTTTTCTGCGCCCGCTTGGCCACCAGATACAGGTGCATCCATAAAGCGAATACCGGCTTGCTTCGCTGCCACTTCAAGCTCTTCAGACAGAACTGCAGACGTTGTAGTGTGATCGACAAGAATTGCGTTTGGCTTCATTGCTGCCAATGCGCCTGTTTCGCTGGTTGTCATGCTGCGTACGTCGTCATCATTACCTACACAAACCAATACCACGTCAGCTTCTGCGACACACTCAGCCACGCTCTCAGCGGCTTTACCTTGGTGTTTATCAACCCAGTCTAATGCTTTGCTATGAGTGCGGTTAAATACCGTTACTTCAAAACCGGCTTTGACTAGGTGTCCTGCCATTGGGAAACCCATTACGCCTAGCCCGATAAAACTTACTTTCATTTCTTTCTCCTTTTCATTTGACTGAGCTCATCACTATGAACTGATTGAAAACATTCAATCAAAGCGTCGATGAGCAAGGTCAATGCCTTCGGCTGATATTTTCTTTCTTTGTACACTAAATACGCTTGGCGATCACCCCGATGATACTCAGGGAGTACTTAAATCAGATTCATGTCGGGATAAGACGAACAATATAATGAAGTTCAGCGATAAATCGCGACCAGAGAACGCTTTGTCAGCCGTACATTATGGAACGATGATCAAGGAAAATCAGGTATAACGTTCATAAAAAAGCCGAGCACTAGGCTCGGTTTTTTTATAACTGTTGTTACTGTAAAAATTACAGCTCAGCGTTGTGGTAAACCTGCTGAACGTCATCACAGTCGTCAAGCATGTCTAAGAACTTCTGGAACTTCTCAGAATCTTCTTCAGCTACTGGCGTAGTTGTTTGAGGAACGAAAGTGATTTCCTCAACGTCTAGCGTTAGCTCTGGGAACGCAGTGTTTAGTGCTGTCTTCGTTTTGAAGAACTCAGTCGTTGGAGCAAATACAGTGATAACACCGTCTTCTAGCTCAACGTCAGTCACGTCTACGTCTTCCATCATTAGCGTTTCTAGGATGATCTCGTCATCTTCGCCTTTGAACTGGAATACAGCTTGGTGAGCGAACATGTGAGAAACAGTACCTTCAACACCGATTTTCGCGCCAGTCTTAACGAAACATTGGCGAACGTCTTGGAAAGTACGGTTGCCGTTGTCAGTTAGACAGTCAACGATTACGCTTGTGCCGCCAGGGCCAAAACCTTCGTAACGAGCAGGTTGGAAGTCTTCACCGCCGCCGCCGTTTGCTTTATCGATCGCTTTGTCGATAACGTGAGCGGGTACTTGGTCTTTCTTCGCTTTAGCAATCAGGTGCTTAAGAGGTAGGTTCATGTCTGGGTCAGAGCTGCCGTTCTTAGCCAGTACGTAAATCTCTTTACCGTATTTAGAATAAACTTTAATTTTTGCGCCTGCAGTTTTCGCCATTGAGGCCTTGCGCACTTCAAAACTTCTTCCCATCGGGATCTTCTCTCTGATTCAATTAACGGTGAAAATTCTAGCAAATTACTGTGTCATTACAATTCTACAGCATTGCTGGGCAAGGTTTATCTGCGTTTATGCGACACCCATTACCCGTTTGTATTTTTCTACAGACTGCTCAAACCACACCTTTTCATCAGGGTCACTTAGCTTCATTGCTTCTTCAACAATGGCTTCAGGGCCACATTTCGCTTGCTTTAGTTTCCATACAAGAAACGATGCTTGCTTATCCAGTTCGATTTTATTTTTCTCGCTGGGTGGAAGGAGTGAAAGGTTGATAGACATTATTAGCCTTCGTCTGTAATACACTTGGCCGAGAAATATATCATAGAGCAGGCTCATAAAACCAATACTATGAGCATTAGTGGGTGGATGTAGGGCGAGAAAACAGCAAATCGCTGATGTACATCAAGCTACTTTGAGAGAAGTAGCTTGATGAGAAAGTATTGAGTATTCGACTCACCGAATGAGCCGAATAATGAGGTAATCACATCAAAAAGACTGCAAAAGAGTAACCCCTTAATCTACAAACTAATCACTCACCGCGAACACATCACAGCGTGAGGCGCAGATGAAATCATTCTTGTGCAGGCCTTTGATTGAGTGGCTCCACCAAGTTACGGTTACTTTGCCCCACTCCAATAAAATCGAAGGGTGATGAAATTCTTCTTCTGCCAACTCTGACACTTTGTTGCTGAATGCCCAGGCTTGTTTGTAGTTCTTAAACTTAAACACCTTCTCAAGCTGCGAGATGCCCTCTCTTTCCATGATCTGCCAGTCAGACAACTCCAACAGTAAAGATTGTTGCTCATCTTTACTTAGAGCAATCGCGTCGATACTGCAGGCTTCGCATTTTTGTTCATTCAACATGTGTTGGTTCCTTGGGTTCAAAAAGTGGTGGTAGTAATCCCGCATCAATCGCGAGATCAGCTTGCTGTAATAAGTTTTTCTGACTGATTTCGAATAACTCAGATAGCTCGTCGATCACATAATATTTCGGCTGCATAATGTCGATGCGATAAGGGGTTCTTAAAACGGTTTTTAGCTCGAACCGCTCACGAACGGCCAAGTCCCCTTCCAACGCGTAAATGGTTTCTGCCGGAGAGGAAAGAATGCCACCGCCATAGATTTTCAGCTTGTGCCCTTCTTTGACTAAACCAAACTCGACCGTAAACCAATACAAGCGGGCAAGATAGGCGCGCTGCTTGGATGTCGCCGCTTGGCCTAGTTTTCCATAATGTTCAGTGAAAGCCGCGAAATCAGTATTAGTCAACATTGCACAATGGCCAAAAATTTCATGGAAAAAATCAGGTTCTTGTAAATAATCGAACTCGTCTCGCGTTCTCAGAAATGTCGCAACGGGGAACTTCTTATTAGCGAGTAAATCAAAGAAACGGTCGAAATCGATCAATGCCGGAACAGGCTGAACCTGCCAACCTGTTGTTTCTTTTAGCACTTTATTTATCTCTGGGAGTTGAGGGACCCTATCTAATGGTAGATCAAGCAAGGTCAAACCGTGCAAATAAGCATCGCAAGCGCGGTCACTAATTACGTCCAGTTGCCTTTTCACCAAGTCGTGCCAAATGGCGTCTTCTTCGAGGCTCCACTCAACCCATCCCTCTTGGCTCACGGGCTTAGAATGATATTGAGTCATTACACACCTCCTAACGAATGTCTCCCTTTAAGCCTATCTCCACTCTTTATAAGCGCCAATCTTCGCTATCTTTCTAAACACCCTCCCGTGTAACATTTTGTTTACACACCTATATCAAACGCTTATTTTGCTGATCTTTTGACTTTATAAAACCTAAATACCAGACTGAAATCGTTAACTTTTTGTTAAAGGTAAAGGAATGCACGAAAGCAATAAGTCCATTTGGCAACCAAACGAGCAACGTATCGCCGATGCCAACGTAACCCGATTTATCGACAGCCTCGACCTGTCTGAATTAAAACCGCAAGTATTGAAGTTAGAGAGGGAGCTAAGAAGCTACGCCGATCTCCATCAATGGTCTGTGGAGCAACCGGAGTCGTTTTGGCAAAACGTGTGGCAGTTTTGTGGAATGGTGGGTTCGCAAGGAGATGACACCAAAACTCAAGGCGAGAGCCGTTGGCAGCAGCCAAAATCGAATCGCGATGCGGTGTGGTTTCCGAATGCGCAAGTTAACTACGCCGAAAACTTACTGCATTCATCAAAAACGTTGCCAAACGAACTTGCGATTTGGTTTGAGAATGAACGTGGCGAACAGCAGAGTTATACATGGAAAAGCCTGTGTGAAGCAGTCTCTAGTGTTCAGCAATGGCTTGTCGATAGCAGCGTGGAGCAAGGTGATGTAGTTGCCGCTTATACCCCTTATCTGCCACAAACCGTGGTCGCAATGCTAGCGACCACCAGCTTAGGGGCTATTTGGACATCAACCTCACCTGACTTTGGCGTCGAGAGTGTGATTGAGCGATTTGGCCAAGTGAAACCTAAGGTGCTGTTCACCTGTGACGGCTACACCTTCAATGGCAAGACGTTCGATATGACAGACAAGAACCGTGAAATCATCGAACACTTAAACACGCTAAAACAGGTGTGTGAGATCGGTTATTTGAAACCGACTCGTGATTTAAAGAAGAGCGATTTAGAGAAGAACAACGTTGAAGCTTATGTGTCACCCCAAAGCTGGAAAAACATCATTAGTTACTATCAGCCAAAACTTCTTCTATTTACTCGCGTCGGCTTCAATGAACCACTGTTTGTACTCTACTCTTCCGGCACCACAGGACAACCTAAATGCATTGTTCACTCTGTCGGTGGCACCACCATCAACCACCTAAAAGAGCATCAACTTCACTGCGATATTAAACCAAGAGATCGCGTGTTCTACTACACCACATGTGGTTGGATGATGTGGAACTGGCACGTCTCTGCGCTCGCCAGCGGTGCTTGTTTGGTCATCTTTGATGGGAGCCCGGTTTACCCGCAACCCAACGTTCTGTGGGATTTAGCGCAGCGTGCGGATGTATCGCTGTTTGGCACTTCAGCCAAGTATTTAGAAACGATTGAGAAAGCGGAGCTCTCGCCTATCGACAGTCACTATCTTCCTCACTTAAGAACACTGTGCTCGACGGGGTCTGTGCTCTACCCAGAGCAGTTCGATTACGTCTACAAGCACATCAAACAAGACCTACATTTGGCGTCTATTTCTGGCGGCACGGATATTTGTGGCTGCTTTGTATTAGGCAACCCTATCTCGCCAGTGTATCGCGGTGAGTGCCAACAGGCCGGGCTTGGCGTCGACATCAAGGTGTTCAATTCGTCTGGTGGCAAGGTCAACCAAGAACGGGGCGAGCTGGTATGCACTAACTCCCTACCCAACTTCCCCGCTGGCTTTTGGAATGACACCGGAGAGCGCTATCACTGCACCTATTGGGATAGGTTTGATAATGTGTGGCATCACGGTGATGAAGTCGCACAGAGCGAACATGGCGGTTACTTGTTCTACGGGCGAGGCGACACCACGCTCAACCCTGGTGGTGTGCGAATTGGTACCGCAGAGATCTATCAGCAAGTGAACACCATTGAGGGCATCATCGATTCCATCGCAGTCGGTAAAGATGTCGACCGCAATGAGCAGATATGGCTGTTTGTTCAACTGCAGCAAGGTGTGGATCTAGATGATGGGTTACTGACAGCCATCAAAAGCAAACTCAAATCATCATGCTCACCAAGACACGTGCCAAGCCAGATATTTGCGATCAGCGACGTGCCAAAAACACGCTCTGGCAAACTGGTGGAGTTGGCTGTGAAACAGGTGATCAATGGCAAAAATGTAGAGAACCTCGGAGCTATTGCTAACGCCGAGGTTTTGGAAGAGATAAAACGTGCTGTTTCGTTTTAGTTTTTCTTTCCTAGGAAAATCGAAAGAAAAACCTCCGTTGGTTCAACACTGTGGAAGTTTTTAGCCTTGGAACTCGTGGTCGTTAATTGGAATCGTCAGGACGTACCTATTACTTTATCTATTCAAGGATTAATCCTATGTGGACAGACTTATGTCTACTAATAGACTTCGATTCACAAGCGTAGGTTTCACTAAACTCATCCACACCTTAGTGACTTCAAAACCATTTCCTCGACTCTTTCGGTTCTTGATTTAGTTCAACTTAATGACGTAACAAAGCCGCTTGAATTAACATGCTTATTCGAATCGTAGGTGGTTAAGTAATAAAAACAGTGCTGACCTTTGTGGTTATGCTTCTCTCATGAAAGTCAGCACTTTCGCTGATTAATTCACTTCTGAAAGTTTAAGAGCGGGACTTTTTTTCTGATTTAGTAAGATACTAATCAACGCTAATACCGTAAATGCTAAGCTTGATAGGAATAGATTTTCTACACCGAACTGAGCGATAAACCACCCCGCTATTACCGATCCAATAGTAATTCCTAGGTTTGAAAAAGATACAAAAAGACTATTCGCAAACACTTTAGAATCTCCCGCATTTTCCATTATCCATGTCTGGCTAACGATCAAGCCTGCTGAGTGTACAGCGCCCCAAAATGCAACCATGGCAATCATAAAGTAGAAAGAAAATCCCATAAGGTAAATTGTGATAAAGGTAAGACTGAATAGTATAGGGTACAGTACTACAGTTTTTCGCATATTCTGACTGAGTAACTTACCAAAGATAAAGTTGCCAAAGATACCAAATACACCGAACACCATCAGCATGGCACTAATCCACGTACCGTTCATATTCGTTACTGTGCTTAAGTATTGAGTAATAAAGCTGTACGAAGAAAACATCGCTGCAAAGATGAATATAACGGTGAATAGCGACAGCCACATTGATTTGCTGCGTAAGATAGTTACTTGAGAGCCGAATGACATTTTTTCCTTAACGGGAGCACTTTCCATCAAGAACATCACACTCACTAACGCAATGGCGCAAGCGGCTAAACCAAAGTAAAAGGCATAAGCGAGAGAATATTCTTCAGCAAGAAAAGCACTAATCGGAATACCAAAGACTAATCCTACGGCTACTCCACCAAAAACTTTAGCAGCGGCGTTGCTTTGCTCTTCAACTGGAACCATTGATGTGACAACCACTAAAGCGACAGAAAAGAATACAGCATGTACTAACGCCGGTAGAACGCGAAATATCATCATGGTTGTGTAATCTTGCGTCATAGCGTACACAAGGTTAGAGACAACGAATAGAGACAAAATGCCGACTAGAACATACTTTCTATTCCACCCAGACATCATTAACGTAATAAATGGTCCGCTGACTGCTACAACGACAGCATAGATACTCACTAACAGACCAGCTTCTTGTACGTCAATGTTTAAATCTTTCATGACTTGTGGCAAGAGTCCGATGATACCAAGCTCTGTCGTGATAACGCCAAAAACGGCTAAAGATAGAGCAAAGATAAACAAGCTTTGTTTTTTCATTGTTTCAACTCAAAATTATTTATATGCGGTAATTACGTACCGTCGATATTGGTTGTTGTTAGAGTCCTAAGTCCAAGTGTCGGAAAAGTGGCACAAAAATGTTGTTTTTATCCAATAAAAATGCCGTTTTCAATGTGGTTGAATTCGGCAACGTATCAGAATTCGCATTTTCAAAGGGGGAATGGCTTCTATTTATCCCGATGACATGCGCTTAGAACCGTGTTGTACGAAACTTGCAAATGACGACTGGTTGCTCGCTTTCCATGATTTTGTGCGGTCATTTCAATAATCCTATTTCGAATTTCTGGTTTACAGGCCTCGTAACAATAATTCACTTGAAAGGTACGGCGGCAAGCAAGACAGTGAAATCGTTGATGGCCGTTGGGGCCATAGCCATGCTTTATGACACTGTCACTCTTATGACAGAAGCAGCAGTTAGGTCTATTCGTTGTCACATCGAACCGTAAATTTCACCAAAAAATATTGGTAGTCGTTTGAATTTAATTATCAACTTGGATTGCATAATAGGGGATAACACACGCAAGATTAAGTCCTTAAAATTACCAATACATATTCCTACAGGGACTTAATATGTCTTTTTGAAGTTTTATTGTGCAAATGGTACTTGAAATAATTTGTGGGAAATGCTGATCCTGGCAATATCAGATAACGCTCAAAGTAGTTTAGGGACAACTCAAATCAATCAAATGAAAGAGTATGCCAATGACGTTCAAGGTCATGTGTTGGAGTCATGTGGTCATTGGTTGATGGAGGAGTATCCAGTCCAGGTTGAAGATCTAGTTATTGATTTTTTTTAACAAAAAATAATCAACAAAACTCAGTTTGAGTTTTGTTGATTATGCAGTCTTCATTGCTGCCATAGACTGCCTATCATTGTTGTTAATATATACCCTAAAGTAAACTCTAGGGTATTTTTTCATTTGAGCGATGATGAGGCTAAAGCACTGGAGAGGCTCTGAGAACGATGGCGTTTGAGTTGATTCGTGCTCAGTCATATAACAATATAACGAGCACGCTTTATCCGTTGTCTATCTCAGAATGTACCCAGCGAGAAAACGCTTGGAATTTTACTCTTGTTTCCATTCCTTTAGGGCAAACCAAATCGTAGCCTTTTCCTGATTCAATATGTGGAAATGGCGCGACTAGCCTCCCCGCTTGGATTAAAGGCAGCGCAAATTCATACCGAGCAAGAAACACACCGAGCGATAATTCCGCCGCTTCCATCGCTAGGCGATTGTCACTATAGAAGTCACACCGTTTTTTACAATCAATGTCGACATTCATCTCATCTAACCAATACTGCCACGCACTCGTATCCCCTCTATGGATAAAATTAACGTCAGATAGAGCGCTCAACCCATTGTGAAGGCCATGCTCGGCGGCGTAATCAACACTGCATACAGGTGTTCTTTTCCCTGAAAACAGTCGCTCACTGTAGTGGTTTGGATACCGCCCTTGGCTATAAAAAATCGCCACATCGTAAGGCTCAAATTGAAAATCAGATTGATTTTGTTTGGTTTGCAGCTTGATGCTTAGATTGGGGTATAGCTGACGAAGTGAAGGGAGTTTCGGGATCAGCCAAGCAGAGGCGAAATAAGGTGATGTCGCTATATGTAAGCTACCAGTCAGCTCTCCGGTTTGAATGTCAGAAAGGGTGGAAAAAATGGACTCAAATGATGAATTCAGAACACTCAGAACTCTTTGTCCCTCCGGTGTGAGCTCTAACTTTCGGGTTTTTCTAATGAATAGATTGAAATGAAGCTGCATTTCCAGTTTTTTAATTCGCTGGCTAACCCCACCTTGGGTCAGAAAGAGCTCTTCTGCTGCTTTGGTAAAACTCAAGTGGCGCGCTGCAACGCTAAAAGTATGAAGCAGAGAAAGCTGCTGTTGTTGATTGGTGATTGAGCTCATGCATTACTCTGGTTAATTCGTGTGGGGGGAATTATTCGTTTGTCCGAAGTTGTCAGTCATTATAGATTAATTTGTGTAATGTCACATTACAAGGACGTTAATGGTGACTCAATCAAGAAGGGAATCGGAGCTGATAACGCTATTACGAGAATCGATAAGATATAACGTGGATGAGATACGATGAAACTTATTTTAAATGCTGATGATTTCGGGCTGACGGAGTCGGTGAACTTGGGGATTGCGGATTGTTTTCGTGCCGGAACCGTAAAATCGACCACCATAATGATGAACCAACCTGGTGTCTCTCACGCGTCACAACTCTATCAACGTGGTCTTATTCATGAAGTTGGACTACATTTTACAGTGACATCAGGTAAATCAATATCGTCCCCTAAATTAATTCCAACACTGGTTGACGAGAATGGTCATTTTTTTGATAGAAAGACCCTGTTTAATAAATCTGATGTGTCTTCTGATGAAGTCTTTAGAGAGTGTATGGCGCAATATCAAGCGGCTTTAGACGCGGGATTTAATATTAATCATATCGATAGCCACCATTTTGCTGGTGCCTATCGCCCTCTTAAAATAGGTTTTACACAAGCAGCCAATGAAATAGGCCTCCCCGTCAGGCGTATTGATAGCTTTATACGGGGTCAAAACTTATTGTCGGTTCCTACCCCAGATGCGTTTGATATGGGCTTTCATGCAGAAGGTGTCAATATTGAATACCTCAAAGCAGTATTGCTGGCTTATCAATACAGCATGCCTAACAGTACGATTGAATTAATGTGCCACCCAGCAAGGACGCTAACTGAAGAGCTAGAGGACATCTCTAGTTATACCCATGCTCGTGTTGAAGAGTGGAAGATTTTAACCAGCGATGAGTTCTCTCTCTGGCTAAGAAAAAGTGGCATTGAATGCGTTGGCTTTGATGCGCTTCATGCTTAAATCGCGAAACAACCTACCTTCTCACAAGATAAACCATCGGCCTTGTTAGGTCGTTAAAACCGTTCCTTGCGGTTCAATAAATCAGCACAATAATAAAGGGTAACATTGTGGTAAATCCTACCGTACTTTCCCAAATTAATATCTATCCAGTCAAATCCATTGGCGGGCTTTCTCTCTCTTCTTCATGGCTCGAAAAGCAAGGCCTTGTTTTTGATCGTCGCTTTATGTTGGCGTTAACTGGTGATGATGTCTCCGCTTCGGCTAAATACCCAACCATGGTGACGGCGCGTCAGTATCCAAATATGGTTCAAGTGAGTTCTAGTCTACTGCCAACCGGTATCATTTTTTCTTACCCCGGGATGGAACCACTAAAACTACACTATTCTAATTTTAAAATGCAGGCTACAGATACCAGTGTTTGGAGGGACCGCTTTTCAGCCTACACAACAACCGATGAAGCAAATGACTGGTTTAGCCAAGTGATAGGGAAGCGAGTTGAGTTACTGTTTACTGGCGAGCAATCTAACCGCATGAGAGAAAACCTTGGTCATAATGTGAGCTTTGCCGACGGTTTTCCTATCTTGCTGATTAGCTCTGGCTCATTAGCGGAGCTGAATAGACGCAGCAGCGAAGTCCACACCATGGAACAGTTTCGTACTAACCTCGTGGTGCAATCAAACGAACCTTTTATCGAAGACTCATGGAAGCGTATCAAGATAGGTGACGTTGAATTTGAAATTGTAGAGCCGTGTGAGCGGTGCATTTTAACGACACTTGATCTGGAAAATGGAGAATTTAGGGCCAGTAAAGAGCCATTGACGAGCTTTTCACGCTTTAGAGCCAACGAGCAAGGCAAAATATTTTTCGGGCAAAACCTTGTAGCGAAAAACGAAGGTGTTATCTCCATCAATGATGCTATCGAAGTGCTTGAGTATAAATCCAAGGAGTTTTATGAAGATCTCGACGCCAAAAAACAAGAGTTGATTTGTGTTGAAAGAGAACCTACAGCAAGAAACTTCGAGACATTTTGGTTTGAGCCTAAAAACGGCATGCTGCCTGGGTATAAAGCGGGACAACACCTCCCTATTGAGATCACGGTCAATGGCAAACTGACCAAACGAATGTATACGCTGTCATCTAGCCCCTCTCGGCCAGAACGTTTGTCGATTTCAGTGAAACGAGTCCATGGTGGTGAAGTTTCCAACTGGTTGTTCAACCACTTACAAGTTGGCCATACCATTATTGCGGATCAACCCAAAGGCACTTTTCATATTACTAAAGAATCGAATGAGCCGCTGTTGCTGCTTTCTGCCGGTAGCGGTGTGACGCCCATGATCGCTATGCTTCGGTATTTGACAGACCAACGAGACACGCGTGATATTGCGTTTTATCATCAATGTTTGACGAAAGCGGATATTCCATTCATGGAAGAGCTCCTTATGCTAGAAAAACAACACGCCAATGTCACTGTGACTCTAGCCCTTAGCGAGCCATCAACTGATTGGCTAGGCGAAAAGGGGCATTTTAGTCGTACTCATTTAAATCAAATTTCAGAGTTTCACAAACGTCAAGTTTTTGTATGTGGTCCTAGTGGTTTCATGGAGAGTGTAAAGCGCTTGATGATAGAGAGTGGGCTGCCCGAAGAACAGTACCATCAAGAGACGTTTGGCGTTGCAAGAGTGGCGGACGGGAGCGAGAAAAGGGTTCAAATCAACCTTGATGGTGTCGTGTTTGAAGGAAGCAACCAGCGCACCGTTCTGGAGCAAGCTGAAGCAGCAGGGCTTTCTATTTCGAATAACTGCAGAGCTGGTTTCTGCGGCGCCTGCAAAGTCACTGTGAAATCAGGAGAGGTTTACCAGCCCGATGCCCCAGGAATTGAAGACAGTGATAAGGCGAAAGGAATGGCCCTAGCTTGCTGCGCGATACCTAAGACAAATGTAAATATTGTTAGCTAGTATGTAGGTTTTATGATGATTGAGGCCACTATCAAACTTTGATAGTGACCTCAATATCGTTGGATTATCTAAAACACAATAACACCCAAATGACCTGCAATGTCGTGCTTCGCTTAGTCAACATTACAAAGAAGCCTCAAAAATATCCGGATGACGGCTCGATAATGCAATGATTTCATCTATGATGACTCTTATTTTAGGCAGAATGTAAGGTGTTTTTAGCCAAACAATACTGATGGGTGCTCCTTCGCCATTGAATTTCTCTAATACAGGGCATAATTGCCCATCATCAAGGTATTGCTTCACTAACCATACTGGTAGTTGAGCTAAACCTGCACCAGATAAAGTCGATTGCAAAATACCTTCACAGTCGGCTATCTCATGACGTGCTGAAATATCAACAGATTCGGTTGCCCCTTTAGCATTTTTCAGCAGCCAACTATGCCTTTGTCCTATAGGCCAACCGACGATGCAATCATGTTGAGCAATATCTTCTTTTTTGGTAATAGGTGCTCGCGTTGCTAAATAAGAGGGAGAGGCACATATCACCCTTTTTTGCTCCCCTATTTTACGTGCAACAATATCGCCCGAGTTTTCTAAGTGCCCAACGCGGATCGCAAGATCAATCCCGTCACTGACTAAATCCGTAGGACGGTCATTAAAGGTAATAGATAGATCTAATTGCTCGAACTTGGACGTTAATTCTAGCAACTTGGGTAGGATTGCTCTTCTACCGAGAACTGCGGGTAAATCTATACGCACACGCCCTGATGGCAATAACTGTTGATTGCTTAAGCGCTTCTCTGCTTCCTCTAAAATGGTCATCGCTTTAAGGCAGTCGGCTAAATAGGAATCCCCATCATTGGTTAACGCGATGCGTCGAGTTGTTCGATGAAGGAGTTTGGTGCCTAGCTGTTTTTCTAGTCGAGCAACGCTTTTACTTAAAGCTGAACCGGTCATTCCAAGAGCTTGAGCCGCAAGGGTAAAACTCCCCAACTGCGCAACGGTGACAAAGTGACGAACTTCCACAAACTGGCTTTTTAACATCAATTAATTCCCCTAAGGACTTTATGTTCGTCATTATATGGACTTAATAAGCGAATGTGAATCGATTATTCTGTGTACATCAACGAGATGATTACATCGATTTTCAATTAAGGTAAACATGATGAATAACTTCAATAGATTCAAAGGTAAGGTCGCTTTTATCCAAGGTGGCAGTCGCGGTATTGGTGCCGCCATTGTTGAGAGATTGGCATTGGAGGGAGCGTCCGTAGCTTTTACATTTGTGTCATCCCACGAAAAAGCTAAAGCGCTTGCTGAGAACTTAACTTCACAAGGTAGCAAAGTCATCGCAATAAAGGCGGATAGCACTAAGCCTGAAGATATCAAAAATGCAATCAGCGAAACCATAGAACAACTTGGTCAAATTGATATTGTCGTAAACAACTCAGGTACGCTGATCTGGGACAGTATTGAAAATTTGACGATGGATGATTGGGACAAGACCATCAATACCAACGTACGAAGTGTGTTTGTGGCTATTCATGAAGCCGCGAAGCATATGAATAATAACGGCAGAATAATCAATATCAGTAGTACGAACGCTCAGCGCATTCCTTTTGCTGGCGGTTCTATATATGGAATGAGCAAGTCTGCACTAACCGGATTGGCCAAAGGTCTCTCTCGCGATCTAGGCCCTAGAGGTATTACAGTCAACAACATTTTACCTGGTCCGGTAGATACCGACTTAAACCCAGACAATGGCGATACTTCAGAGCCTGTAAAAGCTATCGGTGCACTTGGTCGTTATGGTCAAGTTGAGGAGATTGCTAGCTTAGTAGCATTCGTCGCTAGCTCAGAAGCGGGTTACATCACTGGTGCTGATTTGATGATCGACGGTGGCTTTTCCGCTTAATCAAAATATGCAGTCAAGTAACTCGTGATTTATCAATCTAACTTCAAGCAATCATCGATACATGATTAGTAAAGAGAAGTACAATGGTTGGCCTATTTCACAGGTCAATCATTTAGAACCCCTTGGCTTTGATCAGTTTTGCATACTTGCCAACGACATCCAGTCACTACCACATAAACATCCGATGTTAAATATTGAGTTCAACAATAAAATAGATAACACATTAAAAACTAGCGTTATTAAATTGAATTCTGACTCTTAATCCAACATTTCTAAACAAAGAGGTAAATTACTTCTATGGACGCCCCCGTTAGGTGCCGTTTTATCCCATTGTCTTCTTGTATTAAGGAGATAAGCACATGCTAGAGCTCTTTCTACAACCCGAAATCTGGGTAGTATTTGCAACTTTATTGATTCTTGAAATTGTTTTGGGTGTCGATAATGTCGTCTTCATTTCTGTTCTATGTGAGCGGCTTCCCGAACAGCAACGCAAAGTTGCACGTAATTTAGGTATTGGTCTGGCGGTGTTAACGCGAATAGGTCTTGTATTTTCTATTTCGTGGGTGATGTCTCTGACTAATCCTTTGCTGAGCTTCGCCCATACAACGTTCACCGGGCGAGATATTATTATGATATTGGGTGGTGGTTTTTTGTTAGCTAAAAGTGCGAAAGAACTTTGGTCATGGTTAAGACATACACCATCGTCATATTCGACTCAAGCTAGGACTGGACTAGCCGTCGTACTTCTCCAGATTGTAGCGGTAGATGCCGTTTTTTCAATGGATTCAGTTATAACCGCTGTCGGCTTAACATCTGAAGTGCCCGTTATGATAGCCGCTATTTTGACATCCGCGATTTTTATGATTTTAACAGCGGAAAAAATTAACAACTTGGTTATTCGTTACCCAGGGTTTAAAACGCTGGCTTTACTGTTTTTGGTTTTATTAGGAGGGTTGTTGATGGCGGAAGGGCTAGCCATTCATATCAATAAAGGCTATGTGTACTTTGCTATGGTTTTCGGACTAGCGCTTGAGTTATGTCATATACAAATAAAAAACAAACATAAGCGAACCTTAACCATCCAGCGAATTAAAGCATATCAGTCCAAAGCGAACCGAGTTACATTCTAATGAGACACGTCTCCACTATAAGGAGACTGTCAGCTCTGCTAATTCGGAATGTGCAAACCTATCCGACACGGTCAGCACTAGACAAAGCGGCTTTCTATAAATAAGGATCATTCATTAATTGCTAATTTAGGAAGGTTGCTAGCATGAAATTGTCCAGAAACGACTTTAGTGATGCAAGGGACGAGTATTTACACCGGTGCATTCGCATCCGCTTGATTCTCTGGCATCGCCTCGATAAAAGCGGGTAACTGATTACACGCTTCAACAATCGAATTAATCAGCGAATACGGCGACATATCAACGCCAAAACGCAGCGCATTGTAGACTTGCGGCACTAAGCAGATATCGACAATGCATGGTGAATCGGTGAGGCTATACACCGAATCACCGTGTGTTTGACGATGCTTAGAAAGCTTCTCTTCTAACGCCGAGAAACCTTGACTCATCCAATAGTGAAGCCAATCCATTTTTGCCTCTTGCTCACACGATAATTCTCGCTCCAAATACTGCAGCACACGCAGGTTATTAAGAGGGTGAATTTCTATCGCAATATCCTGAGCCATTGCCAACGCTTGATAGCGCAGTGGTGTTTGCTCTGGAATCAACAAGGAGTCTGGGCTGCTCTCACACAAATAGTTTTCGTCCAAGTATTGCAAGATCGTCAGCGACTGATTGAGTTGAACGTCACCATCCACCAGCACCGGCACTAATTCACTAGCGTTGAGCTCACGATATTGTGGATCATGCTGCTCGCCGCCATTACGCACCAAATGCACAGATTTGGATTCATAGTTGATCTGCTTTAGGTTTAATCCAATACGCACTCGATAGGCTGCGGACGAGCGCCAGTAACCGTAAAGGATAATGTTCTTGTTCACGATGCTCTCGCTCATACTGAAACCTTATTACGTGGATTATAGCGCTCGATACTGGCTCACTTTTTGGTCAATCGCACCAAAAATGGAGTCACCCGCTGCATCAAACATCTCAAGCTTGATCGAGTCACCAAACGACATGAATTGAGTCGACGGTTTACCATCACGAATCGTCTCGATCATGCGAACTTCGGCAATACATGAATAACCCACACCGCCCTCGGCAATTGAGGTGCCATGATCGGTGCCTTGTTTATTCGATACCGTGCCTGAACCTATGATTGCACCGGCCGACAGTGGTCGAGTTTTCGCTGCATGCACAACTAACTCGGCAAAGTTGAAGGTCATATCGACGCCTGCATTCGGGCAACCAAAAGGCTGGTCGTTGTAGGTCGATATCAATGGTAAATGTACCTTACTGCCTTTCCACTGTTCACCAAGCTCATCAGGTGTTACCGCAACCGGAGAGAACGCCGAAGACGGTTTAGACTGGAAGAAGCCAAAACCCTTAGCAAGCTCCGCTGGAATCAAGCCACGCAGCGACACATCGTTCACCAACATCAGTAATCGAATCGAATCGTGCGCTTGTTTAGAACTTGCGCCCATAGGGACGTCACCGGTGACAATCGCGACTTCTCCTTCGAAATCGATGCCCCACTCGTCACTGGCAAATTCGATGTTGTCGCGAGGGCCGATAAACGCATCTGAACCGCCTTGATACATCAGCGGATCAACCCAGAAGCTTTCTGGCATTTCAGCACCACGAGCCTTACGCACCAACTCAACGTGGTTGACATATGCACTGCCATCAGCCCATTGATATGCGCGTGGCAGAGGTGATTCACAATACTGAGGTGCAAAGGCTTCACAGCCTGTCACATGCCCATTGTTTAACGAGGTGTATAACTCTTCTAACTGAAAAGCCACGCTGTCCCAGTTATCCAAAGCCACCTGCATGGTGGGTGCAAGGTGCATCGCGTGGAAGACTTCAGTGGCAGCCACACACTGTTTGAGATCTTTACTCACGACCATCAATAGACCATCGCGAGTGCCATTTTTCTTGGTTGCTAATTTCATCCTTGTCCCTTACTTCTTGTCGTTTACTGGCTCTTGCGAACTAGAGTCTTGCCAGCTGTAGACATATTCTTTGTTCTCAACGCTATCGAGTTCATCAGAGAACTGCAGCGCGTGGCGAGTATCGATCATCACCGCCACTTCATCGGTAAACTTCTTCTTGTGCGCTTGCCCAGCCTTGAACGCCTTTGGGTGAGGCCCATGAGTGAAGCCCGCCGGATGGAAGGTCACCATACCCGCTTCAATGTTGTCGCGGCTAAAGAAGTCACCAGCGTGATAGAACAGCACTTCGTCGTAATCATCGTTGTTGTGGTAGAACGGCACTTTCAATGCGCCAGGATCGCTCTCAATCGGGCGTGGTACAAAGGTACACACCACAAAGCCTGCGCCAACAAAGGTGGTATGCGCAGAAGGTGGCAAGTGGTAGCGATGTGACATCAAGGGTCTGATATCGCGCCAATTCACTTTCACCACCGCAAGGTCGCCATGCCAACCAATTGCATCCAATGGATTGAACGGATAAGTGATGACACTGACTTTATCGTGACGCTTCACCTGAACCTGAGTCTGGTTTTCTGAATACTGAGCGCAGAATTGATCATTGATAGCAGGGATGTCGAGCACCGCAGGATCAAACACCGCGTGATTACCGACCATGCCTTTCTCTGGCAGGGAATAAGCCGCATCGGTGTTCTCAATCATCAAGATGAACATCGGCTCACTTGGCTCTAAGCGCCAGTTGGTCGAGCGCGGGATCATCACATAATCCCCTTCACTCACTTCTAAATGACCATAGTCACAATAGAGATCGGCACTGCCTTGGTGAATGAACAGCAGCTCATCACCGTCAGAGTTACGCACCAAGAAATCCATCTTCTCGTCCATGCGCCACACACGAATTTTGCAGTCCGCATTGTGCAAAAGATGAGGCACAGCCCAAGGGGTTATCTGGCTGGCTTTTTCCACCAGCGTAAAATCAAAAGCGCGAGGGCGTAAATCCCCCTCCCACTCCGACCAACCTGTTGGGGCATGTTGGTGATGGAAGTGAGCGGCAGGGCCAAAGAAACCACTTCGACCCGCTTCTCGTTCATAGATTGCCTCTTCGGGAAAATCGGCATGCGCTTGTTTAGAACACACCCCCTCCCGATGAGGAAACGAGATCCATTTATGCATCGTCTAATACTCCTCGACGAACCTGGTCCTCTTCAATCGATTCAAACAGCGCTTTGAAGTTACCTTCGCCAAAGCCTTCGTTGCCTTTACGCTGAATGATCTCAAAAAATACAGGGCCGATGACCGTCTGCGTGAAAATTTGCAGCAAGATGCCGTCTTTGGTCGGCGCGCCATCAATCAGAACACGTAAATCGCGCAGTAGATCAGTGTCTTCACCGTGGCCTTTCACACGCTCGTCGACTTTCTCGTAATAGGTATCAGGGGTTGGCATAAAGTCCATGCCGCGATCACGGAGGGTTTTCACCGTTTTGTAAATGTCATCCGTAGCGAGCGCGATGTGTTGGATACCTTCGCCGTTGTATTCGCGGATGAACTCTTCGATTTGTGATTTGTCGTCTGAAGACTCATTGATTGGAATTCGGATCTTGCCACATGGTGAGGTCATGGCACGGCTCACAAGGCCTGTCAGCTTACCTTCAATGTCGAAGTAGCGAATCTCACGGAAGTTGCCGATACGCTCATAAAACCCAGACCAAACATCCATATTGCCTTGCTTCACGTTGTGCGTGAGATGGTCGATTTCATACAAGCCAACATTAGCTTCGGCCATGCGCTCTTCCGCATCGTCATAGAATCGGAAATCAACGTCGTAGATGCTCTGCTTGCCATAGCGATCCACAAAATAAAGCAAACTTTCACCGATACCATAAATGGCAGGAATGCTCAGCTCCATCGGCCCTATTTCTGTTTTGTACTCTTCACCACCGCCCTTGAATGCTTGCTCCATAGCAGATGTTGCTTCGTTGACACGAAAAGCCATACCGCACACTGATGGCCCATGCACTTTAGCAAAGGCTTCCGCTTGGCTGTGTGGTTGTTCATTAACGATAAAGTTGATGTCACCTTGTCGATACAGCCAAGCCTCTTTTGATCGGTGCTTGGCGATCTCAGCGAAACCAAGTGACACAAACAGCGCTTTAAGTTGCTCAATTCCCTTGTGGTCAACGGCCGTGTATTCAACAAACTCGAATCCATCCGTACCAAGCGGGTTGTATGTATCCACCATGAACTTTCTCCTTGTACCTATTGGTTTTGTATTACGTGACTTTTTATTACGTGCTTTCTATTACACGATTAAGTGTTGTGTGTTTTTTGTCCTTAATTAAATTTGGCCCACAAGCCGAGATAATGGAATGCATCGAAGAAAATGGACGGTCACGGTGAAAACTCGTCAATATGTAAAGTAATTGTTACAGGCGAACAGCTAGAATAGGAAAGTGAGTACTATCAAAGGATTGAAAGGCGGTGCTTTAATTTACAATCGAACATAGGATGTGAATAAGTTGTTACAGGTAAGCTTTTATTCGTACAGGCATAACTTACAGAAATGCATTGAATACAAAAAAGCCACTGTAGTCAGCGGCTTGATGAGCTCTAGAAAAAACCTAATTCCAATATAAAATTCGCATTAATCCCACTCCAAAATCGACCAATTTGGTTGATCAGCTAACGCTTTTAAACGCGGGCATGGGTTCACCAAATAAGCAAAATCAGCGTGTTCACACAAAGGTAAGTCGTTGATTGAATCCGTATAAAAGTGGATATCTGAGTAGTTGGTTTCTTGATTGTCTAACCACTCTTTTAAACGAATCACTTTACCTTCACGGTAACTTGGCACGCCTGAGATCTCAGATGTGAAACGGCCTTGGTTTTCAATCAAATCAATACCGAGTGCGTTCTCGATACCAATCTTACGGCCGACCGCTTCCACTAAAAAAGTGACGCTGGCTGAGATGATCAACATATCGATGTTGTCGCGCGCTAGCTGATCAATCAAAAACTTAGACTGCTTGAACTGTTTAGGCAAAATATGTTGTTCGACACACTCTTCCACCAAGGCAGTCACTTGCTCTGTTGGCATGTAGGCCAGTGGTTGCATGGAAAACGTTAGGTAATCTTCCATATTCAGTTTACCTTCCGAATACAGGCCCATTAAGCGCTTATCTTCTTCAATAAAGTTGGGCGCAGTGGCAATGCCCTTTTCAACCAAGAACTCATTCCAAAGCATTGCTGCATCGGCATTGATCAGCGTTTCGTCCATATCAAATACATACAAAGGTTTGAACATCTTAGGCTCTCACAGGTTGAATTTCGTTAAGGTTAAACAGGAGTTCAAGTTGGCTGCCGTTTGCCAACAGTCGCTCAGAGGAACGGTTAAGTAGGTCAACCGTCAGTTCACACTCATCGACGTCCACTTGGTAGCGAATCACGTTACCCAGCAGCTGGTGGTTGCGAATGGTGCCCGTTTTCGGCGCGGAGATATGCTCGCCATACTGTCGGCCTTGCTCTTTAACGTAGATAGATTCAGGTCGAATCGCTACTTTCCAATCGGTTTCAATATTGAACAACTGCTTAGCTTTATTCGCTAGCACCAGATTGTAGTGCCCCATGAACCCGCCACGAACTCATTGGCAGGTTGAGTGTAGATCTCTTCGGGTGTACCCGCTTGGACGATCTCACCTTTATTCATCAAGAAGATGCGGTCAGACATGATCATCGCTTCTTCTTGATCATGAGTCACGAAGATCGTGGTCAGGTTCATCTCTTTTTGAATATCTCGGATCTGTTGGCGTAGGTGTTTACGGATCTTCGCATCCAGCGCCGAAAGCGGCTCATCGAGCAATAGAATACGCGGCTTGACCACCAAGGCTCTTGCCAAAGCCACACGCTGACGCTGACCGCCCGATAACTGATGTGGGTAGAATTTCTCTTTGCCCGTTAAGTCCACCAGCCCAATTACTTTCGCAACTTCGTGCTTAATCTCATCGGCGGCAAGCATTTTCATTTTCAGGCCAAAGGCAATATTTCCTTCAACCGTCATGTTCGGGAACAGCGCATAAGATTGAAACACCATGCCGATACCACGCTGTTGCGGCACTTGGTGAGTAATCTCTTCGCCGTTAACCCAGATCTCGCCGCCATCAACAGGATTCAGGCCTGCTAAGCTGCGCAGTAGAGTCGATTTACCACAGCCGCTCGGGCCAAGCAGAGTAATGAATTCGCCCTTCTCGATGGAAAATTCAATGTCTTCAAACACTGTATTGTCACCAAAGCTCTTGGTGAGGTTTTTCGCATTTACATAGCTCATTATTTTGTTCCCTGGCTGAAACGACTTGCCAACCAAGTCAGTAAGAAAATAAACAAGAAGTACGTCATCACAAGGGCTGACGTGAAGTGGCCGCTGGTTTGACGCATGTTGTATAGGTAGATTTGCAGTGTCTCGTAGCGTGTACCCACTAAGATGTTGGCGAACACGAACTCGCCCAATAGGAACGAAAACGACAAGAACAACGACGCCATTAAGCCTTTCTTAAGGTTTGGCAGAATAATTAACAAGAACGCTTTAGTGGTGCTTGCGCCGAGCAAGTGAGCAGCGTCCATCAAGTCGTGCAAGTTAATCGCTTCAAAGCTGTTAGCAATCGCGCGATACATGAATGGCAACGCGATGGTGAAGTAGGTGCCAATCAAAATCCACGGCGTGCCTATCAGTGAGATTTCACTATCGGCATACAGCTGAAGCAAGCCGACCGACGACACCACAGGTGGTACAGCGAATGGTAATAAGATCAATATATTCATCACCTTGTCGAGCTTCGGGAAATAGTAAAACACCACGAAAATCGCAGGCAGAACCAACACCACACTCAATGACAGTGCCGCCACACAGATAAACAGTGAACGACCAAAGGCTTGTAAGAAGCGAGGATCGGTCAATAAGTTGATGTACCAATCCAACGTGAAGCCATCCGGCAGGATCGTCGCGCCCCATCGAGAAGAGATCGAATAGATAAAGGTCGCTAAGATCGGGATCATCATGATTCCGACAATCGAATAGACAACCGTTTTATGAAAGCGAGTATTTACCGTGTTCATTACTTTCTCTTCCCTGCGTAGCTTTTGCTGATCAGCCATTGGTTAATCACGGTGATGAAGGCCAGCATCGCCATCAGAATCACGGAAATTGCGGCGGCTAGGTTTGGTTCTAGGAACAGGTCGCCCGATACCAAGCTCGCGATTCGAATCGTAATTACGTTGTAGTTGCCCGAGGTCAACGCATACACACTCGCATAGGCGCCAATCGCATTAGCAATCAAGATGATGAAGGTGCCGAACAAAGCCGGAGACAGCACAGGCAGCGCGATTTTGGTCCAGTACTGCCAAGTTTTCGCGCCAAGCAATGCCGAAGCGGCTTGCCAGTCGTCACTCAAGGCATCGAACGCTGGATACAGCAATAAAACCGCCAATGGGATCTGGAAATAGATGTAAATCGCCAGCAAGCCCCATTTACCGTACAGGTCGAAATCACCCAATAATCCATACTGCTTGAGCAATAAGGTGATCGCACCATTGGTGCCCAAGATGATGATGAAAGCGAACGACAAAGGCACACCAGAGAAGTTGCTGCTCATGTTGGTGAAGGCAATCACCGCATCGCGGATTTTAGAATCAACGCGGCGCAGTGAAGAAACGAGCAGAGTCGCGATCGCTAAACCAACAATGCTCGACCAAATCGACAGCCATAAACTGTTACCGAAGGCCTGCATCATGAAGGCAGAATCGAATATTTCAGAATAGTTTTCGAGAGAGAGGTCATCGTCGTAGAAGAAGCTGTTGATCAGCACCCAAACCATAGGTGCCAGTTGGAACAAGTAGAAAAACAGCGCGAAAGGCGCAAGCCACAAAGCGGGCTTGAAGCGTTGAAACAAAGATTTGGTTTTGGGTTGAAGCGCAGAGCCATCGCTCTGCGTGATTACAGAACTGCTCATAAGGCCAACAATTCCTGAGTGTAAGATTTATCGTGTTCTAGATTGAGTAACTGACAGACGCTGCCGCAGATATCGGTCTGTTTCACTGAACACTCTTGGTGTGTGAACTTATCGCCAATCACAAAGAATGGCACTTCACGCTCTTCAGGCAGAATGCCACCGTGAGACAAGTCATTGTTCATGCCGTGGTCACTGGTGATGATCACCTGATAACCATCGTCTACCCACTTCTCAAGATAGTTTGATAGGTAAATATCCGCGCCACGAGCACTGTTGCGGTACTGGCGAGAATCCAACCCGTGCTTGTGCCCTATGTCGTCAATGTTCATTGGGTGAATCAACAAGAAGTCCGGCTGATGAGTAACACGCAAGTGCTCAGCATCCAAGAACAAGGCTTCATCTGGGTAGTGATCCCAGTGGTAAAAACAGCCGTGTTGGATATTCATGGTTTCATCGTTAGTGAAACGGTCGCGTACAGCATCAAATGGCGCTCGGTTATACAGCTCACTCACCCAATGATATGCCGCTGCAGCCGTCACTTTGCCCTGCAATTTCGCCAAGCTAAAGATCGACTCGTGATTCGATAAACGCACGATTTGATTGTTGACGATGCCACTCTCGACAGGGCGAACACCGGTCAGAATGCACTCATACAGTGGGCGTGACATAGATGGCAGCTCACACTGCACAGGGTAAAGCGTGGCGCGCAGCTTGTTTTCTTGCGTGCTCTGCGAAGTGCTCTGTTTATTGTACGAATCGCCCTGTTTCTCATGCATATCACCCTGTTTTGTCTGCAAATCGCTTAGTTCTAGAAGACCGTTCAGGTAGCCCATGCAATCACGGGCTACCTGATAGTTCAGTCCATCTAGAACAACAAGGATAACCTTATTGCTCATGGTCTATTCTCTATTGCTTATTTTGGATACGGATTACTGCTGGTGAATCAAGACACTTTCTTGCCATTGACGTGGTAGGCGGCGTGCTGATTTTTCCCATGCTGAGAAGTCAGTCACTGGGTGGACGTTGCTGTATTGCTCGTTTGAGATCAGCTTGTCTTGTACTGATTTAGGCAGCGTGATGTTGCTGCGGATTGGACGTGCGTAACCTTCTGCTAGGTTGATTTGACCTTGGTCGCTAAAAATATATTCACGAGCCAATTTCGCCGCGTTAGGGTTTTTCGCGTATTTATTGATGATGGTGGTGTAACCAGAAATCACTGAGCCATCTTGTGGAATGCTTACTGTAAAGCGCTCACGGTCGATCTTGTCGCGGTAGTTCAATGCGTTGAAATCCCACATGATTGCCACTTCCACTTCGCCTTTTTCAAGGTTTGCGATGCTTGGATCTGTGTAAGACAGACGGCCTTGCTTCGCTAATTCACCAAAGAACTTAATCGCCGGTTTTAGGTTCGACTCGTCACCGCCGTTAGCAAATGCAGCCGCTAGAATTGCGTTGTTTGCTTGCGCGGCTACACCTACGTCACCGACGGTTACTTTGTAGTCACCTTCTAGTAGGTCACTCCAAGATTTGGGTGCATCTTCAACAAGGTTATTATTTGAGATGAATGAGATAGTGCCGGTGTAAGCCAGAGCCCAGTGACCATCTTTGTCTTTCGCCCAGTCTGGAACATCATTCCAAGTGGTTGGCTTGTATGGTTGCGTTACGTCTTTTTTCACAGCGACACGTGCAAATGCGAAACCAACATCACCGATATCTGCGGTTGCGTTTCTTTTCTCTGCTTCAAATTTCGAGATCTCTTGAGCCGAGCTCATGTCGGTATCCTGATGCTTCAAACCGTAGTTTGCTTTCAGGTCAGCCCATGTGCCTTTCCAGTTTGCCCAACTGTCTGGCATACCCACACTGTAAACCGCACCCTCTTTTTGAGCGGCTTCAATCAGTGACTTAAGATCAGCATCCTTCGCCATCGCTGGCATTGAAAGTGTTGCCGCTATTAGCGTTGCGCCTATTAATTTCGCAGGTGAACCAATCAGTTTGGCTGGCGATACAGTTGAACGGCTAAGCAAAGTTTTCATTGTCTCTATCCCTCTGGACTAGGTCAGTAAGTTCGTTTTGTATGCTATCGCCAGAGTGTGACGCTTTCGCGCAAGTTATTTGACAGTTCAGATGCATTTCTGTGGCAGTTATATTTCACTCATATGACAGCAAGCCTTTGTTTACTGTCACATTCCTGTTAACTCCGTGGTTTACCTTATTGAGCACACGAACTTATGGACTAGATCAGTAATGAGAACATTGGCTACAGGGCAATCAGGGACACAGCTAGGCAGAATTAAGGCGAGCATAAGAGAACAGCTTCAATCTGGCATCTTCACCGAGGGGCAAAAACTGCCATCCGAAAGAGAGCTCAGCGAGCTATTTTCAACCACACGAATCACGCTCAAAGATGCGCTGGTCTCATTAGAAACCGAAGGTTTGATATATCGAGAAGAGCGTCGAGGTTGGTATGTGTCACCCGAACGTGTTCGCTATAACCCATTATCACGTTCCCACTTTCATCAAATGATTCGAGAACAAGATCGCATAGCAGAAACACGCCTGCTGAGCACCCGCACAGAGATGGCCGCGGGCGATTACGCCAAAGCATTAGAGATAGAACAGATAACGCCGATACACGTGATTGAGCGACTACGCTTTATTGATGGCCGAGCGGTGCTGTTCGTTGAAAACGTCTTGAAAGCGCCTCTATTTGAAAAGGTGTTGTCGGAAAACCTCACCATGTCGCTGACAGGCATCTACCGAGAAAAATATGGCTACGAGACTAAACGATCGCGCTTTGATGTGATTCCAACTTCTGCACCCGCACATGTCGCCAAGGCGCTGAATTTAGCCGAAGGCCAGCCTGTTCTAAAGATCTGCCGAGTGAACTACAAACAAGATGGCGAGTTGATGGACTGTGAATTGGAGTACTGGCGACCCGATTCGGTAGTGATTCATATCGACAGTATTGGGTAGTGCAATATTGATAGAGAGGCTTTGGTTTGTGATGCACTAGTTAGCCAAAACCAAAACTCCGACAGATTCAGTCGGAGTTTTATTTTAACAGATTTGCTTAGCAAGCAACCCTAACCTAGACAATTTTCTGTTCATGTTTGTTGGTTGATTCAGGATCTTCAGACAAGAAGCGCTCTACTATGTCTCTCAACCTACCTTGATTGACAGGCTTTGATATAAACTCATCCATACCAACATCAAAACACAAATGCTTGTCTCTAGGTACAACGTTAGCGGTCAAAGCAACGATTGGAATATGCTTTGAAGAACCTTCTTCTAACGATCTAATTTGCTTAGTTGCTTCGAAGCCATCAAGAACCGGCATCTGACAGTCCATGAAGATCATCTCGTATTCGTTAGCTTTGAATTTCTCGACACCAATTTCACCGTTGTCGGCAATATCAACCTCAAAACCAAGCTTCTTAAGCATCATCTTGGCCACTTGTTGATTCACTCTAGAGTCTTCAACAACCAAAACCTTACCACTGAATGAAGCAGTGACCACTTCTGGTTTCGGGTTTTCTTTGATTGGATCTTGTTTCTCTGCTTGTTTGGGTGGAACAGAGGCTGCAGATTTAGTTAGTGGTACAGGTTCATTGTCTTTGAACGCGACTTCACCTCTGTTTGGATAGGTAAAGGTTGAGGTATCCTCCGCTCTTGCGAGCACCTCGTTAATGGTCCATTTAAGCTGGTTATCTTGATAAGGACGAGCAATGTAGGCAACAAACCCCACTTGTTTAGCGTACACTTCATCTTGCTTTCTAGGATCGGCAGAGATCATCACCAACTTAGGGCATTCTTTACCAAAACGTTCTATCAAACGAGTAGCCAGCTGGAAGCCATCTATAGAAGGCATCACTTTATCAATAAGCACCAAGTCATAAGGTGCTGACTTGGCGATAGATTCTGAAACTAACTCAAGCGCTTGATTTGCCGTCTCACAACATTCAGATGCGACGCCAAAGGATTGAAGCTGTGTGGAAGTAATTCGCATGTTCAACTGACTATCATCAACCAATAACACGGAGAGTTTGTTGAAATCGATACAACTCTCATCTATATCCAAACACGGATCAAAATCAGCAACAAAATAGAATGTACTGCCCTTGCCCTCCTCACTAGTTAATTCTAATTGACTGCCCATCAAGCTAACGATTTTATCGCATATTGTGAGACCAAGTCCGGTTCCACCGTAAATACGCGTGGTACTGCCGTCAGCTTGTTGAAACTTATCGAACACCGATTTTTGCTTGTCTTCTGCGATACCAATACCACTATCGATAACCTCAAACCTCACCCTTAGCTTTTGCTCTGGTTCAATTACTTTTTCTAAACGAAGCGAGAGCGTGACATGGCCATACTTAGTAAATTTGATTGCATTCCCCACTAAATTATTCAGCACTTGTCTTAACTGAGTGCCATCGCCGATAACCATGGTTGGAATTTTAGGATCAATCGCCAACTGGAACCTGAGCCCTTTCTGTTCAGCCTTAACTCTAAACGTCGATTCAACATCCGCGACAATCCCCATCATCTTCATTGGTTCTTGCTGCAACTCTAGGTGACCCGCTTCAATCTTCGAATAGTCGAGAATGTCATTAATAAGGTCAAGAAGTGTCAGTGAAGAGGTATTGAGCATATCGATATACTCTTTTTGCTCTTTAGGCATATCCATTTCAGAAAGCAGGGAGGAAAGACCGATAATTCCGTTCATCGGAGTTCGGATCTCGTGGCTCATGTTGGCAAGAAATTCACTCTTGTTTCGGTTGGCAACTTCTGCTGTATCTTTGGCTTTCACCAACTCTTGATACTGTTTACGGATACGCTCAATAGATTGGTTATAACTGACTTCTAGCGTTGATATCTCGTCTTTATATGTGCATTCGGTTGGCGTTAAGTAACGTGGCTTGTTGTCTTCTAATTGCTGTTGATTGATTTGAGAAGACATGGTCATCAAGCGCTTTACAACGAGACGATATACAATAATTAAACACACCACAGCTAACAAGAAAACTTTAACGGCTTCGAACGTAAGTAGTAAGAGGGCATGTTTACCTAGATGATAGAGGATCATACTTAAATCAGCCTGCACCGTTAAAGTCGCAAGAGGGTAACTTTTATCTCCCATCTGATGCACCATTTCCCATGACTGAGAATAAGAATGTTCAGAAGATATTTGCCCCAGTTCTAAGATTTTTTCATCGGGATTTTCAATGAGTAGATAACTTACAGAAGGTAGGCGTGAGATCCCCTCAGCTTGCACAAGTAATTGATCTCGATCTTCAACCCACAAGCTAGCCGTTAAACCGGAGAGGTAACCAGCTTTAACCTGTTCGATCTGAGAACTGATAAAAGTCACTCGGTTTTGATATTCCACATACAGCCCCAAGCCTGTCACTATGACTGTGAATAAGGTGCTAATTACGACAATTACCCCGATCAACTGTCGAGAGAGCCCAATATAGCGCTTTCCTTTTTTTACCATACAAAAATTACCACTATTATTATCCCAGTAAACTACAATTACTCAATTAGTATAATAGTAGTCATTCATCAAATAACTAGGGAAGGTTATGAAAAAACATCTTATCTTTTCATCCATAGTCAGTTTGTTTTCAAGCAGTTATGCTTTTTCAAGCGAACCTATTCACTACTACATTATTGCGAGCCAAGCGCAACCTTTTCAGATCGAAACTGACGATTCATCTCACAGAGGAATGGTTTCAGATATTGTTAAGGCGGTATTCGATAGTAGCCAATATGAGATCAACTATCACACCTACCCTTTTAACCGAATGATCGATAAGCTCAATGTGAGAGAGAACCCCAACTGGTTGACCTACGGCAGCCCTAGCTGGGGAAACATCCAATCCGTTAACTTGTCGGAAGACCCGATTTACAATGTAAAACACGTGTTACTCAGCAGCGGTAAAAAGCCGTTTGAGTTCAATACAATCGATGATTTAGATGGAAAAGCAGTGGTATTGCTGGTGGGATTTGAGTATCCGAACTTAGAGCCTTACATCCAACAAGGTAAGCTCAACGAGATCCGAGTTAAAGATTACGCTGCCGCTTTTCGTGTCCTGAATCGAACACCAGGCGATACCGTGTTTGTGGAGATGGAATCACGAATCAAATACAACCTAAACGAGCAGAAGCTACGTATTGAGGACTACCAGATGCAAGAGTTTGGTTCTGTTATCAATAACTACCCAATCCATTTGGCGTTCGACCCTGAGATGGATCCTAAGCTGCAATCTTTCATTAACCAACGTCTAGGCCAGATGAAAGACGATGGGCAACTCAATGACATTGTGCAGAGTTATTTATAAGACCTGTACAATGTGTATCTTTGGTAGCGTACTTTAGCTCCCTCTGATAACAAGTGTTCGCCAAAAATAGTGTTCTTACTAAAACAATATTCTCACCAAAACACTATTCATACCAAAATAAGAAAGGCCGCCCTGCTCAGCTCATATACCAAATTGCAGAGTGGCCTTTATGTTGACTCTTTAAGGACACTGTCATTTATATAGTAGAGCTATTAGTGATTAATGCTAAGAGATCAAATCCAATTGTTGATTTCGAAGTTGTTGACGCACCTCCATCAAGATCTCGCCTAAACGGTTCTCACCAGTTCCATCCCCCCCATCGCCCCAAAAATGGTCTTTATGAGAATGCTCTTTGATCACTGAATCTCCAGTGTTAACAAGAAACCGCGCAAATCTGTGGTTCTGTCTAAACTTCTCGGTCACAATGAATTGCATGACTTCGACACGAATGTCATACCAATCTTCACGAACTTGCCCTTCATAATATCGGCTCAAAGAGAATGCTTCAGCAGGAGTGCTGGCTTCGAAAATGGTATTGCGCAGCGCTTCAGAGACAAATTTCATCGCTTGATAGTAGTGTTCACTGGTTGCCCAAACTTTATCATCAACTTTGATAGGACAAGCCGCAAAATTTGAAAGGTATCCGTTCGGATCTTCAGGTTCATAAAACAACACTTCTTTATTTTGGGACACAGAATTAGACATAGCCTTTTCCTTACCAAGGACATCACATATTTATACTTCAACTTTAAAACTAGTGGCGTTGCATATTGCTGTCAAACGACTTAGTTCAAGAGTACGTCATGTGCGGTTTTTAAATCTGAAGGTCGTAACTTCAAAGAGGAAATAGTGAAGCGGTACAGTGGTTTAGAGAGAAAATTTGTTGATTGAATACAGTTAGGTGTTAAAGGAAAGTGGTTATAAATTAAAGGGTGGTGTTGTGCCACCCTTCTAAATGCAATGGAGATTATTAGTGAATAAGGCCTAGTTCCCTCGCTTCTTCCAGACTAAAACCGCTTTCTCTGATTTCTCTTAGAGCTTCTATACGACGACGAGCTTCAGCAGACTTCATTTTCTTTTCTGGTTTGAAAGATACTTCTTCTTCAGCATCCCACTTATTTGCAATATTTGTCATTTCATCATGGTTGATAGAATTAATGGACATGTTTTCCTCCGAAACACCATGTAATGGACAGGTAATCTGTAGCAAATGCGATTTCGCTTGTTAAGAAGTTCTGTACTGAAATGTGATGATTCCGACGCTTCACAAACCTAATTAACAAATACCTCATTTAAACTTTGCCAAAGGCATTTTCTGCAATTACATTAAAAAAATTACCCATAATAAATGTGGTTTGATCCAACTCTCATTTTCCCCTCTTTCAACTCTTCGTTTCTTCTGAAAATTCGTGAAATAACCCAAGATAAATTTCGAGGCACTTCATTCTTTTTGTGCTCATCGCTTTTACTAAATTCACTTCATGTTAATGATAATAGTTATCAATATCATAAGTGAGTATTTATCATGTCTGTGGAAAATTTGGATACACCACTTCTCGAAGTAAAGAATCTATGTGTCGACTACATCACCGATGACGGTGATTTCAATGCGGTCAAATCCGTTAGCTTTAGCATAGGCCAAGGCGAGATTTTCGGCTTAGCCGGAGAGTCCGGTTGTGGCAAAAGCACCATCGCGTTTGCCATTAACCGCCTGCATAAGCCGCCAGCTTTTATTTCTGGAGGTCAGATAGTCTTTGACGGACAAGAACTGTTGAACTTATCGGACAACCATTTAAATACATTGCGTTGGAGCGAGATCGCGATGGTATTCCAGAGCGCCATGAACTCGCTCAATCCCGTTTTAACCATCGAAGAGCAGTTTGCGGATGTGCTGCGCCACCATAAGGGCATGAATAACGAACAAGCTAAAGATCGCGCCGAGAAACTGCTCGACCTTGTGAATATTCCACGCCACCGCCTAACAGAATACCCGCACCAGTTCAGTGGCGGCATGCGTCAACGTTTGGTGATTGCCATCGCTCTCGCCCTCAACCCGAAGCTGATCATCATGGACGAACCGACCACAGCACTGGATGTGGTAGTGCAACGCGAGATATTGCAGCAGATACACCAACTCAGAGAGGAGTTTGGTTTCTCGATACTCTTCATCACCCATGACCTCGCACTGATGAGCCAGTTGTGTGATCGCATTGCCATCATGCGCCACGGCAAGATAGTTGAGGTCAATAAAGCCCATGAGATTCGCAATAACCCACAACACTCCTACACCCAAAAGCTATGGAGTTCTTTCCCTAATATTCATGAACATGCTCACGCGACGGCGTGCTAGGAGAGCTCTGTGTCACAACCTATTTTTCAAGTAAAAAACCTCGTTAAAGAATTCACTGTTGGTGGTGGACTTGGCAAAGAAGAGATCTTTAGAGCACTGCATGGTGTGAGTTTTGACTTACATGCAGGCAAAACACTGGCATTGGTTGGCGAATCTGGTTGCGGGAAAAGCACCTGCGCACGATTGATGACCAAGGTTTACCCTGCGACAGAGGGAGAGATTCTCTTCAAAGACAGGGATATTTCTACCTTAAAAAGTCGTAAAGATATCTTGGACTATCGCAGCCGTGTGCAAATGGTGTTTCAAGACCCCTTCGGTTCACTCAATCCCACTCACACCATTGAGCACCATTTAACGCGCCCACTTAAGATCCATAAACAGGTAGCCACTAAACAGGCTCTCACAGAGCGCCTCAAAGAGTTATTAACGCTGGTGGAGTTACCCATCGAAACGCTCGCCAAGTACCCACACGAGCTCAGTGGCGGTCAAAGACAGAGGGTTAACCTAGCCAGAGCGCTTGCGGTTGGCGCTGAGGTTATTCTTGCTGACGAACCCACCTCGATGTTGGACGTTTCAATTCGACTTGGCGTGTTGAACCTGATGCAAAAAATGAAAAAAGAGTTGGGGATTGGCTTTTTGTACATAACCCATGATCTTGCGACCGCACACTATATCGCAGAAGAGACGGCGGTGATGTACAAAGGACAGATCGTCGAATGGGGCTCAACCCAGTCGATCTTGACCAATCCACAACACCCGTACACTAAGTTGTTGATCTCTGCCGTGCCCGATCCCGATCTACCATTTGGCGAACTCGTCAAAAATGAACCAAACTATTCAATAGACGCTGATCGTATTCGAGAGCAGAGCAGTGAAATACAGCATGAAATCAAACAAGTTGCTGATAATCACTTTGTAAAACAGTGGGATAACGTTGCATGAATGAACTAGACACTTGGTTAGATCGGATCGGAGATTGGTACAAAAACCGAAAGCATGATCAAGTGGACCGGTTAGAACCTTTGATCTTAACGCCTCCAGATGCACTCTGGGGGCCTTTGATCACGGATGAGCAGAGCAAAGGCATCGCATGTTGGCTAGATGGATGCCTGAGAATCTTTACTTTCTATCGCCACCTCGCGGATTCATCGAATCCGGAGTTGGATTCGCAGGAGGCTAGCAACTCAAGCCATCAAGAAAAAGCCTACCAATACCTGATGTTCGCCTATAGCAAACTGCAAGCGGTGTCATGTGATCCAAAATCAGATGCTGGATTGCAAGAGTGGTGTACACAGCGGCTACAACACTTGTGTGTATTGGCTTTGGAGTTTACGAACCAACAGCAAGAACCACGTTGGAAAGCAGAATCAGAAAAATTGATCGAATCGCATGTACGCTTTATGACAACCCATCCCCGAAACGATGATCAAGGTACTATTGAACGTCACCTCCACTGATCAAGCCCTTCTCGATCAAACATCAAACCAGAGTCTCATCAAAGTTAGAGCCATAAAAAGCATGATCTAGCCTTGATCATGCTTCGGCGTTTAATTCAGTAAACCATTGATTTTTAATGATTTACTAAATTTCAGGCAAAAAAAAGCGAGTCCTTCAGGAACTCGCAAAAATCTATTCAGTATGATGTAACAAAATATGAGCCAATCTATTAATCATAAGAAAGGACAAAGGTTGTCTATTCGGGATAAATAATAATCAACTGGATGCGTTACTTTGTCATCATTTTGTCAGCGTTAGGTGCGATTTTAATCAGCACCTAATGTGTTCAAAACTATCCATTCAGCGACGGTAAAACAGGCTTATCGCGATAGGATAATGACTAGTGGCTAGTGGCCAATCGCCATTTCATCGAGCGCGAGGAACACGTTCTCGTCAAGGTGACCTTCATGAACTTGTTTACACACTTTACGACGCACAGCTAAACCAGAGATCAAACGCTCAATGGACAGGTGTCGGTTGCTGGTGCTATCACGGTCGTTGTAAAGCTCAATTAAGCGACTCAGTGTTTCGTATGGGATAACGTCCTCCCCAACTCTCAACCAATCAAGCTTCTCAATGAGCTCTGAGCACTCTTCTTTGATTGAGGCATGTGAGTGTCCTGTCATCGCTGATAAAGCCGTTATACTGCGTTCTAGAGCCTCTGCAGAGGTATATTTAGAGAGAGTAATCATGATCTCGTCAGCGTTGATCTCAACAGAATGTTTACGTTGCTTAACTCGACGTCCCAATTTACCTCTTGGCGACGGTGCTTTACGCTGAATAGGCTCAAACTCACCATCAATAATTTCAGACAGCTCTTCCAACTTTTGTTTGGAAACCATCTCGTTGCGTAATGGGTTCGGCAGCGTTGGTGCCATATTACGCTTACCTGCGTTAGTGGTACGCGCTCTTGAGTAACGTAAGACTTCTTCCACATTACATTTGATATCTACCTGATAATCGGTCGTTTTCCCTTTTTCGACCAACGATGTGATCGTCAAATGATAACCCCACAAGTTTACTAGGAAGGTATCTTCCTGATCTCCAACTTCACCCAGCTTTCTAAGTTCGCGAATCAAATCCATAGAGAAGCGACGCCAATCGATGTTACGAGCTAACTTCTGATTCAGTTCACTCAGTAACATGCAATCCGTATGGCGACGAGCCATCCGGCTTCTAAAGTAAGAGTACATTTGGAAAACCAAGGTATGTTGCTTCAGAATTTCTGGCGGAAATAAGAAGAAGTAATCACGAGTCAGTAACTCTTCGTAGAACGAAGGTTCCCAAACGAGGATGTAGAGGTTCGGTTTAATACGAATTTCGCCGTCAGAGCCCTCTGTAGGCGCTTCTTCCGATGCGGTAATGGTTCTAGCTAAGAATCGGAAACGATCACTCTTGAAGCCTTCTGGCATGTTTTCACTAAGCCAACGACCGGTCAGCTCATGCAATTGAAAATCCGTAAATTCGATACGATCAATACTATCGCGGATCGAATCACGTGCAGGGCCACTGTCTTTCTTGCCGCGTAAAGATAAAATATCAGTGATGTAGAGTGGTGTTTTGTTCGGAGTGTGTTTCGCGTCTAAATGATAATCATCTTGGTGATGATCATGGTACTGAACGGTTAGCGTAAATAACGCGAAAAGTGTCATCAGATCATCAACCGTCATAATATTTTTAGAAGATCGTGTCTCGATCACAGCTCGAGTACCGGAGATCGAAACCATAGATTTCTGGTAACTCTTACGCGTTCTAGGTGGTGCTAGTGCCTGATCAATAATCCCAGCCCAATTTGTTGGAGAAACAATGAATTGATCGGCTTCGTCTTTCATTGTTGGTGGGGTATTAAGACCATGCTCATTCAATAAACGTTTGTTTACTTTGGTTTGAGCAAGAGCTTTGGAACGCTTTTGCTTTTCATTTTGTTTAACACTTTCTGTGACTAGGCTAGTAGCGCCTAATACCGATATCAATTGGTTTGGGTTAACAAATCGATGCAGCATGGTTTTACCCGCAAGGCCTTCTTCAAAGCGAACTGGAAGTTGTTTAAAAAGACCAATATTTACTGCGGCTCTTAACCTTTGTTGTAAGGCAGCACGAGTTACCTGACCATCGGTTGATTCAATAATCTCTGTGGTAGAAACATAACCATCTTTACTACTAAAACCACGAAGTGAAATTAAGTTAAGAAGTTCAACTATGCTCTTGGTGACACCTTTGAAGTGTTGGTATTGCTCTATCCATTCTACGGCTGTTTCTGATACCTCAAATAAATGACCATCTTTGTGGCTTCGTGCCTTAATTAACAATTTTTCTTCTGGTTTCATTTTTGATCCGTATCACACTAACCGTAATATCACTATAGTTCCTGAATGATAAAGAAAGAATGATCATAAATAAAGAGAATTTATTGGCTTTTAAATAACTGATCTTTTTGATTAATATGATCTTAAATGATTAAGTGATCTAATGATCTGGACCTTAATTTCCTTATAAGTTACTGAATTAAAATAATTAAAATAAATCCTATTGGAAAGCATGATCATAAAAAATACGAAACTATGATCATTAAACTAAAGAAAGCATGATCACAAACAATCAGAACTATGATCATTAAGTCATTGTAAGCATGATCATTATTACTTAGAAAGCATGATCATTGTACTTGTACAGCTTATCCACAGCCTCAGATTGATCATGCTCTTTTTAGCCGACGGTGTGGATATTTTTAGCGGCTAGTTTATCGGAACAATGATCAAGTAAGTGTATTTTTCTATTATTTACACCCTTTCAAATGCGAAAAATAGTCATTATCGCGTGTTAGTTGCTCGCTATGATGTATATAGAGCGAACTCGCACTAGATAGGAAGCATGATCATGAAATTGTCATGTTTGTATATTATTTATCTGTGCAGATTGAATTTCCAAGCTGTGAGGCTTGATAAGCCTTGAATCCCCATTACAAAAGCATTTGTCCGTAACTTAGCTCTCAATTTATATGCTTCCGGTACTAGATTTACTTGATCATTTTTCCGTAAGTTGATCGTTTAGAACGAACATTCACTTGGATTAATATTCAAGAGGTTATCCCTTGATCATGCTTCATAATATCGTCTTCTCAATTCTCAAGCCGGTGATGTACCCCCATGATCATTCTTCCGGTTACTCTCCTCCACTCTTTATTTATGATGCTCAGTTGTTAGGTTTATTTCTTATTCGATTGACCCCTTTGTGATTTTTTCATTGCCTTATTGAGATTCCTTCTATTTTTAATGCAACTCACACGAACCGTAATCTATGGTTGTATTTCAATCGTTCCGCCGTTTTTCCCTTTTCAATACATTTACATTGTAAATAAGTGATGCTGTAACATTTTAAATTTGATAAAGAAATAGCACGATTATGCATGGTAAAATACCCATTTTCTGTGTTTGTTTAAATCGATGTTTCATCTAATTGTAATAACATAGTCTATTTTATGTGATTTAACTCATAAATGAATGTTCATGTTTTTGTTGGATTTACTGTTAATTGCTGTACAATTTTATAATTAGTTAATCATTACGGAAACTGGCAATGAAAAGAGAACAAACGATCGATAAGCTCTATCAGCTGGCCGAACAAACTCAACAAGTTCAGGCTGACCGAATTGAGATTATTCTGGAAGAGCGAAGTGATGAACATTTTCCTCCAATGTCTAAAGCTATGATGGAAACACGTTCAGGCTTAACTCGTCGAAAATTGGATGAGGCTATTACTAAGCTTGAAGCAGATGGTCACCAGTTTACAAAGAACAACGCTAATCATTACTCGATTTCATTGACTGAAGCACACATGTTGATGGACGCGGCTGAAGTGCCAAAGTTCCACCAACGTAAGCAGCATACAGGCAACAAACCTTGGGTTATCAACGTACAGAACCAGAAGGGTGGTACGGGTAAATCAATGACAGCGGTTCACTTAGCGGCTTGTTTGTCTTTGAATTTAGACAAGCGTTACCGTATCTGTTTGATTGATTTGGATCCACAAGGCTCACTGCGCCTTTTCTTAAACCCACAAATCAGTGGCGCAGAGCACGACAGTATATACTCTGCCGTTGATATCATGTTGGACAATGTGCCTGAGGACCAAGATGTTGACCTAGAGTTTCTTCGAAAAAGCGTGCTCTTGCCAACTCAATACCCAAATCTTAAGACCATTTCAGCTTTCCCTGAAGATGCGATGTTTAACGCTGAAGCATGGCAAAGCCTCTCTCAAGATCAGTCACTTGATATCGTTCGTCTTCTAAAAGAGAAGCTTATCGATAAAATCGCCGATGATTTTGATGTAATTATGATCGATACTGGCCCGCACGTAGACCCTCTCGTGTGGAACGCAATGTACGCGTCGAACGCACTTCTGATCCCATGTGCTGCAAAGCGTTTAGACTGGGCTTCAACGGTTAACTTTTTCCAACACTTGCCAACCGTGTACGAGATGTTCCCGGAAGATTGGAAAGGGCTTGAGTTTGTTCGTCTAATGCCAACCATGTTTGAAGACGACAATAAGAAGCAGGTTTCGGTTTTAACTGAAATGAATTACCTGTTGAATGACCAAGTAATGATGGCCACCATTCCAAGAAGTCGCGCGTTTGAAACTTGTGCCGATACCTACAGCACGGTGTTCGATCTTACGGTTAGCGACTTTGAGGGCGGTAAGAAAACTCTGGCAGTCGCTCAAGATGCGGTACAAAAAAGTGCTCTAGAATTAGAGCGTGTATTACATAGCAACTGGCCTTCACTTAATCAGGGATAACAAAAATGGCAATTAAAACATCTGACTTAAATGCAAAGCTATTTGGTAAAGCAAACAAACGTCGCGTGGCAACGCCGCAAGAAGCGCAAACCGCTGCTAAAGAACAGGCTCAAGTGATTGAGCTTTCTGTTGCTGGAGAAGACCTCGTTTCATTTGAACTAGTTCGAATCCCTGCTTGTGATGTAGAAACTAGAACGGTCGTTTTTGAGGATAATGCTCGTGAGCAGTCTTTCTTAAATGAACATGCTCTTTCTGATGTTCTTACAACATTAAAAGAGCGCGGTCAGCAATATCCTGCGGTTGGTCGTAAGAACAAAGATGGTACGATTGAAGTTCTTGATGGTAGTCGTCGTCGTATGTCATGTATTTTGGCTGACAAAGAATTTCTAATCTATGTTGCTGAAAACATTAACGGCGAACACGCTAAGTTTTTATCAGATGTCGCAAATGCTCATAAGCCTTTGTCTTTATATGAGAAGGGTAAAGAGATGCAAGCGAAGCTTGATAAAGGCGAAGCTGAAGACCAGAAAGCACTGGCGAAAATGTTCCAGTGCAGTGAGGCTTTGGTGAGTGGCGCATTGAAAGCTGCGGCTTTACCACTTGAATTACTTCAGGCTTACCCAAATGTGAGCGACCTTGGTCGTCCAACTATTGTTAAACTACACAAGCAGTTTGGTGGATTGACGAGTGAACAGCAGCAATCACTGCTGACTAAGTGTGATGCTTCTGAAGGTTTTGTATGGCAGCGTAGTGAAGCTCAAGGTGTAACTCGTCTAACCAAAGACGTGACAGAAACCTTGGAAGGTTGGATTCTTGAATTGGCGCCAGCGCCAGCGAAGAAAACTTCTCCAAAAGTTGAGCTTATTAAGGGCCGCGCATCATACAGCCGTAAGGGTTCAAACTTGGCGTTGAATCTTAAGAAAGTTGATGATGCAACAATGGAAGAAATCCTCGCCTTCGTTCAATCGAAGCTCGACTAACTCGACGACTTTTCATTACTCCTCTCAAGCCGCTTTATGCGGCTTTTTATTTGGCTGTGATAAACTGTGTTTAGACGAATCTGGACGCTAACTATGACAAATCCAACCAACACTTTTCTGCACACCCTTTCTAACATTGCCAACCATAACGACCATCGCTATGGCGTGGTCTTTAATGGTGATTTAGATTGGCAAAATACTGCTATTTCCACCTTCCTTCACGATGCTAAATCTCAAACCATTTTCCAGCTTGGTGGCGTTCCTTTTGATGGTGTGACTCATGCATCGGTAAAAAAAGGTCAGCAACTTCTTGGTCGGGAATGCCAGGTTCTTGTTTGTGACTTTAGAGAGCAGTTTGACGCGAACGGTTTTAGCGCCGCACTGGGTTCGTTAATTGGTGGCGGATTATTGTTGGTGCTGCCACCAAGCGCCGATAAGTCTGAGTTCGACGGAAGTTCGGGGGTTGGTCAACGTTGGTTAAAAGGACACTTTGACAAACTGATCCCTGTTTCGCAGAGTGACGAAGCTTCGGGCGTAATACCAGGTGTTAACTTATTTCCTCAAAAACTGGATCGGACGAATGGTATTGGTCGATTTGAACAGCAAAACACGGCGATTGAGTTGGTCAAAAAAGTTATGCTTGGCCGTCGAAAGCGCCCCTTGATTCTGACCGCCGATAGAGGTCGTGGGAAAAGTTCGACACTTGGTATTGCGGCGTCACAGCTTTTGGTTGAGCGCCATGGGTTAAATATTATTGTTACAGCACCTACTGTTAGAGCCATCGAGCCCGTTTTTTCTCATGCGCTACAGCGACTCGACTCTTACGAAGTGATTAACGCTACTCACATTGGCCATCAAGGTGGAAGCTTAAGGTTTGTTGCGCCAGATGAATTACTTAAATCTAAGCCTGATTGCGATCTGTTGTTGGTTGATGAGGCGGCTGCTATTCCAATCCCTATGCTCAAATCTATGGTTGGTATTTATCATCGTTTGGTCTTTTCAACTACGGTTCACGGATACGAAGGTAGTGGACGAGGGTTCGGAATCAAGTTTGAGGCTTGGCTATCTGAACATCGCCCGGGTTGGAAGGGGTACAAACTTGAACAACCCATCCGATGGAACAATAACGATCCACTAGAGTGTTGGCTGTTTGACTGCTTCCTGCTTAGCAACGATGTTCCGCCTAGTGATTTGCTCGCCAGCGACATTGCTGACTTAGGTGATGTTTCTGGTAATGCAATGAGTCATTTAAACTTGATCAAGTTGTCAAAAGCCGACTGTTTGATTAACCCAGTAAAGCTTCAACAGTGCTTTTCTCTGTTAGTTGACGCTCATTATCAGACGTCACCCAATGACTTAATGCAGTTTCTTGATAATCCTGCAATTCATTTGTACGCAGTATGGCTACAAGGTGAGTGCTTAGGTTGTATGTTGGTGACGGAAGAGGGTGGGTTAGATAAAGATTTGATTGCTCAGATTCAAATTGGAAAACGCAGGCCTCAAGGACACCTTGCTCCTGTGTTACTGGCAAACCAACTTGGCTGCAGAGAAGCAGCGACTAGTCGCTGCCTTCGAGTGATGCGCATCGCCGTTTCAACCAGTTATCAAAGCAGAGGGATCGGTAGTTGGATGTTGAGTACGTTAGCGCAACAAACTGACCAAGTAGATTATTTGGCGACAAGTTTCGGTGCCACTAGTGAGTTGATTTCATTCTGGCGCGATAACGATTTTGTACCTGTCCATATTGGCCACCAACGCGATCAGGCAAGTGGCTGTCACTCGGTACTGATGGTTAAACCGCTTCACGGAAATGCTCTGGATTGGATTAACCAACTGCAAAGCCACTTTGAAAATAGTTATTGTTTTCTCGTGTCGGGTTCTTTGTCTTCTCTTGAAATTGATATGGTACGTGCATTATTGCCAAAGGGTGTACGCGCAGTGAGCGAGTTGGAAATTCAATTAGTCAGGAATTATGTTGAGGGCGGAAATAGTTATGACAGTATTGGCTTTAGCGTATTGAAATTAATTTTGCTAGATAACGCTCGTGATTCCGTAGGTCTTCAAGCCTCGTCTTTGAGAGCTCAAGACTCTGCTGTTTCTGATTTACTCATCGCAAAGGTTGTGCAACAAAAAGAGTGGGGGACTTGTATCGACCAACTCAATCTTGTTGGGCGCAAGCAAGCCGAGATTCAGTTTCGACAAGATATCGATTTTCTATTGTCAAATTTACACTGTAAATAGAGAGGCTGGATTTTAAATTTATTTACAGTGTAAATTTAAATATGAGATTTACACTGTAAACTAAGCATCAATATAGGTGTCGCGTTAAACCGCATTCGTGTTTTTTATCTTTGTCAAAATTACCAGTCTTTCTACTCCGGCTCCGCGCTTATCAATTGCTACTTTGGTCAAGCAGCCTGTTCGTGTGGCTGCTTGCCAACGTAGCCAACCTCTCTTTATGGGTAATAGAGGAGCGAATGTTTAAATAGCTCAATATTATTTATAAGTCATCTTTGAAGAATCAAAAGTAAGTGATGTAACGCTGATTATTCAAATGTGGTGATTTTAAGGTCAGAACGAATTATATAGACTAATTAATAACTGAGTCATTAGGGATACTCAATTCGAATGTGGGATAACATCATTACATTATCAGAAGATAAGCAACAAGTGATTGCGTGTCTTCCGTCGGGAATAGTGGTTGACGCAAACTTTGACAGCAAGACACTATCACCGGCCTTGGAAGCGCTAGGCGCATCTAACTATTTTATTTTCGAAGAAGAGGTGTTGCGTTTTGTTGTTCTTGCCAAAGAAGGCAAGGGTGAAGCGTACGAAGGCGTTTTGATTGCCGAAGTTCGTAATGCAAGTGTTGCGGTTGAAGTGTCTGATGATGAGATGCTCGCCACTCTTGTGGTTACTGGGCCATATAATGGGAGCGTATTACGTGGCAGCGACATCATTCACAGCTTAGCTCAGGCACACATAACAAAAGGCATTAATAAGTTAGCGCTCAGAAAAGTACTGATGATGAGTGGCAAGCTTAAGCCTGGTGAAAAGTTTACTCAGCCAGTAGCGAAGGGCACTCAACCAGTGAAGGGGAAAGATGCTAAGTTTACCGCTTTGGTTGAAGATATTACCCGCCAAGTATTGAAGCCTCATAGTGAAGATGTTGGCAAGATTGATATGCGAGATTTGGGCGAGACTATTACCGTAGGTAAAGATGACCAATTGATGAAGCGAACGCCAGCCACCAAAGGTATCGCTGGTTTTACGGTCCAAGGTCGAATTATCCCACCGCTCCCTGGACAAGACATTTTAATCAAACCTGGAAAGGGCACTTATATTTCTCCTGACGATCCCAATTTATTATTGGCTTCATACTCTGGTTTACCCATCATCAAAGAACGAACCATTGAAGTCGATGACGCCCTGTGTGTTAGCAATGTTGACGTATCAACCGGACACGTTAAATTTAAAGGCAATGTGTTTGTTTCTGGAAACATTGAACCGGGGATGATAGTTAAGGCGACGGGGAGTATTACTGTCGGTGGCTTTATCGAATCGGCAGAAGTTCAAGCTCAAGGAGATATTAAAGTCGCGAAAGGAATTATTGGCCACACGACCAAAGAGGGTGATCCTAAAAGCTGCAAGGTATTCAGCAAAGGCTCCATTACTGCAAGTTATGCGCAGAATGCGGAGCTACAAACGGTGAATGATATCCGACTTAGCGTACATAGCATGAGTAATGACATTCGATGTGGCAAGAATCTTATCGTGATGGATGCTTTGAAGAAGCACGGTACACTCAGTGGCGGTGCTGCTAAAGTCGGCGGAAAAGTGGAATGTGTTTTCTTAGGGGTTGAGGGAGATACCGCAACCAAGGTTCACTGTTTTGCACGTTACGATGGATACCGACAAAAGATAGCCGAGTTGAAGGAAACCTATAAACACGCCCAAGAACAAACCATGGATGTGATCCGCCAAGAGCTAGAATTCAAAAAGCAACCAAAAGCTGAGAGAAGCGAAGAGCAAGCGTTGACCATTGAACAGCAACGCGAAAAAAACAATCACGCGATTGAAAGCACCAAGTCACAACTTGACACGCTTGAGGCTGAATTTGAAACAAACCTTGCTGAGTGTACAGTCGAGGCTCATGAAAAAGTATATACCCGAGTCACGATTCAGTTTGGTGATGAGACGGTCACAACTAAGCGAACGCATGGCGGAAGTGTTTTCTCATTCAATCAATACGAGATCCAATGTACGTTCAAGATGGAACAAGAAGATATCTCCTTGTAATTGAACACTGCTGAATAAGGCGGATTTACTTTTCTATCTAATTGAATAAATAAAGAGAGGGAGCTGACGCTCCCTCTCTTTATTTTTACTTATGTCTTAAATTTTGGCTCGTTTACTTGAGATCGGCTTAGCTTGCAGCTCTTACTTTTCCTTGTTTGAGGTCTGACAAAACTTGCGCTTTTGGACCATCGGCAATAATGCTTCCTTTTTCCATGACAATCACTCTATCTACAATGTCCAACATTGAAGTCTTGTGAGTGATTAGAATCAAGGTCTCACTTGGTAACAGTTGGCTAAGCTGATGCTTGATGTGCATTTCTGAGCGGTTATCCATGGCACTGGTTGGCTCATCCATCAATAAAACCGGTGGGCGTCCTAGGAAGGCTCTAGCAATCGCGACAGATTGACGTTGGCCACCAGATAGCAATCCTCCCCCCTCGCCGACCTGACGCTCTAGCCCTGCAGGATCTTGCTGAGTAAAAGCAGTCACACCTGCACGGTTAGCTGCATCCATCACATCACGGTCATCCACTAAAGGACGACCCAAGGTAATGTTGTCTCTTACTGAGCCATAAAATAGATTACTGTCTTGTGGTACACAGCCTATATTACGTCGTACATCGACGTGGTGAAGTTGTTCCATATCTGTGTCATCAATGCGCACATGGCCCTCTGTGGGCTTGTATAGGCCCATAATAAGGCGCTCTAAAGTCGTTTTACCTGAACCAATACGACCAATGATGGCGACTTTTTCACCTGGAGTGATATTCAGAGTCAAATCTCTTATAGAAGCCATTGGAGCGTCTGGGTAGTGGAAAGTCACTTTGTCTAGCGCAATATGACCTTGAATAATAGGACGGTGAATATAACGCTTACCTTCTTCTTGCTCGTCTGGCATCGACATTACTTGCTCGATCAAGGTCATCGATGATTTTGCTTGGTTATAACGAGTTGAAAGTAGTGATAATTGAACCAGAGGACCAATCGCACGGCCACTCAACATCGTTGCTGCAATCAATCCACCCATGGTGAGTTCACCTTCTGCTATTAGGTATACACCAAAGATGATCATCCCAACATTGGTACTTTGCTGAACAAAGCCAGCGGTGTTTTGGATACTGTCGGTAATGCGGCGACTTTTAATGTTCCAATTCGCCATGTGAGCAACGGCTTCTTCCCAACGGAATTGAAACTGGCTTTGAGCACTGAACAGCTTAACGGTTTCTAGTCCTGCCAAACTCTCAATCAAGTTCGCGTATTTTTGAGAAGCGAGACGAGAGCCTTCTTCAATTGTGCGACGCAATGGTCCCTGGATTAACAGCGCATAGATGACCAGAATTACTACTCCTGTGACAGGAACAAACACAAGGTTTCCGGCCATTAACCAAATTAGCGCCAAGAACATCAGTGCGAAGGGTAAGTCGATTAGCGAGCCAATGGTTGCAGAGGTAAAGAACTCACGGATGGATTCGAACTCTTGCAAGTTTTTAGCGAAGGCACCGACAGAAGCAGGCTTCGCTTCCATACGAATTCCCAGCACTTTACTAAAAAGCTTAGAGGAAATGAGAATATCGGACTTCTTACCAGCGACATCAATAAAGTAGCTTCGCATTAATTTTAAAAGTAGGTCAAAAAGGAAGACGACAAAAATACCGCTCGCCAACACCCAGAGTGTTTCAAATGCGAGGTTGGGCACCACTTTGTCGTACACCAAACGCGTGAACATTGGCGCAGCAATGGCGAAGATGTTGATCAGAATAGAGGCGATCAACACATCACGATAAATGTTTTTAGACTCCCAAATGGTGCTCCAAAACCAGTGTCCTTTACGAGTCTTTAAAACTTCGGGTGATCGTTCGTCATAGCGAAACTGTTTCTTTACTAGGAAGTAACGACCAATGAACTGCTCTTTCAGCTCTTCGACAGGAATGATGATAGGAACCATTCCACTCTCTGCTGTGATAATTTCAGCTTCTTGTTTTTCAATGTCGATACTGTTGAGAACGCATGCCTCGCCTTGTTTTAGCAATAAAACGGCAGGCAGAATCAGGTGAGGGATATTTTCTAAGTCGGAACGGTTCTCTTTTGCCACTAACCCCGCACGTTCAGCAGAACGTGGAAATAGGAAAGGGGTTAGCTTACCGTCTGATAGTGGCAGCCCATTGATCAGCGCTTCGGGTGAGTTAGCTAATCCGTAATATCGGCTAACGTAGATCAGTGAGTTTAATAGTGGATCTTGCATGCGATATAACCCTTACAACTATTTATCAACAATGAAGCCTTGGAACACTTCTACGTAGTTATCAGACAGGATATCTAGCTGAGTCTGAGTTTCTATTCGAGACGCAATGGTGGTTATGCCTAAGTTGTGAGCGGTTCTAGATATTGATGTTAAGGTAAACTTCTGTTTTTCATCATCAAGGTTATGCGTGAACAGGTAATCTAGCTTCACATAGCTTGGGCGGTACTCGTTGATGTAATCCAGCGATTGGAAGTTACGTCCGTAGTTATCGACACCAAACATGGCTTCAGTGTTGCGAATGGTGTTACACAGCAGCGCTGTGTAGTGCGGAACGTTAATGAAGCAGTTTTCTGGAATCTCAAAATGCAGCAGGTGAGCGATTGAAGCATTTTGTTCAAGCATTTTACCGATCCAACGGATGAAGCTTGGTTGAGAGATACTGCTTGGTGAAATGTTGATAGCAATCGGGCTCGTCACCTCGTTTGCATTGAGCTTTTCAATCATTTTCTCGATAACGTATTGGTCGAGAATGTGGCTCATTTCAAGTTGTTCTAGCGCGTATAGATATTGGTTGGCACCGTAACGAACACCCTCTTTCTCAATAGCAGAAAACACCTCTTGGTGATACGTTTTACCAAAGGCATTGTTTGCGGCTTGGAGACGGAAGGTAATGAGGTCGTTGATGATCGCTTCTTCAACTAACATACGCCATTGTTGTTTACCCATCACGGCACCATGGTCGTCTGCGGTTACATAACCATAAGTAAGCTCACGGTTCGCCTTGGAACTTGAGAGCGCGTTATCGACTAACGACATGATTTCAGTACTGGTTTTACGAGTGTTGCTGTAGGTGACGCCTAATGCAAGGTGTGGATTAGCCGTACCTGTTGGATCTGAGCCAAGGCCTTGAATGCAGTTTACAATGCTACTCGCGACGAGTTTAAGTTCGCTCTCATCGATGTTTGGCATAATGAAGCCGAACTCGTCGCTAGAAATACGAGCAATAGTGATGTCTGGTGATGAAATTGAAGCTTGCAACTGTTCGGCCAATTGGTGAACCAAGGCATCACCTTCTTGGTAGCCTTTTTCATCGTACTCTTCACTAATAAACTCGGCCTTTAGTACTGCTAAACCGCCTAAACTGGATTCTTCTAACCACTGAGTTAGTTGGGACATGTAGTAAGCACGGTTACCTAATTGAGATACAGGGTCGATATACGCTCTTTCACGCAGCTTTTGTGCTTCTTTCGCTTGATTTTTAAAGGCCAGTTCAACTTGAGCCGACATGTGGTTGATACCATCGACAACTAGGGTTAGATCTTTTGTCTTAGGACGGGCCAGTGGTTCGCCAAACTGATTTTTCGCGATCTGATCCATTTTAGTAATGATCATAGAGAGCGGGCGTAATGCTCGCTTAAGGATCCAAGAGATAGAAACTAAACCCAGCAGGAAGATCGCTCCAAAGGTGGTCAATAAACGGGTGAATGCTTGCCAAAGTTGATCGTAGGCGGGACCAGGGTGGCTGACAATCTCGACCTCCGCCAGCTGCATCCAGCCACTGGTTATCACACGGCGATCATGAACAGGTTCAAACAGGTTCAGATTAGTAAACCATTGCGGTACTCCTGTAGGTTTAACAGGATATGAGCGGAGAATGTCTTCACCGCTGTCGAGAAAAATCAATCGAACGACTGAATAAGAACTGCCATCAAACAGGGCGTTGATGACAGACTCTACGGCCACCTTGTCCTTTTCTTCTAGGTAAGGGGCAAGGGCCAGCCCAACAGTATTAATGGTATTACTTACCTCAGAGCGTTGCTGCTCCTCTAAGTATCCACGGGTAGTATTGAATTCGATCATAAAAACTGATGTCATCAGCAATATGAAAACCGCAACCATCCCGACCACAAGCTGTTTATATAAAGTCATTGTACTTACTCATCGTAATTTATAATGGGTTTATTTAATTTTAGAGAGCGTTCACGAGAACGTAAGTCGTTCCATAAGCTCAACCTTGAAGATTTACCTGCTAGCTTACCGCTGCCTGCTGCCGACTTGATTAACCAAAGGTTCCTACCATTGAAGCTGTAAATCGGTCGTAGATCTTGCCGCTTAGAGCCGCGTTTTATTTCAGGATTTAAGTTGTCCAGAATTAGTGGCTCCGCACTGGGTGTTGAGTAATACGCCAGCACCATATGGAACTGGTTTAGCTCAAGTGCTTTTACATACACCAAGCGTAGTTTTTTATCTGGGACGCCCAGTTCAAGCAAAGAAAAGTACTTTGCTATAGTGAAGTCTTCGCAATCACCGGCATTGCTGCCTAAAAACTCTAGTGGTGTCGCCCAATAATCGTTCTTTCCCCAAAGTATTCTGTCGTCGACAAAGTACATTTGGTTGAAGAATTGGTTAACCGACCTGAGCTTATCTTTCTCACTTAGCCCGTCGTATGACGTCATATTTGAACGCCAGGTGGCGACGCGTTTTCCTGCTCTCTCTCCGTAGGTTTCAGAGACAGCATCTATCCATCGTTGATCACTCTTATTGAGCGCCACAGAGGTAAAAGAGGTGAGTACTAGCAACAATAACGAGGCTCGAGACTTCATAGTCTTTGCTCTTGTCTATTCGTTGTATGCTGCAAGGCGTTATTAAACATCAAACGTCCTTACTCTTTTAATGCGTTGTTTTGAGCGCTTAATATCGGTTTCAACATGTATTCAAGCACGGTTCTTTTACCTGTGATGATATCGACAGAGGCCGTCATTCCCGGAATGATAGGCAGCTCTTCATTGTGCCCGAAACTGTATTTTTCAGTACGTACACGCACGATATAGAAACTGTTGCCTTCTTCATCTTGCGTAGTATCGGCGCTGATGTGTTCTAACACGCCTTCTAATCCACCATATTTAGTAAAGTCATAAGCACTAAATTTAACAATAGCGGTCAACTCTGGGCGAAGAAAAGCGATGTCTTGCGGAGCGATTTTTGCTTCAACTAGTAGCGAGTCTTCAGTTGGGACAATCTCAACAATGTCCATACCAGGCTGAATGACTCCACCAACGGTATTAATGCCCAATGTTTTTACTGTGCCTGTGACGGGGGATACCACCACGGTACGATTGACTCTGTCTTCCAAGCCAACCGAAGATTCGGTCATTGCTGAGAGTTTGTCTTGTGCTTGGTTCAGTTTTTCTTGTTGTTCTGAGCGGAAGCTCAGCGCAGCATCAATACGACTTAGCATGGCTTCTTTGATTGCGGAGCGCAGTAGAGGAATTTTGAGTTCACTAGAGGTCATTTCTCGACGAGTATCGTTTACTTGCCTTTGAAGCTTGAGTAGTTCAATTCTTGGTACTACCCCTTCGTCGGCAAGCGGCTTTGTTATTTCTAGTTCTTGGCGGGCGAATCGGTAACTCTGTCTTAAGTTATCGACGCGTGCTTTTATTTCAATAAGATCTTGTTGCTTCTGCTCAACCTGTTGATCAAAAACGGAAAGTTGATTTTTTAGATTATTAAGGTCTTGGCGATATTCTGCTTTTTGGCGGTTAACCAGTTTTGGATGAAGCTCGTAGAACTTTGGAGGGAAGGCTAATTTACCGTAGTCGAGTGAGACACTTTGTTCCCAGTTTTCGACGGAGAATTCTTCGTTGATTACCACACTGCTAAATGAAGCAGAAAGCATCAGCACGTTGGCTGTTAAGTTGGCGACTTGTTGTTCGCGTTCACGAAAGTCAGAACGGAATCGAGTGTCATCGATCAAGAGAAGCTGTTGACCTTTTTTAACGCGTTGACCTTCTCTAACTAATATCTCTTTTACTAGGCCACCCTCAAGGTTTTGGACAACTTGGATTTGGGACGAAGGAATAACTTTACCTTGACCAACGGTGACTTTATCGACTTCAGCCCAAGAGGCCCAAGCAATAGCAGCAATAAAAAACAACACGATCATCCACAGCATGATACGCGCACTGGTGGGCGTATTGAGTAGCAGTGCCGCTGTTTTATCATCGGCATACTCAAGTTCGGTGTCGTTCAGTTTGCTGTAATTCTTCTGGCTCATGACAGTCCTTGGTTACTAAATAAAGTACAAGCTCATTGAGTGTATTCTTACTTTTGATAAATGTTAAGATTTGGCACCTTTAAATATTTGAATTTATATATCTTTCAATTCTTATCGGTTTTTGAAATCCGTTTTATCGAGCTGATGCTTTCTTAGCTTGTCATAAAGTGTTTTTCGCGACACTTGTAGTTCTTGTTGTACCTCTTTTAACCGCCCTTGATGGCGATGTAATGCCTCAATCAAGATAATTTGCTCAAAGCTATCGGTACGTTGGTTTAATGATAGCTGTTGCTCCTCGATGCTCGTATCAAATTGGTGCTCATCACTTTGCTCATTTTTATCATTGCCGAGTGCTGGCTGTTTTACTTGAGTTAACACCCTGAGTTCAGCATGTTGACGAAGCTGTCGAATGTTTTCGCTCCAATGAGTGGCAATTAGCCGTTGAATCTCTTTTTCTGTGATAACTGGCGGCGGCAGCTGATAGCGGCTTGCTGCACCACGAGCAAAATGTTTGAACAAAGAGCCAATATCTTCTGGCCTTTGTGCCAACGGTAATAAATCAAAGCGGCGCAGTGCACTTATAATTGTAGTTGGAACTATTGTGCTTGCTAAAATGATACAGGTTGCATTGGTCTTGCATGAGTTTTCACGAAGTAGAGTGGGTTTTAGGTTTGCTAACCATAACCATTGCTCCTGAGTTAATACCTCTGTCTCATGGATATAGAGTGTTCCGCCCTGGTGTTTGAGAAATAACTGCAAAACAAACTGATGAAATGACGCTTCATCACTGCGTGGTAAATTGAACGCGGCGATAGGACAAAGCTCGGCCGTTTGATGGCTGTGTAAGTCATGTGTGTACTGCGCAGTAATTCTTTTGCCCGTTCCGACGTCACCGACAAACAGTAACAATGGGGTTTGTTTGCAATCTAGAGTGATTAACTCACGGCGTAATTGCTGCATAGAAGGGGATTGGCCAATGAGTTTCGGCCCCACCTGATTCTGCATTGCTAACTCTTTTCTTAATAGATTATTCTCTTCAACCAAGGCGAGTTTGTCGGCGGCTTTTTTTACTGCGGTAAGTAGAGCATCGACAACAAACGGTTTCTCGAAAAAATCATAAGCGCCGGATTTCATTGCAGACACTGCAGTTTGTACATCGCCGTGTCCTGTGAGTACGATGATTTGAAAGTTGGGGTTTTGGTTTAACAACTTTTGAGTAAATTGAATACCATTCATCACTGGCATGTGAATATCAGTGATCACTATGCCTGCCTGTGTCACATCAATTTTATTTAGCGCTTCAATGGCATTTGGGAAGCAGACAATGTCGATGCCTTCAATGAGCATCGCTTGTTCTACGGAGTCTCGGATGGCTGGTTCATCGTCTACAAAATAGAGTTTGGTCATAGAGTGCAAGAGCCGAGTCCTTAACAGTCGGTCAAAATTAGGCGTTAGCCCTCTTTTTATAAAGTGGAATATCTAGCGAGAATAGCATGCCTGAGGGCGCTCGCTGTGTTGCTTTAATTGTGCCGTGATACGCTTCAATAATCCGTTTCGATATTGAGAGTCCCAACCCTAAGCCTTCTGGTTTGGTGGTGAAAAATGGATCAAAGAGTTGCTCAAGTTTATCATCAGAAATACCAATCCCGTTATCCCAAATGATCAGCCGGCATGTACCGTTTTGCAGTTGCCATTCAACGCCAATCTGCGGGCTAGCCAGCTGATTCAAATGGTGGCCCTGGGCTTGCTGTTCTTTCAAGGTTTCCTGTTCAAGGCATTGCTGTTGAAGTGCTTGAATGGCGTTGTGAATTAGGTTAACCAACACTTGCTCAAGCTCTGTAGGGTGAATGGCAATATTAATGTCATTTGGCACTGTACTTAATCTAAGGGTAATGCCGTGCTTGAGCATCAATGTACTGAGAATAGTGGTGGCGTTGTTTATCGCTTGATGAAGGTTTGCCTTGTGGTGCTGTTGTTTGGTGACCTTACGGGTGAAAACTTTCAGGCGGGTGATGATCTTTGTAATAGATGCATTCAAAGCGATCATTTTATCTAGGTTGCTTTTGACTAAGTCGGAACGTCCCATTTCAAGCAGTTTTACGCTGTTCTCGCTGTAGGTTCTCAGGGCCGCAAGTGGTTGGTTGATTTCGTGATTAATGCTGGCTGACAGCTCCCCAAGCACGGCTAGTTTGGCGGTTTGTGTCAGTTCTTGCTCTGTTTGTTTAAGCTTTAGCTGGGACTCTTGATATTGAAAGATAGTTTGCTGAAGCTGCTGGTTAGATTGTTTTAAATATTGGGTGCGTTTATCAACGGCTTGCTCTAAGTTTTGGTTAAGCCGAGTTAACGCCACTTTCGCTACATAGGTCTGACGCCAGGACCAAGCAATGAGCGCCACCAAGCTGTAAATGACGACAAAGATTACGTCTATCTGTAGAACTTTAAGGATTTCAGCATTGGTCTCTTTTAAAGCAATTACTTGGTATTGGTTGTGGCTAATTTCTGTGGGGTAAAGGTTGAAATTACCAAGCTTAAATAATTGATTCGCTGTGAGGTTTCTTTGTACTTGGCTTGCTGGAATACCATTGCTCTGATTTGCTTCGTTAATTTCTTTTGCAACGCTTGAAGAGCGAAAAGCTTCGATAATCGAAATTTGGCTTTGACCGTATTGGCGTTGAAGGGCGATATCTTGTTGCTGCTGCTCACTTAATGGCAGTAATGAGTGATAAAGCCAGTGAATCTGGCTCGAAAGAAAAACCACTTGGTTCGAGTCGAGTACTATGATCTCAAAGTCGTCGCTGGTTAGGATGTTTTCGAGATTCTCTAAACTGACCTTTACGGTAATAACCCCCACAACTTCCTTCGCGATATACAGCGGTGAAGATAAAAAATAACCTCGCACGTTCGAGCGAGCACCTAGCGCGACATATTGCGTATTGTTGCCTTTAATCGCAGAGGCAAAGTAGGGGCGAAACGAGAAGTTCTCACCGACAAAAGTTTGCGCTTTTTGATAATTACTTGAAGCGACCACTGTGCCGCTTGGATTATGGATATAGATGGTATCGGCCTGGCTTTGACTCGACCACTCAAACAACAGTTTATTGAGCTGTGTTGTGGTCATCCTATCTGACTGTGGTGACTGGTCAAAATAAGAAAGTAGGCGTGGATCGTGACTGAGTAAATCTGGGATTTGTTTGAACTTATCCAACTCAGAATCGATTTGCAGATTGGCTTTATTGGCAGCTTCGTTAAGTTGCTGTGTAACGGCTTTTTCTTGAAATTGCACTGCTAAAAAGTGAGTGGCGGTGAGTCCTGCTGTTCCCAATAACAATGAGAGTAAAACAAAAGGGGTCATCAGGTTAGACAGTATATTAGTCACTAGGATCTCAGCTTATAATCGGTTTATATAAAGATTATCAATATGGTGTCTAGAGTACCGAGATCTCGTTAACACAGCGAACCTTCTTTGACACAAAACCAAGGCTGAGACTTGTGTTTCAAAGCATTACGGCGCAAAATCACAAAAAATTAAAAGGAGCAATCAAATGGAACTTACAGACATTCGTCGCGAATACGCTAAGGGTGGGTTGAGACGTAAAGACTTGGCCGCAGACCCGATTGAGCAGTTCAATCTATGGCTAGAGCAAGCCATTGAAGCTAAGTTGACTGACCCTACTGCCATGACAGTTGCTACGGTTGATGAAAATGGTCAGCCATTCCAACGAATTGTTTTGCTGAAGAATGTGGATAAAGATGGCTTCGTTTTTTATACCAACTTAGGTAGTCGTAAGGCGCACCAACTTGAGCACAACAGCAAGATCAGCCTGCACTTCCCTTGGCATCCGTTAGAACGACAGGTTCACATTACCGGCACGGCGGAAAAGTTGACTGCGATGGAAAACATGAAGTACTTCTCGTCTCGTCCGAAAGAGAGCCAGTTAGCCGCTATTGCCAGTAAACAAAGTAGCCGTATTTCTGCTCGTGGGATTCTAGAGGGTAAGTATCTAGAGTTAAAGCAGAAGTTTGCGAAAGGAGAGATCCCAGTCCCTTCTTTCTGGGGGGGATTTCGAGTGCGCGTTAATAGCATCGAGTTTTGGCAGGGTGGCGAACACCGTCTGCATGACCGCTTCTTGTTCTCACGTCAAGACAACCGCTGGGACATTGATCGCCTAGCGCCTTAGTCTCATTAACCTTAGTTTGCTTCATCGAAATAAAAATACCGTTGATTTTGTGTTTACTCACATCAACGGTATTTTTTCGATATAGAGACACTATTTGGCTACTTAAAGTAAACCCTGAGAGTTTACAGCTCTCGTAATACTCTGAATCCTAGATAGTTGGCTGCGGTTGAAGGTGCAACGTTCAGTTCGTTATACACTTTCGCCTCTTCTGGAGAGAAGCTCCATGCGCCACCTTTCGCTAAGCCTTTCTGAGTGGCTGTCCATTCCCATACGTTCCCCACCATGTCGTAGAAGCCCGTTGGTGTTGGTAAGAATGATTTAACCGGGGATGTACTGACGTTTGACCAAGGAGTACCAGCCCAGCCGGTATTGGCTTTACCTGAACGAAATTCATTGCCCCACCAGAAGTTGGTATTCTGACCTGCTCTTGCAGCAGCTTCCCATTCTTGTGGCGTTGGTAAGCGGTAGGTGAAACCTGTGTTGTCAGATAGCCAACGAGTGTAAGCCTTGGCATCGTTTTGGCTCACACAAACGACAGGAGAGTTATTTGCTTGCATAAAGCCAGGGCTCTGCCAGTCGTTGTCAGAAACCGTCGTGATCTCGGCATTGACGAACTTATCACAAGTATTCATCAGCTCTGCGTCAGTCTGGTAGCCAGTGCTTTCAACGAACGCTTTAAAATCTTGAACACGGGTTGGCGTTGCTGCTAAAGCAAATGGTTGTTTGATTGTGACTTGCTTGGCGTTGTGTTCGCCCAACAGGTAACGACCAGAGCCGACAACAATCATTTCTGGGCTCTGAATGTTGCTCCCCATTGGGTCGGCAAACTTAGTGCCAACGTTCAATGAGTTCTGTTTGGCTTGTAATACCGCTCTTAGGTTGTGATCGCGGGTTATCTTCAATTCTTGATTGAAAGGAAGGTATCCTTCTTTCACTATCGTGACTATGTGTGGGCCCGTTGGTAACATCACTTCAACCGGAGTACTGCCATAGTTCACGCCGTTGATAGAAACTTTGTCGTTGTACTTATTTGAGCGAACCACTAAGTTGACCCAAGCGACTTCTTTTTGTTGATCGTTGGTTTGTTGCTCACTTTGCGTGAAACAGTTGGACGATTGAATATCAAGTAGGCGGCAAGGTGTATTTTTGTCTGGACGCGTTTCTAGGTTTGCAGCAATAACCGCTCGGTAACGATTATTTTCAGAGAAGCCAGAGGATTTTACTTTGTGCTGCAGAACGTGAATGTTTAGTGAAGCAGATGCGAGATGTTCTCTCACCGCTTTTGATTCAGTCGCGTTGTCCACAAGGCTTTTCTGAAATTGTTTCACCGCTTTTTGAAGCGCTAAGGTCACGGTTTGCTCTGAACATTGTGCCAATGTCATGTCATGGCTACAACGGTTAGTAAAGCTGACCGTTTGTTCTACGGCTTGAGTTATCTCGTTTCTTAGTCGCTCAGCTCTTGCTCTTAACTTGTCTTGACCTAGATTTGCTATTGAAGCCTCTACAGCTGTTTTCTCTGCTTGAATAGCTTCTAACTCCATAGCTAAGCCTTGCTGTTTCTGTTCTGCGTCTGAAATCGCAAGCTTGCTCTCTTTTACGGCCTTCCAAGCGTCTTGGAATCGGTTTTGAGCTGGCGAAATATCGAAATCTGGCTCATCAATCATGCGCGAGTAATCTTGCTCTAGGTCAGTTTTTGCCTTTGCGAGTGCTTGCTCTGCTTGAGCTGATAACTTAGCGAGACGCGCGGTTTGCTGTGCCTGATTGTCGACTAGGTTTTGTTTCTCAGACATTTTCTTTTCAACAGACGTTAAATCGGCATGTTTTTCGAAAAGTAAGCTTTCAATATCGGTGACAGACGCTGCGATCGCTGGTGGCGTCTCAGCAAAAACAGCAGGCGTCATTAAGCAGGGAGCAAGTGCAAATAGTAGAGTGGGGAAACCTTGGCGCATGTTGGGCTACTTCAATCGTAAGTTAGGTTAATCGAATAATCTAAACTAACACGCCATTTCGTCTGTAGCTACTTTCTATAACTATCAACAAAATGGCGAGTCATCATTCAGCTTTGTGAAATAGGCACGGCTATTTATATCGACTGAGCTTTTTATGTCGGCTGAGCTCTCTCTCACTATAGAGAGGGTTTAACTTTCCTTGCTAGGAAGGAGTTTAACCCAAATAGTATCGCTGCCGCTGATGGTTACAGTGCGGTTGTAAGACTCATAACCTTCTTTTGAAATAGTTACTTGGTGACGACCGCTTGGTAGAGCAACCTCAATAGGTGTGCTGCCGTACTTAATGCCGTTGATGGTGACTGAGTCATTGTATTGATCAGAGCGCACTGTCACATTAGCCCACTGTTTGTCACTTTTTTTAACCACAGCTGCGTCACTGCCTGTTAAACAGTAGCGTGTTGAGACATTCAATAAGTTACACGCTGCAACCGCTTCAGGTTTAGCTTGAAGTTGAGCCTGCATCTGCATGAAGTAAGAATTATTACCGGAGAAGCCGCTCTTGATCGCTTGGCTATCTTGAACATGGATATTCAGTTGAACACCTTGTAAATTTTGCTTCGCGAGTGCACTTTCTGTGAGCTGGTCAAGTAATTGAGACTTAAACGTCTGTACTGCTTTTTGGTTTGTTAAGTGCTTGCCTTGAGCAGTACACTCACCCAGTGTCATTGTTGATGAACATGTGGTGGTGTAGCTGGTTTCAAGAACAGCACTTTCACGAAGTTCTGTGGCGATACGTTTAACTCGAGCTGCAACTTTGGACTCTCTCAAGTTAGCCAACTCATTATTTAGACGAGCTTGTTTTTGCTTGATTTGAGAAAGGTGAATCTCGCTCTCGTTCATCGCTTGTTGGTTATCTAGCTGAGACGATTGGTTTTCTTTCACGGCTGCCCAAGCATCTTGGTAGCTTTTCTGAAAAGAAACCAAATCTGTTTCTGGATCTTCAAGTAAGCGGCTGTACTGTTTGTCTAGCACAGACTTAGCTCTGTTGCGTTTTGCCTTTAGTTCTTCACCTTCGCGTAACAACTTGCTGTTTTGGTTCTGTAGTTGTTTTAAGTTTTCAGTCGCCGATACTTTTGTTGCTGAAATACGCTCAATATCTGAGTTTTTCTCTGTTAGCTTTGCATCGATAGCTGAAACGGGATCGACTTGATTCAGTTCTTCAGCGGATAACGATGCAGATACCCAAAGAGGGGATAGCGCAAGTAAAAGCGCTGAAATTCGAAAGTTAGTCATAGGTCCCTGCAACTTATAGATTGAAATTGGCTCGTTAATAAAGTGTCAACTTTCTAGTTGTGAGTCACTAGTTATTATCAATTAACACAGTACCCGTCTTTATACCGTTTTATTGCCATCCAATCTACTCAAAAGCCAAGTTTCGGTACTTCGGATACACTTTTTACGGGTTAAAGGTTAATTATTTGAGCTCTATAAGAAAATTCTGACGTGATTGTGCTGTTGTTACGTTCTCATCTATGAATCACTGTGACGGTCTGTGTGAGTGCTTTTAAGCCCCTAAACTTACCGGAACGATTGGTTCTACAATGGCCGTAGTTTATACACTCATGATCATCTTTCCGGAGGCATGATCACAACGATCACGGTCGTGATCTTTTCGTAAAGTGTGAAGAAATGACTCTCATGATCATTTACAAATTCATCTTAAGTAGATTTCAGAGTAGTATTATTAATATGTCGACTTCAGTATTTTGATGCCATGCCAAAACCTTTACCTTTGCCAAACCTAGATTTGTCTCCGATAGGCCTTACTGTGCCTCGTCCGGCTGAGATCATTACTTTGCCATCTCACATGGATTGCCACGATCACCATTATTCGCAGGTAGTCATTGGTTTAAAAGGACGGGCTGAGTTTGAGATCAACGGGAAAGGTAATCTTGTCGGGCCTGGGCAAGGTTGTGTGGTGACGGCTAGCTCTGATCATGCTTTCGGGGGAGTGGTCGGTCAATCGGATATTCTAGTGCTTAATATGCCAATGCCAACCGATGATGACCCTCTGATGCTAGAGAAGATTAACCAGTTAGCATCATCGAATGTCTACTTCCAATTAGACGCGCAAATTCAAAAGCTTATTCATATGCTAGTGCAAGAGATGCAGGCGAGCCCTGATGATCTCCTGTTGAGTCGTGCGTGTAATGATACGGTGATAGCGTTGATGCAAAGACATATTTCAGCATTTGAAACCTTAATAAAAGACTCGCGTTTTGATCTTGATGCATTGGATCGGTACATCGAGCAGCACCTAGTGAACAAGATCTCGGTCGCGCAACTTGCGGGTAGTGTGTTCTTAGGTGAAAGTCAGTTCCACATGCTATTTAAAGCTCAAATGGGTATTACTCCACATCAGTATGTTTTGGGTAAACGCATCGATCGCGCCCGCCGCTTAATCGAACAAGGTAATCTTAGCCTTGGTCAGGTAGCAGAACTTGCTGGTTTCTCCGGTCAATCCTCTTTTACTCACACCTTTTCGCGCCTTCAAGGCATGTCACCATCTCAATACAAAAAGCAAATTTCTGTTAAATAATGGAATGAAATACCAGGTTATATTAAAGTTTCATATGTGACGTTGTGTTTGTTTTGTTAATAAAGCGAGCTTTTGGCAAAAACCCCGGAGTTTTTGACAAGTAATCCTTATATACTCAAAATACACTGCTGCCATTGTAGAGAGCCCGAACTCTTTTCGGGTGTGAGATTAAGGAAAACGCATGTTTACAGCTACTGATGTGTTAAAACCAGAATTCAATGAGCAATCGCTTGATGATCTATGGTCGCTTATCTCACCATTGTATATGGTGGATGAAACCCAATGGCTAGAGCAGCTCCTGCCACTAGCTACCCCTTCTGAGTCTGAAAAGAAGCAAATCGCAGACAAAACGACATCATTGATCGAATCTATCCGCGCGGATAAGACTTCTATCCAGATGATCGATGCCTTGTTGCTTGAATACAGCTTAGATACTCAAGAAGGCATCTTGCTGATGTGTCTGGCGGAAGCTTTGATGCGTATTCCTGATTCAGCAACGGCTGATGCGCTGATTCGTGACAAACTCAGTGTTGCGGATTGGAAATCTCACCTGAAGAATTCTGACTCGGTTTTTGTTAACGCATCAACTTGGGGCCTAATGCTAACAGGCAAGGTGGTTGGACTTTCATCTAATGAGCAGAGTGCGGGTCAAGCCGTTAACCGTTTAGTCAACAAGCTTTCTGAGCCGGTAATTCGTAAAGCGATGCACCAAGCGATGAAGGTGATGGGTCACCAATTCGTTCTTGGCCGCAGCATTGCTGAAGCGCAAAAGAACGGTAAATCTATGCGTGACAAAGGTTTTACCTACTCATACGACATGCTAGGTGAAGCAGCGCTGACTACGGCAGACGCAAACAAATACTTCAAAGATTACCTCATGGCGATTGAAGCCGTGGGTCGAGATACCTACGTATCTTCAAAATCGAGTCCTGCTCCATCGGTTTCTATCAAGCTTTCTGCGCTTCACCCACGTTATGAAGTGGCGAACGAAGATCGCGTATTGACTGAACTTTGCGACACGCTAGAGCAGCTATTGCGCCGCGCCGTAGAGCTTGATGTTGCGATTACGATTGATGCTGAAGAAGCGGATCGCCTAGAGCTTTCTCTTAAATTATTCGAAAAACTGTACCGCACTGACCTTGTAAAAGGTTGGGGTAAATTTGGTCTGGTTATTCAAGCCTACTCAAAGCGTGCACTGCCTGTTTTAGTATGGCTAAATCGCTTGGCGAAAGAGCAGGGTGATTTAATCCCGCTTCGCTTGGTGAAAGGCGCTTACTGGGACAGCGAGATCAAATGGTCACAACAGGCTGGTTTCACTGATTACCCAGTTTATACACGCAAAGAAGCGACAGACGTAGCTTACCTTGCATGTGCGCGTTACCTATTGAGCCCAAGTGTTCGTGGCAATATCTTCCCGCAGTTTGCGAGCCACAATGCTCATACGGTTTCTGCTATCGCAGTGATGACTGAGCACAAAGATTTTGAATTCCAACGCTTACACGGCATGGGTGATTCTCTTTACAATCATGCGATGGAAGCTTACCAACAGTCAGTACGTATCTACGCACCGGTTGGCAGCCATAAAGACCTTCTGCCATACCTAGTACGTCGCTTGCTAGAAAACGGCGCAAACAGCTCGTTTGTACACCGTTTGGTTGATGCTCGCTGCCCAGTTGCTGAGTTGACACAACACCCTGTCGATATGCTTCTGGCATTTGATACGCTAAACAACACTAAGATTCCTCTGCCTCCAGCGGTATTCCCTGAGCGTAAGAACTCTTACGGTGTGAACATTGATATCGAAAGTGAAGCTCACCAGTTTGAAGAGCAGGTTAAGTTTTACCTTAACAATCAATGGACTGCAGGCCCTGTGATCAACGGTGAATCTCTTGCCGAAAGCATGATCAAGGCTGATCAGAACGTTGAGCAAGTAACCGCACCTTACGATCGTCGTATTAATGTGGGTCAGGTGGCTTTCGCTAACCTTGATCATGTTTCCGCAGCGATCACTGGCGCAGATGCGGCATTCGCTGATTGGAACGCAACATCGGTTGAAACCAAAGCGGCTGCGCTTGAGAAGTTGGCTGACCTGATGGAAGACAACCTTGCTGAGCTAGTGGCGATTTGTCATCAAGAAGCGGGTAAGACGATTCACGATAGCGTTGATGAAGTACGTGAAGCGGTCGACTTCTGTCGTTACTACGCAAAACAAGCAAACAACCTACAAGGTTTCGAACTAAAAGGTTTTGATGGCCAAACACGAATCGCTTCACGACAAGGTCGCGGTGTGTTCGTTTGTATCAGCCCTTGGAACTTCCCTCTCGCTATCTTCCTAGGCCAAATTACAGCGGCACTAGTCGCGGGTAACACGGTTGTGGCGAAACCTGCTGAGCAAACAAGTTTGATTGCAGCTCGCGCCGTTGAACTGATGAATGAAGCGGGTTTCCCTGCTGGCACCATTCAGTTACTTCCAGGTCGTGGTGCTGAGATCGGCAGTGCGCTAACCAGTCATGATGCGATTGCGGGTGTTGCCTTTACCGGTTCAACACCAACGGCACAACGAATCAACGTGTCTTTGGCAAGCCGTAACGCTAAGCCTGTTCCGTTTATCGCGGAAACCGGTGGTCAGAATGCGATGATCGTCGACAGTACGGCACTGCCTGAACAGGTAGTTCGTGATGTTATTCGTTCGGCATTCGCTTCAGCAGGTCAACGTTGTTCTGCACTGCGTGTGCTTTACATCCAAGAAGACATCGCAGACCGTGTGGTTGGATTGATTCACGGTGCAATGGACGAATTGAGTGTTGGCATTCCACATCTTCATAAAACCGATGTCGGCCCTGTTATCGACCAAAACGCGAAACAGAAGTTGTTGGCACACTTAGAAAACATGACCAATACCCAGAAGAAGGTGGCTCAACTTTCTCTAGGTACGGATTGTGAACATGGTGACTTTGTTCCACCAAGTGCTTTTGAAATCGATGACATCAGCTGCTTGAAAGAAGAACAGTTTGGCCCTGTGCTGCACATCGTTCGCTTCAAAGCGAGTGAGTTAGCGCAAGTTGTAGATCAAATTAATCAAACAGGTTTTGGCCTAACTATGGGGATCCACAGCCGTAACGAGACTACTTACCGTTGGATCGAAAAACACGTTCGTGTGGGGAACTGCTACATCAACCGTGACCAAGTGGGTGCTGTTGTTGGTGTTCAACCATTTGGTGGCCAAGGTTTGTCGGGTACTGGCCCTAAAGCGGGTGGTCCTCACTACCTGTATCGCTTTACCGATGTTCATTTTTCTCAATCACAAGACAAGGCATAAGGAGCAGTATCATGGTTCATCAAGTGACAGGTTTTTCTGATGCTTTGCTAGCGTGGGAACAATGGAATCTTACTGACTTTGATTATAAGAGTGCTCAGGTACTTTCATTTAAATCAGAGATCGAAAGCCAATCTGCACCTTTGGCAGCAGTAGCGACTTATCATCTAGAGCAAGCGTCAGCATTACTTGCAGAACACCACCTCATGCCAGGTCCTACGGGCGAAACCAACGAGTTGTATGCTGCAGGTCGTGGTGTGGCTTTGGTGATTGTTGATGATTGCGAAGAGAAAGTGCCAGCACTGCAAACCGCAATGGCAATGATTATTGCGGCACTATTGGCTGGGAACAGCGTTCAGTTGTGCAGTGATGACGTGCAGTTCAACACCTTAATTGCCGATGCGGCGACACAAGCGAATCTGCCAACTAACTTGGTGCAAGTTGCCTCGTATGACGCTGCACAACAGCTGCTGTCTTGCGATGTACGAAGCGTAGGTTATGTAGGTAACTCAAAATCTGCACAAGCTATCAATTTACAGCTTGCTAAGCGTGACGGTGCAATCGTTGGTTTAGTAGCTGAAACGGATCTTACGGCAATGAATGTTGCTAACGATCCACACTTATCGCTGCGTTTTATTACTGAGCGTACGCGAACTATAAATATAACAGCCGTGGGTGGTAACGCGACCTTGCTCGAACTGGGAAGCGAAGCTCACTAACCTTCAGTAAAACGGGCTTTGAGGTTCCTCAAAGCCCTATATTTCCTAACTAAATGATTAACCTTTTCTCTCATGGCGAGATTAATCCATATAGTCAGGCATGGAAGGCATTCTACAAAATGAGGACTATCAAATGATAGAAAACAGCTTTGCAATAACGACGACGTTTATTGCGTATCTAATTATGATGCTAGCAATCGGTGTTATTGCTTACAAACGTACATCTAACTCAACTGACTACTTCCTAGGTGGTCGTTCGTTAGGCCCATGGCCTGCTGCACTTTCTGCTGGTGCATCAGACATGAGTGGTTGGTTGCTACTTGGCCTACCAGGTTACGCTTACGCTGCTGGCTTTGAAGCATTCTGGCTTGCTGGTGGACTACTTGTTGGTACTTGGGCGAACTGGTTAATCAGTGCTAAACGTCTACGTACTTACAGTATTACAACAGAATCACTGACGTTGCCTGAGTTCCTATCTCGTCGTTTCAATGATAATTCGAAGTTGATTCAAACGATCTCTGCTTTCTTTATCCTTTTATTCTTCCTTTTCTACACAAGTTCAGGCTTAGTAGCGGGTGGTAAATTGTTTGAAACGGTATTCGGCCTAGATTATACAACAGCGGTTATTATCGGCACGGTATGTGTGGTTTCGTATACCCTGTTTGGTGGTTTCCTTGCGGTATCTTGGACTGACTTGGTTCAAGGTCTGTTGATGTCTGCTGCGCTATTGATTGTACCAATCGCAGCTATGAACGGTGGCCTTGGTCAGCTATCTACTGACCTTCATAACATCAACCCAGAGCTACTAACGCTATGGAATGATGCGAAAGGTGAGCCTCTTTCTGCTATCGCGATCATCTCGCTAGCGGCATGGGGTCTAGGTTACTTTGGTCAGCCACACATCCTTGCTCGTTTCAAAGCAACGCGTAGCAATAAAGACCTAACAACAGCGCGTCGTATCGCTGTGGTATGGACTGCACTGTCTATGATTGGTGCAATGTTGGTTGGTCTTGTTGGTTTAGTTTACGTGACTAACTCTGGCGCGCCTAAGCTAGAGGATGGCGAGAAGATCTTCATGCTTCTTGTGAACGCGATGTTCCACCCAGTAATCGCAGGTATCCTACTGGCGGCAATCCTAGCGGCAATCATGAGTACTGCGGATTCGCAACTTCTTGTTTCTTCATCTGCAATGGCAGAAGATCTGTACAAGCAAGTACTTAAGAAAGATGCGACGTCTGAAGAGATCGTTCGTGTAGGTCGCTTCGCGGTAATCCTAATCTCTCTTATTGCACTTGCTCTAGCAATGACACCAGACAGTTCAGTACTTGGCCTTGTGTCTTACGCATGGGCTGGTTTTGGTGCTGCATTCGGTCCTGCTATCGTATTGAGCCTGTATTGGTCTCGTATGAACCGCAACGGCGCTCTAGCGGGTATCGTGGTTGGTGGTGTAACGATTGTTCTTTGGAAACAGTTCACGGGCGGTTGGTTCGATGTTTACGAAATCGTACCGGGCATCATCCTATCGACTATCTCTATCGTTATCGTGAGTCTAATCACTGGCGAGCCAGAAGACCAAGTTAAGAAGCAACACGCTGAGTTCGAGAAAAACCTTGTTGAACTAGACTAATCGTCTGGACTGAGATTTTCAGCTAAGTCATAGGGCTGGATGCTCACTAGCTCAATGATGACAAGAGTTTACAATGTAAACCTTAGAATAGAGTCACTTCGGTGGCTCTATTTTTTTGTTTATTTTCTAATGTCTTGAATTCTTACTGGTCAATATTAGATGGAGATAATACCTTTCATCGAGCTTAGCGTGATAAGAACGTGGTGAGAGCATTCAGCGCGTGGGGGACTGATATTAGTGACGTTTGATGTCAAAAATATAATAGAAAAATGATTGTTTTTTGAACTTGGCGCCCACTTTTGTATTTAGCTCCGTGAATTGTGGAACCTAATTAGACATGATGTGTCAATTGTCAGTAACTACTAAAGACCTATAGGACAAAGGTATGCCTGATCTCTATTGCAAAGGATGTAAAAAAACAACACCACATAAGTCGGTAATGAAACGTTGTGAATCAGAGCCTGAGACCGTTTCCGGTCGTATGATGCAATGGACGTCAAAACTATTTAGTGGCAACCTTCACTATAATATGGAAACTCAGCACTTCTGTCGCACGTGCAATTGCCGCAGTGAAACTGGAAGCACAGTTCCCCGAGTTGGTCTCGCTAACGTATAGTAAGTGTTTACTAACCTAGAGAAAAACCTCCGCTAGGGAGGTTTTTTGTTTTCGATGTCGTTTTGAATTCAAGTTCTGCTTCAATGCTATTGTCATCATTTTTCACTTTCCATCCACAATTTGAGTGCTCGATTTATTAGTGCTTGAGTAACATGCTTTGATTCTGCCCTTCAGCTAACACAGTACGGTTGGTACGCAATTTTTTGTGTTTTAATCATAGAATTATCCCTGACCTTTGCTCATTCTATTATTCACTTTGGTATTTTCCCTTCTTTCTTTTCTGGCTCAATTTATGTGTTAATCGGGTCATGGCTATAATAGTTTGTTAATAACTTAATATTGACAGGGGCTACTACCATTTTTCGGGTATTTACATTTTCTTTGAATGTTGTTGATGTATTTAGTTTTTAAATGTGTGAGCAGGGTTTTGCCCGATTGCTCTTAGTATGGAATATACTGAGCCGAATTTAGAATGTTTAAGGAATGTTATGTCTCAGCATCAACTTGATCGTATCGATAAAGAGATACTAAGAATTCTGCATATAAAAGGGCGCCTGCCAGTTGTTGAATTAGCGAAACAGGTAAACCTAACAACTTCTCCTTGCTCTGATAGACTGAAACGACTGGAAAAAGAGCGTTACATAACGGGTTATCACGCTGAATTGTGCTCAGAAAAGTTAGGGCTTGATGTGCAAGTCTTTATCCATATCCGTCTCGATCAAACCAGTTTTTCGATTTTTGATAAATTTGCTCAAGCGGTTGAGTTGATGCCTGAGGTGGAAGAGTGCTATTCATTGTCTGGTGACTTTGACACCATGATCAAGGTTCGAGTTAAAGACATGAAGGCATACCAAGCCTTTATGGCAACCAAACTAGGCACCTTGCCAGGCGTTATTCAGACGCGTAGTGAAGTCGTGATTGAAGAGCATAAAAAGGGTTTTGGTGTAAACCCTGAGTTGTTGGCAACCTTGAAGTAGAGCGACGTCTTCGCGGCTTCATAGCTAAAGTGGGTGTTGATTGGATATAAAAATGGAAGCTGATGAGCTTCCATTTTTTGTTGGGTGCCAGAAAAAAGCAATCAGATAAACTGAGAACGAGCAGACTAAAGGGTAATCGCCGCAGAAATTAAACCGATTATACCGCCGAACACACCACCCCAAACGACTAGCCAGCCAAGATGTTTCTTGATCATGGTTTGAACCATCTCTTTAACGAGTTTTGGTGTTAGTTCATTCAAACGCTGATCGATTATCGCTTCAATGTTCTCTTTGATTTCATCCATCATTGCAGGCGACTCAAGTTCATCTTTAATGGCATTTTTTACAGAATCACTCTTGCTGATTTCAATCACAGATTCTTGCATCTTCTCCACAAATGGCGCTTTCATCGGTTGTAGTGCTTCTGTGCCGCCAACCATTGCCAACATGCCACCAAACTGTGAGTTCTCGATTACATGAACCAGTGAATCGAACGCAGGATTAAAGTCGATCTTCTTAATCACTGGCTCTAGATTGAGCGATTTGCCAGTCATCTCACTGCTAAGGAAGCGGTCGATGTTACTTTCAGTAAAGAACTGTTCCATCATTAGTTGCTTAATGGCTGCTTTGAACTCTTCAAAACGTGCAGGAATGACGCCTGAGCCATATAGGCCGGGTACTTTTTCGAACAACATATGGATCGCAAGCCAGTTGGTGATGGCGCCTGAAAATGCAAATAGGCCAGCATAAAGCAAGTATTGGTTTGCTGTCGCATAGCCGCCAGCAAGCAGTGCTAACGCAAGCACGTTAGTTAAGACACTTTTATTCATGGTTGATCTCTAGAATGAGTATTGCGCGCATTTTAAGAAAAAAACGCCAAGAAAAAAACCCAAAGGATCAATCTAGTGATGGAAAGGAAAATACAGAGCGCCGAATGACTAATATAAAAAAGGCTAGCCTTCCCCCGAAGTCTAGCCTTATTCCAGAACGCGCAAGCGAAGCGCCTTTGATGTTAATCTCATTATATAGTTACGAAATAACATTCTGCTATGTGTAATTCACTCGTTAATTAACAAATTGATGTGAAACACGCCGCATAATTTAAAATAGCGCATGAATTAAGCGTTTTATGTTTGGTCAAGATCATCGGCAATGAAGCCTCCTGTCTGGTGGCTCCACAACTGTGCATAGATACCATTGTGCAGAATGAGCTCTTGGTGAGTGCCTTCTTCAACGATCTTGCCTTCATCGAGTACGATTAGGCGATCCATCGCAGCGATGGTCGACAAACGGTGTGCAATCGCAATCACTGTCTTGCCTTCCATTAGTTCAATCAAACTTTCCTGAATGGCTGCTTCGACTTCTGAATCGAGTGCTGAAGTTGCTTCATCGAGAACAAGAAGTGGAGCATTCTTCAGCAGTACGCGAGAGATAGCGACACGTTGACGTTGACCACCAGAAAGTTTAACACCACGCTCACCCACCTGTGCATCGTAACCAACATTACCAAATGGGTCGGTTAGCGTTTCGATGAACTCATGTGCGTGCGCTTGCTCGGTTGCGGCATACACTTCTTCATCCGATGCTTCCGGGCGACCGTAAAGAATGTTGTCTTTGATTGAGCGGTGAAGCAGTGAAGTATCTTGAGTCACCATACCAATGTTGCTACGTAGAGAGTCTTGCGTGACCGCTGATATCTCTTGGTCATCAATCAGAATGCGGCCGCTTTCTACATCATGGAAGCGCAATAGCAAATTAACTAAGGTCGACTTACCCGCGCCAGAACGGCCAACTAAGCCTACTTTTTCGCCTGGTTTGATATTAAGGTTCAGACGATTAATAACACCTTTATTTTCACCGTAGTTAAAGCTCACATTGTCGAAGTGAATGCCACCTTGTGTGACTACGAGAGGTTTCGCATCTTCTTTGTCTTCGATAGCGATGGATTTGGATAGCGTTTTAATGCCATCAATCACGGTTCCTAGGTTTTCAAATAGGCCACCGATTTCCCACATGATCCATTTCGACATGCCGTTAATACGCAAAGCTAAGCTGACTGCAATCGCAATGGCACCCACGGTGATCGCGTTATCTAGCCACAAGTAGATAGAGATCCCCGCAATGCTGAACACCAGTAAGTAGTTAGCAAACTCAACCAATATGTTGAAACCTGTTACCAAGCGCATCTGTCGATGTACGGTGTCTAAGAAGCTCTCCATGCCTTCTTCTGCGTATTCGGTTTCTCTTTTGCTGTGTGAGAACAGTTTGACGGTTGCGATATTGGTGTAGCTATCGACAATACGGCCCGTCATCAGCGATCGAGCATCGGCTTGTTCTGAAGATACGTCTTTAAGCTTTGGCACGAAATGTAGTTGAATGCCGACGTAAATAAACAACCAAATCAACATCGGTGCCATTAAGCGCCAGTCTGATTCTGCGAGCATGAATAGCATCGCCGTGAAGTAAACCGTTACGTAAACAAACACATCGACCATTTTGGTCACTGTTTCACGCACCGCAAGCGATGTTTGCATTACTTTGGTGGCTACACGCCCGGCGAAATCATCTTGATAGAACGATAAGCTTTGTTTTAAAAGGTAGCGGTGTGCTAGCCAACGAATAGACATTGGGTAGTTGCCCAGCAAAGTTTGGTGAAGCAATAGCGAGTAAACACTGATCAAGATTGGCATCACAACCAACAGCAGAATACCGAGCCCCATCAATGTCGATTCGTTGTCTGCTAAGAAAGTATCTGGGTTACTTGTTGATAGCCAGTCAATCAGTTGCCCCATGTAACCGAACAGCGCAACTTCGATGATCGCGATGGTCATTGTCATCAACCCGAGTATTATCAACGGCTTTTCAAAGCCCCGAGTGTAATGGCGACAGAATGCTAGTATTCCAGTGGGAGGTTGTATTGGCTCTCCCTTTGGAAAGGCTTCGGTAAAGCCTTCAAATTTCTTGTACATAAATTTCCTTTTGTAAGCCACTGCATCACGATGTGCAGTTATGTTTTTATAAGTACGATTTGAGTTCTATAAGCATTAGCGTTACGTCGTTCGAGGGGGTTTGTTTGAAGAAAACGTAAAGAGTGTTTTTAAATACGTCTATTTTAGATTGAATTAGACAGGAAAAAATTAAGCTTATTTCAAACGTAATTGATTGTTATGCAACGGTGATAATCCTAACGTTAAATGGATTAAATTGTAATCAAAACTCGTGGTTAGCTAGAAAGTGAAGTCAGAATATTTATTCAACAAGTTCCTTAATTGATATGCACGCAGTTGGTTCTTTCTGATGTGATGTTATATCGCAGTAAAAATAACGGAATAATTAAACTTATGCAGTTATTGTGTGGGATAAATATTCAAATCATTATTATTTTCAGTGAATCTTGTTGTAACAAGTTGTTTACACTTCTGAGTAAATAAAAGATAGGGATGGTTGATATGTTAAACCTACACAAGAAATCACTGCGTATTACTAATGTTCAAAACGCCAATTGCGTTGTTATGGTTCCGCCAAAAGAATTTCGATTTAACGAAGAAACTGCACGTGATAATGAGTTCCAGCACAGAGTTAACTTGACCGAATCTGAGATTAAGCTAGAGACGATGGCTGAGTTTAAGGAGATGGTGGCCTCGTTGCGTAAAGAAGGTGTGCAAGTTGTAGAGTTTGATTACCCCGAGTTAGGAGTAGAAACACCTGATGCTGTTTTTCCTAATAATTGGTTTAGCACTTGTGGCGATGGTAGTTTGTTCACTTTCCCTATGGCGTGTGAAAACCGTCAGCATGAAATAAAGCCACACGCCTTAATTGAAGCGCTAGAAGCCTCAGGTCGTATTGTTAATCATAATGAGTCGCTAGAGTCTTATGTTGCACAGGGCTCTTATCTAGAGAGTACTGGCGTTATGGTTATCGATCATATTAATAAGACGATCTACGCTGCGCTTTCTCAGCGTTGCGACCGTGAAGTGTTAGAAGATTACGCTAAGCGTATTGGTTACTCTCGCGTGGTCTCATTTCAAACGGCACTACCGTCTGGTCAGCCGATTTATCACACTAATGTGATGATGGCGATTGGTGATAATTTCTGTGTGATTTGCGATGAAGTGATTCCTGAATTTGAGCGTCGCTTTGTTGTGAAGTCACTTGCTAAAGATAAACAGGTTATCTCTATTTCCATAGATCAGATGAATCGGTTCTGTGGCAACATCCTACAGTTGGAGACAGTGAATGGCGATAAGGTAATCGCAATGTCTCAATCGGCATATGATGCTTTTTCTCCAGCGCAATTAACTCAGCTTGCAACGCATGGAAAGCTGTTGCCATTTAACGTAAAAACCATCGAAGACATCGGTGGTGGTTCCGTTCGTTGTATGTTGGGTGAGGTGTTCTTACCAACGCGAATTAATCGCTTGTAACACGCCATCGGTCTTTGATAATAATCGGTTAATACCATTCTATTCGTAGAGTGGTATTTTTGTCTTTAGCCTTGAAGGCAAGTGTTCATTAGGTGCCCGTGAAAGCTCTGTGCTCGATAAACTGAGCAGATAGCGTGACCACTTCCTTGGAATACACAAGTGCAGTGTGATTGAGCTTGAGGGCACAGGTGTCAGTAGCGCCTCTTAGGTTCGCGTCTTCAAGTGTGACCGTACCGTCACCTGGGTTTCTGCCTAATACAATACGTCCGACTCCGGTATCGTAGGTGCCAGTGATAACACCAATCGGTACTTCGATATCGTAATCACCCAAACCATCACTTAAGATTATTTCACTCGAACCAAAGATAAATCCAAGCCCATGATTCGACAGTGTCTTAGCGATGGTTGCTCCATTGTGCGGGGTGCCCGCAGTGATGATGCAGGTGTCAGAGAACTTGGGTTGATAGAATTTAAAGTAGTGGCGAATGAGTAACCCACCAAGTGAGTGACCAAAAAAGTAAACTTCATCGTGTTCATCAAAACGAGCGTCTACAAAGCGATTGAGGCGCTTAGCGGCAGAAGGAAAACGTAAAGAGTTGTAGGCAAACTTGTGCGTTATAAAGCCACGCTTTTTAAAACTCTTATCCAGATACTGCATGATCAACGCAGGCATATACAGGCCATGAATTAAAACTATATGTTTGTTTTTATTATTCATTTTTGTCCTCCGTCTGATGATGCCTTCCAGTATATTGAGTCACCAATTTAAACTCAATAAAACTTATTGTGAATGAGAGACAATTGACGGTCATAAAGCGTGAGTTCTTTTTAATGGTATAGTTAGCAGAAAGTGAATGATTTTTAATTGAAAGAGGGATAACTATTTTAGCCCTCTTTCTGAGCCTATAGATGATGCTCCACAAGAGGGAACTTTACTTTTGTGTGTCTTCAGTTTTCACAAGAGTAGTGTGGATAGTTTCATCTTTAAGTTCCGGTTCGACTAAAACCTTGATCACGCCTTTTTGTAGAATCAGGTTGTTAGGGTAAGTGATGATGTTGCCCGAACTGTGTCGGAGAATCACGTGGAACATGGTGATATCGATGATCACGCCGCTGATGTCTTCGTCTTTCTCTGCGACTTTTACTTTGTCACCAATACGATACGGGAACACAAAGAATATCAGTACGCTGGCTGTGAGGTTACTTAAAATTGACCACTGTGCAAACAACGCGACACCGAGCACCGCAAATATGGAGGATAAAAACAGGGAGATGTCGCCAAAACCTAAGTTTAGGATAATAGTAAAAATAGCGGTGAAGAGTAGAAACAGAGTGATATTGAAACATTTAAGCACGGACTGTTTACGCTTCAATGCGACACGCTTATTTTTTGCTAGTGCTTCGATCCAATTCTGACCTAAGCGTTTTATCACCCAATACAAAACGATAAGAAGCAAGCCTAAACCTGCTTGTTTAAACCACATATTTGATTGTAAATACTCAACCATTAAATAAACCTCAATTTTCTCAAAATAACGACTTCTATCGCCACGATCATGAGCAGCCCAACACAAAACAGTGGGAATGCCACTGGGTTCTCTGTTCCTGGAATACCGGCAATATTGACTCCGAGTAAACCGGTGAAGAAACCAGCTGGTAGGAAAATACCTGCAATGATCGAAAATAGGTATGTATTTCTATTCATTTTTTCAGCTTGATGCTGACTTCGGCTAGCAAAAAATACATTAATCTGATCGATGTAAAACTCAATCGATTCATTAATTCTCAGCATGGTGTCGAGACTGTTTTTTATATGACTGTTGTGTTTGTTGAGAGGAGTCGGTAGTTCATTCATTAAATCTTCGAAGACGTATTTCTGTGGTTTCAAATAACGTCTTAATTTGAGTAGCCTTGAATGCAAAGCGTTGATGGATTTTATATCGATATGGGAGTCAGACTCCAGATCGTCAATCAGTTGTTCTACAGGAGTTAAGAAGTTCGAAATGTAGTGGTTTATTCCACGTATCATTCCAAGCAAAACATCTGGCAATGATGTTGGGCCTTGGTTTTGTTTAAGGTCGGAGAGTAAATTGCTGACTGCTTTCGAAGGGACTTTGCGTGTTGATATTAAGGTGCCTTTGTACCATAAGATGCGCAGGCTCAGCATATCATCGGGATTAGCACCTTCGTTTAGGTTAATGCCTCGTAGGATAATTAGAAAGCAATCATGGCCAAACTGTTCAAATCGAGGACGAGTGTCATCTGCGAGCAGAGAATCCACAATAGCGTTCGAAACTGTATTATTTTGAAGCCATTCTCGTAACCCTTCAGCATCTCTTTGGCAGTGATACCAAGTCGCTTGTTCGAATGGTTCTGGGGTGGTGTTGTGTTCATGTGCCACCCCCTCTGAAAATTGCCAGCTTGAAATTATGAAAGCGTCCATTCGTCGATCCTTAATGATATGAGGTATATCGAAATGACGGTGCCATTTAAGGCGCCATACTGAGCACGGTTTAATGAGGTTAGTTTGTTTTTGTGAGTAGTATGAACTCGCTTTGTTTTCTCGAACAAATGTAGCTCATTGTTTAGTCATTATAAATTAGCATTAGAGTACAGCGTTAGCGATGGATAAAAGAGAAAAAACTGAGGTATTTTCTTTGTACGCAGGAGATAAATCGATGACAGTAAGTCGCTTTTTACCATCACTAACATAACGACAAGCACAAGCTTAACGACACGAGATATTCAGTCAGGCTAATTACACACTCTCTAACATTCAGTCTAGTCTGTTATGGCGAAAGCTCTAATTGGATCTGTGTCACTTCAGAGCGTTAGCGTTTCAGAGTGTTGAAGTTAGTTTATTAGAGATGGCTGGTTATCCGATAGGTTGAGAGGTTTGAATAATGAAATTGACTATTGGGGTGAGAACGGTACAAATTCACTCTACTGAGTGACCTTCATGACAAGGTGGAACAGCAAAGTGAATGAGTATGTTTAGCTTATTCTATGTGACTCAATCACATTAGAAGTTGTATGAACCACCGAAGCTAATGCTGTTGAAGGCAAGTGTTTTGTCTTCTTTCTTAAAGCCGTAGTCGTTCTCAACACTAACTGCATCTGCTTGCGAAATTAGGCGCAGTGTTAAATGTTCAATCGGCGTGTATTCAACACCAACACCAAAGTGGAAGCCAGTACCACTGTCGTCATCGTAACCAGCACTCTTGTTTGCGTTTAGGTCAACAGAACTTAAACCAGCCAATACGAATGGGCGTATTGTGTTGTCGAATGTGTAACCGATGTTTGCGGATGCAGAGATAGATGTCGGTGACAATTTAGCCGCCCCCTTTTTGTAGTTTGCGTAATCGTTGTAGCCAAGTTCAACACCAACGATACGGTTGAATTGGTAACCGCCGTATAGGTTGTAGCCCATGCCGTCTGAATCTAAACTACCTTGACCATCTGTATCAGAATCTTGGTAGAGACTAAGTCCGCCACCAATGTACGCACCACTGTCAGTGCCTGCTGCTAAAGCTGGAAGAGAAACCGCGCTGATTAACCCTAGTGCCAATGCTGATTTCGTTATCTTGTTCATCTTTGTTACTCACTCTGTCATGTTTTTAAATGTGACTGTAGGTCACTGTCAATTTTTAATACTTGTTGTTTTTGGCTACTCGGCCGTTGTTGAATATTATCCCTGAGTCTTTTGCTCATTACTGTATGGCTTTGTAAGTTGAACCGTTACATAGTGGGTGGATTACACATCGAGTTGCTTATATGAGTCAGCCAGATTATGACAAGGAGAAAAAGATGTTAACGAGACAGAAGACGGGTTTGGTGGTTGTGGATGTGCAAGGCAAACTCGCACGCCTTGTTGATGAGAGCGATACCCTGATTTCTAATTGTGGAAAGCTGATTGAAGGAGCACAGGTTTTAGGTCTTCCTATTGTGAGCTTGGAGCAGAACCCAGAGAAGTTGGGGCCTACCGTTAGTGAGTTGAATGACTTGTTGGGCGAAGATAAGCCGATACCAAAATTTACGTTCAACGCGTGTAACGAGCCCAAGTTTGTTGAGGCAGTGCAAGCCAAGGATGTGGATACGTGGTTGGTGTGTGGCATAGAGGCTCATATCTGTGTTTATCAAACCGCCATTGGTTTGCTGGATCTTGGGTACAAGGTTCAGGTAGTTGGTGACTGTGTTAGTTCACGAACCGCGCTTAATAAGAAATTGGCTATCCGAAGATTGGCTGGCTCTGGTGTTCTAATCACAGGATTGGAAATGAGCTTATACGAGCTCGTGAAAGACTGCCGCACCCCTGAGTTCAAGCAAGTCCTATCCTTAATTCGTTAATCATTCTCTTAAAGCCGCTGATTTGAATAATCTAATCGTGTTTATCAGAGGATCAAGTTAGACAACACATCGGTGATTGGGTATTTAAAAATTTAATGGCTGATGTGTGCCAGAAGTTGGGTGTCAAGTTTTCAGTACCAGTGGAACAATAAGCGAGTGCGCTACCCGTCTCCTTATTACCGATCTATTGATAAAAATATTATGTGATTTACCTCTCACTTATTTACTTAGCGCGCTAAGTAAAGTAAAGTGGTTAGCACGCTAAGTAATTAAGGTTTTCATCATGGTTCAAGACATCCACAGTCTTAAAGATCTTTCTCTGGCCGAGCAGCTTGCTCGCGTTTCTCGTCTATGGAAAATGGTCGCTGACCGTGAACTCGCACCGCTTGGTCTTACCCACCCACGTTGGACTGCGCTATGGAAACTGCAACGCCTCGGTGACAACGTGAGTCAGAAAAAACTCTCGGAAGCGCTCGAGATTGAATTGCCATCATTAATGAGAACGTTGAACCAATTAGAACAGCAATCGCTCATCACTCGACACTGCTGTGTTAGTGACAAACGTGCTCGAATTGTGAGTCTTACCGATGACGGTAAGTCGTTAATCAAGCAAATGGAAGCTCGCATTATTCAAGTACGTCGCCAGTTGCTCAATAGTATTGATGATGACGAGATGAAAAAGCTCTCTTTCATTCTTGAACAAATTACTCATAACGCCCTTGATGCTCTTAGCGAAAAGTCAGAAACCACACAATAAAAGAGAAGTTACTATCTATGACCCCCGACGAAAAATTCGCGCGCTGGATTAAATTTTCCTGTTTCGGATTTGTTCTTGTTTTTGCATATTTTCTTGTTGCAGATCTCACCATGCCATTAACGCCTCAAGCAATGGCAACCCGTGTCGTAACTAAAGTTGCACCTCAAGTCAGTGGACAAATCACCCACGTATATGTGAAAAACAACCAAGCTATCCATCAAGGAGATCTCCTATTTGAAATTAACCCAGCGTTTTATCAGCTTGCGGTTGAACAAGCTCAATTAAACCTTAAACAAGTTATCCAAAATAATGAGCAGCTTGACGCATCCATTGCTGCTGCCGAAGCGGATCTAAAAGCCAGTGGTATTCTTGCAAACCAAAAAAACCGTGAAGCAGAACGATTAAATGCGCTTTTCTCACGCCATGGTACTTCTCAAAAGTTACGCGATGACGCTCATAGCTCCGCCGTGGCGGCTAAAGCGAATGTTGCTGCTGCGAAGGCGCGTTTGAAAGAGTTACAAGTGAGTCGTGGTGAAATCGACGATAGTAATGTCAGTATTCGTGTAGCTCAAAATCAATTAGAAAAAGCCAAGCTCAATCTTTCTTATACACAAGTGATTTCAGATCACGATGGTGTGATAACGAACTTACAGTTGAAAGCCGGTACCTATGCCAGTGCGGGTAGCCCATTGATTGCGCTAGTTTCAGATAACGTTGATGTTATCGCAGATTTTCGCGAAAAAAGTCTGCGTCACTTTTCAATCGATAGTCACGCCTTGATCGCGTTCGACAGCAAACCTGGACATGTCTTTAACGCACAAGTGAGTACTCTGGATGCGGGGGTCAGTGCGGGTCAATTTGCAGCCGACGGTAGTCTTGCAACACCAACAGACTCTAATCGTTGGGTGCGGGATGCACAACGAATGCGTGTGCATTTAGACATCGACAATGAACTCGTTAAGCAACTTCCATCTGGAGCCCGAGCTACGGTTCAATTGGTCCCTAACAATGCGGTATTCGCGTGGCTTGCGAAAGTACAGATTCGTTTCCTCAGTGTTTTACACTACGTTTACTGATCAGGAGGTGGCATGAAATTATGGGATCACCCGTTATCTGGAAATGATTTTCGACAATGCCTACGTATTGCCACTGGTGCTACTTTAGGTTTTACCATCAGCAAACTGTTTGGTTGGGATAACGGCGTATTTTTTACCGTTACACCAATGTTGCTATTGGGTATGGTACCTGTGATGAGCGCACACGCTGCGCGTCAATTGTTTGCATCTGCCATCGTTTGTGGGCTGGAAGTTGGTATTATTGGTGGGTTATTAATCAGTCATCCCGGCATGATGACCATGGTGGCTTTTGTACTATTTCTGATAAAGTTTGCCTGCATGTCAAAAGGCAGCTTATTTTTGTTTGGTGCAAACAGCATCATCAGTTTGAGCATTATGCTGCACTTTGCCAGTTACCCAAGCATCGATTTAAACAACCTTATTTTTACCAACTTACTTGCCTGCGTGCTGTCCGTCATCATTGCTTATTTAATGATGTTTGTAATTCCAGATGTGGAATCCCGTCAGCCACCGCCGAGGCCAACCGAAGCGAAGAAAAGCCACCGCATGCGCCACGAAGCCTTAATGGGCGCCAGTATCGCTACGCTTTCGTTTATTGTGTTCCAAGTTTTTGATCTGCAGGATTCAATGTCAGCACAGGTCACGACGATATTGCTGCTTTTTCCAATGAACTGGAATGGGGCATTGGGTTATGCTCGCAAGCGTGCGATGGGGACATTGTTTGGTGTGACTTTTGGCTTAGCTAGTCAAATTCTTTTGTATGACTGGTCAGATTTACTGTTATTTGTGGTTCCACTTTTGTGGATAGGGGCAATGATTTTTGGCTACATGCATGTGAAGGAGTCGAGTGGTTCAGGAACAGGGTTTGGTGGGCTGACAACCATCGGCATTTTATTCGGCCAGTACCTCACGCCTGGCGGTGACCTTATCTATAGTGCCTTGTATCGTATCAGTAGTATCTTGTTTGCTATTGTCGTGACGTTATTGATTACTTATTGTATTCATCGCTTGTTGAACTGCTTTCCTGCGACTCGATTTAGCCATGAAACCGCTTAATTTATCTCAATATCTCATATTCTGCCTACCCTCTGTCGGGGCGTAATTTAACCTTCCTCACTGACACGTGACCTAACCATTCGTGCGACTGGTCTTAAGTTTTATGGCGAAGGGGAGTGGAAAGTAAACAAACGATACAAATGGAAGTGTAGCGTCTGGTGAAAGCGGCATATATCAGTCGATACAAGCACTCATTCAATAATCGTGACAGAGCTGAGCTATCAAAGGTCATCGATGCAGAAGTGCTCATCACTGATTTATGTAAACATATCTAAGTATCATTGAGGAGTATCACTCCTTTAAAGAGGTTTATTTGAATAATCTAATCGTATTTACCGGTGGCCCGGGATCAGGTAAAACCTCGGTGATCGATACGTTGAAAAGTCACGGCTATCGCTGCGCACCAGAAGTCGGGCGTAAAGTGATTCAACACCAAGTCGAGCAATAAGGGAATGCTTTGCCATGGTTAGATAAAGCAGCCTTTCGTGATGAAATGGTGCGAGAAGAACTAGCCAACTACCAAGCGTTTCAATCGAGTGAACAGCGCGTTTTCTTTGATAGAAGTATCGTAGATTCATATGGTTACAGTTTGTTGGAATCTTTACCGACTTGTGAATCTCTGTTGAATCAATGCAATGAGCTTGAATACAACAACAAGGTCTTTATCTTCCCACCATGGGATTCGATTTTCATCAATGATGAGGAACGTAAGCAAGATTTCGAGGAAGCGATCGCCACCTACGAAAAAATGGTGTCAGCCTATAACAAGTTTGGCTATCTGCTGGTGGAAGTACCTAAGTTATCTGTTGAGGAAAGAGTCGACTTTATCTTAGCTTCAATTGACTCAGGCGAGTGATTTCCAGAAAAGCCACAATTAAAAAAGCCCCGCAGTATCGACTCGATGGAGTGAATACTGCGGGGCTTTTTTATTCAGATTCAGTTTGTGATGACTTAGTTTTTGGTGACTTAGCGGCGAAAAGCTTAGTCGCGATAACGTTTAATCACCGAGAGGCTGTCTATCGCCTCCGCCTCGGTAGGAATCAAGCGCAACCTTCAAGCGACGCAGTTTGTCGCGAGAACGGTTCTTATGATTGACAGCAATCCCCATAGAAAGCACATCCACTAACGCCAACATAGCGTAGCGAGAAGCCGACGGCTTGTAGATGAAGTCGGTTTCCATATGCTTGATGGGTAACAAGATATCGGCAATTTTTGCTAGCGGTGTATCTTGTGGGGTAATCGCAATGATCTTAAGTCCGTACTGCTTAGCCAGCTCTGCCGTTTCTGTGATCACTGGTGTAAAGCCAGTCGCAGAGATCATCACCATTACGTCATTAGCATCTGCCGTGGCAGCAACCATACGTGACATCAAGCCATCGTTGTACGACACCACTGGGTAGCCCAAACGAAACAGTCTATGTTGCAGCTCTTGAGAAGCAATGGTTGAACCACCACCCATACCAATAGCAATGATCTGTCTGGCGTTATGCAGCCAGCTGACTGCGGTTTCAACGTCTTGCTCTTTGAACAGAGTGCGGTTGATGTCTAGGCTCTGCTTGATCGATTCGTAGATACCTTGATAGCCAGTTTGGTTTACCGGCTCGAGAATAAAGCGCTGGCCAACGGTTAGCGTCTGAGCCAACTTAATCTTCATATCACGTACGTTGTTACAGCCAATCGCCTTAGCAAAACGAGTAATAGTAGCTTCACTGACTTGCGCGTTTTCTGCGAGTTCTGTAATGCTGGCTTTAGCGGCAAAATCAATGTCGTCCATGATCAGCTTGGCAACTTTTTTCTCGGCATCACGAAGAGCGGGAAAACGCTCGGTTATCTGTGAAATGATATCTACTTCTAAACTCAAGAATCCTGATCCTTTGTTGATGGGGCTAAGCCTTAGCCCCGTTAGTATATCTGAATGCTTCGCTGATTCTAGTTTATTGAAAAATCGAGCTAGAAGCAGGTCTCTACCCAGTTTGTTACCTGATGGTCGTCATCGCTGATAGCAATGTAACGCCACTTATCGAAAGTCAAACACGGGTGTGACGTTGAGAATGCAATCATGTCGCCCACTTCAATCTCGGAAGAACCGTCCGTTTCAACAAAGGTATGTTGATCCATCACGGCGGTAGCAGTCAGCCCTTTCACAGAGATAGCTTCGCCATTGCGATAGCCGCGCTCAGCAATTGGTAAGCCTGCATCGAACGCCACATCACGCTTGCCTAGCCCAACCACTAATTTGGTAGGCTCCGGACTAGAGATAACATACGCCCACACCTCAAGTGCTGATTCTAAATCCCCACCCAGTTCACACGCGTAACCTTGGTTTACTTGCGCACGTTGCAGCACCTTACTTTGAGCATCTAGGTAGATACCGGTATCGTGAATCGCGTAACAGCCCGGGCGGATGATCGCCAAGTAATCGGTTAGGTTCGCCAAGCATTCTGCCACCACATCATACCAAGCAGAACCTGCGCCAGTGATAATAGGTTGCCCTGCAATTAGTCCATCTGATGCAAGGCTTTCGACCGAAGTGAGCGCCTGATTTAAGAAGGTACGAATGTCTTGTTCGGCATTGTCACCGTGAATTACACCCTCGTACACCTCAATACCAGCCAGCGAAAGGGCTGGTGTGTCTTGGATAGTCTGAGCCAGTTCTAGAACTTCTTGTGGTGAACGACAACCACAGCGACCGCCCGGTACACCAAATTCGATCAGTACTTTTAGTGTCTGTTTTGTATTAGAGAAATATTGGTTAAGTTGCTGCACGTTTACCGAAGAATCCACACAACAGTAAAAGTCGATATCAAACTCACTGATCAACTGTTCAACGATCGCCATGTTGGTTTTACCCACCAATTGGTTAGCCATGATGATGCGTTTTGCACCCGCCATAGCGGCAACTTCTGCCTGTGCAGGCGTTGCTACTGTAATACCCCAAGCGCCATTTTCTAGTTGTTGGCGGAAAAAAGCAGGTGTCATTGATGTTTTGCCATGTGGCGACAATTTAACCTGATGGTGATCGGCGAATGATTGCATCCAATTCAGGTTATTGGTTAAGGCGGATTGTTTGATAATTGCTACCGGGAGCGAAATATCTTCATCAACCAGTCGGTAAATACCGTTCTCAGATTGTGATATTGCTCTCCCTTTTTGGCCTTTTTCAGTCAAGATAAAACTATCGTTTTGATACTTTATAACATCTTTATGTGCAGGGTTATGTTTCATTGCTGATTCCTAACATGATTTAAGTTGTTGTTATTTAATGTTTAAATATATCCACAATCTGTTTTGTGGTAGAAACTATCACACAAATTAAAATATTATGTGTGTTTTGTCACTGAAAATAATCGGCTGAATTTCTAATATAGCTCCATCAACACAGTGGATTGAGAGAGTGAAAAATGTTGTTCGATACGATAATTAAAAATGTAGAGGTGTTTGATGGCACCGGCGAACAATCGTTTTGTGCCGATGTAGCAATCCGAGATGGAAAAATAGCCGAAATTGGTCAAATCGATCACGAAGATTGTGGCCAGTTGGTTGAGGGAGCAGGCTTAGCATTGGCTCCTGGATTTATCGATGTACATACACATGACGATACCAACGTAATTCGTTACCCAGACTGCCTGCCTAAGATCAGCCAAGGTGTTACAACCGTGATTGTTGGCAACTGTGGCATCAGCGCATCACCAACCGTTTTGGCTGGTGATCCACCTGACCCAATGAATCTTTTAGGCGCACAAGCTGACTTTAAATACCCAACTTTCGCCGCGTATGCACAAGCGGTAGAGCAAGCTAAACCCGCAGTAAACGTCGCTGCGTTAGTTGGCCATACCACATTGCGCAACCAAGTGATGGACGACCTGCAGCGCACTGCAAGCGAAGACGAAATCGCAGCGATGCAAACCAACCTTGATTTGGCGATGGCGCAAGGCGCATTAGGTTTGAGCTCGGGTTTGGCTTACGCTAGCGCGAAACAAGCGAATGCCAACGAAGTGATGCAGTTAGCGAAAGTGCTTTCTAGTCACGGCGGCATCTATACCACGCATATGCGTACTGAATTTGAAGAGATCTTAAGCGCGATGGAAGAGGCATTTGAGACAGGACAATACGCGAAAGTGCCTGTTGTTATCTCTCACCTTAAATGTGCAGGTGCGGGCAACTGGGGCAGAACTGTTGAAGTTCTTGATTTGATGGACAAGGTTTCTGAGCACCAAGATGTGTCTTGTGACTGCTACCCATACTCAGCGAGCTCTTCGACATTAGATTTGAAACAAGTGACCGACGATTTCGACATCTTTATCACTTGGTCTGAAGCAAAACCAGAACACGCAGGCAAAACGCTTAAGCAGATTGCTGATGAAATGAATCTACCCCTGATGGACGCGGCAAAAGCGCTTCAACCAGCGGGCGCGGTTTATCACTGCATGGATGAGAACGACGTAAAGCGTGTATTGAAATACAAACTGACCATGGTCGGCTCAGACGGTTTACCCAATGACCCGCATCCACATCCAAGATTGTGGGGCACCTTCCCGAAAGTGTTAGGTCATTATTGCCGAGACGAAAAACTGTTCTCGTTGCCAGAAGCGATTCACAAGATGACCGGAATGTCGGCTCAGCGTTACAACTTAGCGGGTCGAGGCGAAGTTCGCTGCGGTGCCTTTGCCGATTTAGTTTTATTTGATCCAAAGAATATTAAAGACACAGCAACATTTGAAAATCCTATTTCAGTTGCTCAAGGAATAGAAAGTGTATTTGTAAATGGTGAATTAACTTACCAGCAAGGAAAAGTAAGAAATAATCGTTCAGGCGTTTTTATTTACCGAAACTAGAGTTTAAGTTATTTATTAAATTCAGGTGATTATAAAAACGACGAATTAATTTAAATATATTGGAATAGAATTTGTTTTATCTATAAAGCCAATGTTATCTATAAACCCAATATTATCTATAAATAAGTGGAGTTAAAAAATGACTATTAAACGTTACGGTGTTGAAGGCGGTACAGGTACAGGCGGACAACATTTACCATTTGCACGTGCAACTGAAGCAGGTGGTTTCCTATACGTTTCTGGCCAGACACCGATGACAGATGGTGAAGTGGTTGAGGGTGGCATTGTTGACCAGTCTCGCCTAGCGATCCAAAACTGTGTCGATATCATGACTGAAGCGGGCTACGGCCTAGAAGACGTAATGCACGTAAAGGTTGTGCTAACGGATTCTCGTTACTTCCAATCTTTTAATAAGGTATTCAAAGAGTTCTTCGGTGCTAACCCACCGGCCCGTATCTGCATGGTTTGCGACTTAGTTGTAGACGTGAAGGTTGAAGTAGATGTGACTTGCTACCGCGCCGATCGCGGATAGTAATAACCTAATCACAATTACCTACTTAGAGAGTATTAGGGGTTAGTCATCCCTGTTATTATCCTTTAATACTCTCACCCTACATTTATAAAAATTACTTTAATTAAAAAAGATAAAATCAATAAAGTAATTATATGAAATATAAAATGAATGAATCATAAATAAAGTTCAGGAATGAACTCAATATTTCACTGAGAGGTGTCAAATGAACAGCACACTTTTTCTTACAGGCTTCGGCGTGTACGTATTATTTTTAATTTGGTTAGGCTGGTTTGTCTCGCGTAATCAAAAATCTGGCGAAGATTTCTTATTAGGTGGCCGTGGCCTACCTATGTTCTTAGTACTTGGCACAACAGTAGCGACGATGGTCGGTACGGGTTCAAGTATGGGTGCGGTTGGCTTCGGCTACGCAAATGGCTGGGCAGGTGCTCTGTACGGCATTGGTGGTGCGATAGGCATCCTATTACTTGCACTTTGGTTTGCTCCGGTTCGTAAATTGAATTTCATGACCATGAGTGAAGAGCTGGCTTACTATGTTGGAGCTAACCGAATCGTGAAAAACGTGGTTGGTCTGCTTATCTTTATCGCGTCAATCGGTTGGTTGGGTGCGCACATTCTAGGTGGCGGCATGTACCTAGCGTGGATTGCTGACATCGACCTTAACCTTGCGAAGATTATTATTGCTGCGGCATTTACTATCTACGTGGTGATCGGTGGTTACACAGCGGTTGTATGGACCGATACTATCCAAGCTATCATCCTTTTTGCTGGCTTCATCTTGATGGCGGTTATGTCTGTGGATCACATCGGTGGCATGGATAACCTTTACGCTGCGATGGACCCTGCTGCTACGAGCTTTTTAGCAATCGATAAACTGGGTATTCTGCCTGCTGTTTCTTTGTCTGTGGTTATCGGTGTTGGTGTACTGGCGACGCCTTCATTCCGCCAACGCATCTACTCTGGTAAAGATGTTTCAACTATCCGTCGCTCATTTGTGGCATCGGGTGTGTTGTATCTTTTCTTCTCAATCATCCCTGCAATCATTGGTATGGCTGCTCACGCCATCGACCCATCATTGGATAACCCGAACTACTCGTTCCCTTACGTAGCAGCAACGGTTCTTCCAGTTGGCGTAGGTATGATTGTTCTTATCGCGGGCCTATCTGCAACCATGTCGAGCGCAAGCTCAGATGCGATTGCGGGCGTGTCTATCCTACTGCGTGACGTTTACGTGATGTTCACTGGCCGCGTGCCAAACAAAGAATCAATGCTGAACTACTCTCGCTTGGCACTGATTGTGGTGATTGGTTTTGCACTGTTGTTCGCACTGACGTCGAACGACATCATTGGCTACATCACTAAGATGATTTCAACGGTAATGTCGGGCATGTTCGTGTGCGGTATGTTGGGTAAATTCTGGAAACGCTACAACTGGCAAGGTGCGCTTGCAACGCTAGCGGGTGCTTCTGTGGCTTCATTTGTTGTAATGCTAAACGCAGACTACACGGCTTTCTGGGGTAACCCTGTGATTCCTTCATGTCTGTTTGCTCTAGCAGCAGGTGTGGCTGTCAGCCTATGTACTCCGGCTAACCAAGTAACACCAGAAATGGCGAAAGCGATTCTTGATGACGAGCGTGCTCTGATGGAGATGGAAATGTCTGAGACTGGCGTACTTGAAGAAGAAGCGGCACCTCAACGCCCTGCAAATCAAACAAGCTAAACCTAGTCTCCACAACTGGTTTGCTTAATTCAGGTCCTGCTTAACGGTAGGGCCTTTTCTAAAGTCAATTATCTCTATTTTTAGGAACGGCTATGTCGGCATCTTCTCTGTTCAATATTGCTTTCTTCGGCGAATGTATGGTCGAAATCAGCGGCTCTCCATTAACCAAAAAATTTGGCGGTGACACGCTCAATACGGCGCTTTACCTTTCTCGCTTAACCCAACATCAAAATCTGTCTGTGCATTACGCGACGGGTCTTGGTTGTGATGAACTGTCTCAAAATATGATTGATAGCTGGCAGTTAGAGGGTATCCAAACCAATTTCGTTGAACGCATTGCGAACAAGCTTCCTGGACTCTACATGGTCGAAACCGATGAAACGGGTGAGCGACACTTTCACTACTGGCGCAACGACGCGGCAGTAAAATCTTACTTTCAAATCGATAACTTAAACAAGCAAACCGACAACCTGAATAAGCTTGAAATCGCTCTGACAGAGAAGCAAGTCGATGCGGTTTACATCAGCGGTATCAGTATCGCAATCTTGGATGATGCCTCTCGTGAGCGCCTATTCAACGCGATTAGTGTGTTCTCAAACCAAGGCGGCAAGGTGGTTTTTGATAATAACTATCGCCCGCAACTTTGGAGCACCGAGCAAGCTCGACATTGGTACGCCAAGTTACTGCCATTGGTAGACATCGCACTGATTACCGAAGACGACGACCTGCTTGTGTGGGGCAACTCAGAAAGCGTTCAACAACGCTGCCTTCGCTTGGGTTGCCAAGAGATCGTCATCAAACGTGGCTGCGAGCCATGCAAAATTGTTCAAGTTGAACAAGGCAATGTCGTTGAGAGTTATGTGTCAGCGACTCGTGTTTCTAATGTGGTTGATACCTGCGCGGCGGGCGATTCATTTGCCGCGGGTTATTTGGCGGCGCGCCTTACTGGCGAGAGCGCCACCGACGCCGCTGAACTTGGCCACCAACTGGCTTCCACTGTTATCCAATACTCTGGCGCGATCATCCCCGTGAGCGCTATGAGCCAACTGATTAAAAAATAAAAAGCGGAATTATTATGTCTCAAGAAATGATCAACACACTTAAGCAATTCAAAGTTATTCCTGTAATCCAAATCAACAAGGTTGAACACGCGATTCCACTGGCAAAAGTTCTAGTAGAAAATGGCTTGCCCGTTGCTGAAGTGACATTCCGCACTGAAGCGGCAGCAGACGCGATTCGTGCGATGCGCGATGCGTATCCAGAGATGTGTATCGGTGCTGGCACAGTATTAACGCCAGCGCAGATTGACCTAGCGAAAGAGTCGGGTAGTGAGTTCATTGTGGCACCGGGCCTTAACCCAAACACCGTAAAACGTTGCCAGGAGATCGGTATGCCAATCGTTCCGGGCGTAAACAACCCGAGCCAAGTCGAGCAAGCGCTAGAGCTTGGCCTTAACTTCTTGAAGTTCTTCCCAGCGGAAGCGTCTGGCGGCATCAACATGGTGAAGTCTCTGCTAGCGCCATACGTTGATGTGTCACTAATGCCAACAGGCGGTATCGGCAAACACAACGTCAATGACTACCTAGCCGTGGAACGCGTGGTGTGCTGTGGTGGTACTTGGATGGTATCTCCGAAGATGATCGAGAACGAACAGTGGGACGAGATCGCGGAGTTAGTTCGAGAAGCGGTCGCTCTTGTGAACTAACGAGAAGCGTTTGGAATAAAGATAAACAACAGCAGTGGTTGATGGTTCTGTTTTGTGAATTACCTCCGATAAACAAAACAGAACCATATTTATCTAGGAAAACTAATAATGAAAAAAACTATATTATCCCTATTGATTTCAGGTTCAGTAGTGTCCCCAATGGCGTTAGCAATGGCTCCAAATACCGATCTAAATTTAATGCCGTACCCACAAACGGTCGAGCTGCAAGCTGGGCAAGTTAAGGTCGACGGTAACTTCAAGGTTTACATCAAAGGTTTTAATTCTGATCGCGTTGAATACACGGCGAAACGCTTTATTGATCGCCTTGAGCGTCAGACGGGTGTGCCGATTTTAAATTGGCAGGTTGATAGTGAAGACGAAGCGAACCTGATCATTGATATCGACGCGGCGCCAAAGTCTGAAATACAAAATATCGACTCTGTAGAGTCCTACAAAATTACCACTCAGGGTGAACAAATCACGCTGAGCTCTCCAAGCCCATACGGCACTATTCACGGCATCGAAACCCTTTTACAGCTCGTTGAAACCACAGCGACTGGCTACCATATTCCTGCCGTTACGATAGTCGATGAGCCTCGCTTCCGCTGGCGTGGTGTTTCTTACGATACTTCACGTCACTTCATTGAATTCGATGTGCTGATTCGTCAGTTAGATGCGATGGCGTCGGCGAAGATGAACGTATTCCATTGGCACTTCTGGGACGACCAAGGCATTCGCATTCAAACCGAATCATGGCCGCGTCTGTGGTCTGAAACCGCCGATGGTAATTACTACACCAAAGACCAAGTTCGCTACCTAGTTGAATACGCCCGTAACCTCGGTATTCGTGTGATTCCTGAAGTTTCTCTTCCGGGTCACTCTTCTGCTGTAGCGCATGCTTACCCACGCTTGATGTCGGGTGGTGAAGGTCAAAGCTACGAACAAGAACGTGGCTGGGGCGTATTTGAGCCATTGATGGACCCACTTAACCCAGAGCTCTATGAAATGCTGGGCGACGTATTCGACGAAGTGACAGAACTATTCCCAGATGAGTACTTCCACATTGGTGGCGATGAGCCGAACTATGCGCAATGGAAAAACAGCGAAAAGCACCAAGAGTTCATTGAAGAGAACAATATCGATGGCGAGCGTGGCTTGCAGTCTTACCTCAATGTAAAAGTTGAGAAGATGCTGGAAGAGCGCGGTAAGAAGATGACGGGTTGGGATGAGATTTGGCATAAAGAACTGCCGACTTCAATCGTGATTCAAAGCTGGCAAGGGCACGACAGCATTGGTCGCGCGGCGAAAGAGGGCTACCCAGGTATTCTTTCTACGGGCTACTACCTAGATCAACCACAGCCGACGAGCTACCACTATCGCAATGACCCTATGCCAACGGGCATCACTGTTGACGATAAGCTGCACAGCGGCGAAAAGTTCGTGACGTATCAATGGGAGAAGCCACGTTCAAAAGGCGGCCCACGTAAGGGAACACTGGCTATTATTGAAGCTAAGGACGGCACTTTCCGCGCATTCAGTGATTACAACGGCAAGTCTCGCGAAGAGATCTTCATCCTTGATTATGTGCCGGGCAAAACCTTTGTTGGTCACTTCGATAACTTCATGTCGTACACCGAGTTCAACCTAAATCTGAATTCAAAGGGTTTTGCAGAAGGCAGTTACCAACGGGTCGGTAACGTGCGTTGGCCAACCACAGGTGAAGTGATTGCGAGCAGTGATATTGAAGGCAGCGTGATTCCAGAGCCAAATGGCGGTTACCCTGCAGAGCTAAACGACAAAGAAAAAGAGCTGATTTTAGGTGGCGAGATCACCATGTGGTTAGAAAACAAAGACAGCCACACGGTTGAAAACTATCTATGGCCACGCAGCTACGCGATTGCAGAGCGCTTCTGGTCTGATGCCGCATTGACCGACGAGCGCAGTATGTATAAGCGTATGAAAGCGATGGATACATGGTCTGAAGTCTCGGTTGGGCTGCGTCATCATGCGGATGCTGATATGTTGTTAAAACGCATTGCTAAAGGCCAGGATATTCACGACCTGCAAGTGCTTGCGAAATACACCGAGCCAGCACAGTACTACGCACGTAACTGGGAGAAGTGGAATTCTACTGAGCCTAAGGGTACTTTATACAGCCAATACGAGCGCTTAAACCGCTTTGTGGATGCGCTGCCAGTGGAAAGCTACGCCGTGTATGAGATGCAAGACTTGGTCAATGAAGTGGCGACAGGCAATCAACAAGCGCTTGAGCAACTTACAGAGCATTATCAACAAGCAAAAGCGGCTGCACTCGTGGCTAAAAATGTCTTCGCTGGTAATGTGTCTTCGGTAGAGACTGTGGTTGTCGCAGAAAAAACAGCGGAAGTCGCAGACTTGGCGTTAACCTTGATTGCTAAAGCACAAGCGGGTGAAAAAGTTAGAGCATCAGATGCGAATGCCTACCAAGCGATACTGTCTGATTCTGCGAAAATCTACGACGAATCGATCATCGCGATTGTTCGCCCAACAGAGCTACTGTTAAAGCGTCTGACTGAATAGAGTGAATAACCTGCTAGTCGATTAGCTAACCGCTAAATAGATAAAAGCTGCATAGCTACTAATAAGTTACACGACAATAAGAGATTCAAAACCGCCCTCTGTGGGGAATAGTGATTAATTTGTCTCAATATTTTGGAGTCGTTACTAGATATTAAACTGAGACACGCCTTAAAGAGTAAAGAATATGAGTTTGTTTTATTCAACCTAGCATAAACAAATTAGCTGAAAGAATGAACAAAATGGCTGTCTATTCTTATATTTAAGGTAGGTTACATCCCCACAAATAATTTATGAGTAATATCTGGGCCTAATCTGAAAAAGGAATAGTCCCTATGTATAAGTACAAATTACCTGTCCTTGAAAAAGTCGGATTTGGCGCCGGAGATATGGCTGTCAATGTGGTGATTTCATCGATGATGTTAATCATTACATTCTTCTATACGGATATTTTTGGTATCAAACCCGAAGACTTAGCGATGTTATTCATTGTGGTCCGATTAATCGATGCGGTGACCGACCCGTTGATGGGCATGATTACCGATAAGTTTACCTCTCGCTGGGGTCGTTACCGTCAATACCTACTCTTTCTTGCGATTCCTTTTGGTGTCTCGGTCTACTTAGCTTTCAGCACACCAGACGGTGATTACAACACTAAGCTGGTTTACGCTTACGCGACATATATCCTGATCACTGTCATGTTTACGGCAGTGACAATTCCATACATCTCTTTGATCAGTGTGATGACCGACGACCCGAAAGAACGCTTGTCTGCGAACGGTTACCGTTTGTTCTTCGCTAAGATCGCGGCTTTTCTTGTCACCATTATCGTTCCGCAGTTATCAACCGCTTGGGGTCAAGATAACATCCAATTGGGTTACCAATATTCGATGGGTTTGATGGGATTGATGGGTACGTTGCTGTTCTTGTTTTGTTTCGCGACCACCAAAGAGCGTATTGAACACGTGGTCGACAAAAAGTCATTCAAAGACCAAGTTAAATTGCTGATGAGAAACGACCAATGGTTAGTGCTGTGTGCGGTATGTGTGACAGGTACTATCGGCTACGTGATTCGTGGGTCAGTTGCAGCGTATTATGCCAAGTACTACCTCAGTGGTGACGCGGGTACTATCTCAGCCTTCCTTGCAACGGGTGTCGGTGCGGCGATTCTGGCGATGGTTGCGTCAACTTGGATCACTAAAAAGTACTGCAAAATTAAACTGTTCCGTTACAGCCAAGTATCGGTACTGTTATTAAGCTTGATGCTCTACGTATTTGTTGGTCGTGAAGATTTGGCTTTGGCTTTCGTGTTGTATTTCTTAGTTTCTTTCGTCGTAGATTTGCATGCACCTGTATTTTGGTCTGCGATTGCCGAAGCCGTAGACTACGGCGCATACAAAACAGGTCAACGTGTTTCTGGCCTAGCGTTTGGCGGTATCTCCTTTAGCCAAAAGCTAGGTATGGGGATCGGCGGTGCGGTGGTTGGTTGGCTACTTACCTATTTCAATTACGTGCCAAACGAAGCGCAATCAGACTACGCCCTTACCGGTATCGCACTGATGCTGACGGTTATCCCTGGTTTTTTCCACTTCCTAATGGGCTCACTGATGTCTAAATACAAAGTGACTGACAAGTACTACCAATCGATGACGGCCGCAAATATCCAAGGCGGAAAGAAAAACCTAAGTGAAGTTCAACCTTCAAAACCTCAAACAAGTTTCGAAAATTAAGGCGAGAGTATGACTGAATTCGTAAATCCTATTATAGAGCAGCGTGCTGATCCACACATCTTCAAACACTCGGACGGCTATTACTATTTTACCGCTTCGGTACCGGAATATGATCGCATAGAGATTCGTCGAGCAAAGAGTATCTCTGAACTCGACACCACCAGCGAACTCGTCAACGCATGGTACAAACCAGATACGGGTCCATACAGTGACTTAATCTGGGCGCCAGAGCTTCACTTTATCGATAACGCTTGGTACGTCTACTTTGCTGCCGCGCCATCACGAGAAATCATCGATGGGCTGTTCCAGCACCGTATGTATGCGATTTCCAATTCGAATCCAAACCCGATCACATCAGAATGGACGTTCGAAGGGAAAGTCGATACTGGCATAGACACGTTCTGTCTAGATGCGACGTCTTTCAATCACAATGGAGTTAACTACTATGTTTGGGCGCAAAAAGACAACAACATCGGCGGTAACTCCAATATCTATATATCGGAGTTAGAAACACCGACTAAGCTACGTACCGCTCCCCGATGTTTGACCCTTCCAGAGTTTGAGTGGGAAAAAATTGGTTTTTGGGTCAATGAAGGACCGTCGGTTATCCACCGTCACGGAAAATTCTGGATGACTTACTCCGCCAGCGCGACCGACGAAAATTACTGTATGGGTCTGCTGTACGCGGATGAAAACAGTGACTTGCTTGACCCAAAAAGCTGGGTGAAATCGAAGCAGCCAGTGTTTAAAACTAACTGGGAGAAAAAGATCTACGGGCCTGGCCACAACAGTTTTACGGTCGATGAACAAGGGCATGATCTGTTGGTGTATCACGCACGTGATTACACCGAAATTGAAGGTGACCCGCTTTGGGACCCGAATCGCCACACACGCATTAAACGCCTCATTTGGAAAGACGGCTTTCCCATCTTCGGTGAAGCGATTTAATCCAGTTACCTCAGTACCTGCAACTTGCAGGTACTGAGTTTTTGCAAGGAGTATCTATGCCTAACAGCATCATCCCACCCAGCTCGATCAAGGCTGCTATCGAGAGCGATCTTTTTACCGATGACAAGCCGGCCAAGGTTCATACCTTACGTAACCACCACGGCATGACAGCTACTTTCATGGATATTGGTGCAACATGGTTGAGCTGCCAAGTTCCAACGCCTTTTGGTCAGCGTGAAGTGTTGCTCGGCATGACATCAATGCACGATTACCAGTCTCACTCGGCGTTTTTAGGTGCGACCATAGGCCGTTTTGCCAACCGTATTGCCAAAGGGCAATTCAACTTAAACGGACAGGTTTATTCCATTACCCGTAATGATAATGGCAATAGCTTACACGGTGGTATTGAGGGTTTTGATAAGCGCCGCTGGTTGGTGAAAGACAAAAGTGATTTACACATTACTTACTGTTTGATGTCTCCCGACGGTGACCAAGGTTTCCCGGGAAACCTTTCCGCTGAAGTCGCGTATACGTTGACGGAAAACAACCAGCTGTGTATCGAATATTCGGCTATTTGCGACAAAGATTGCCCAGTCAACCTAACTAACCACGCCTACTTTAATTTAGACGGTGCGGAATCTGGCAAAACCATTCTCGATCATGAATTGCAGCTGCGTGCCAACGAATATCTGCCCACTGATGATAAGCTCATTCCGACGGGTGAACTGAAAGCGGTGCAAGGGACCAATTTTGATTTTAGTACAGCTCAGAGAATCGGAGCCCGTTTACAACAAGATGAAGACCAAAAGTTGGCCAAAGGTTATGACCACGCTTTTACTTTGCCTGAAGAATTGACTGACGGTGTGAGTACTATAGTTCGCCTAACCAGTTCCGATAAACAGGTGGTGATGTCTGTGTTTACCGACAAACCAGCGATTCAATTCTACAGCGGGAACTTCTTGTCAGGAACGCCATCTCGTACTGGGAAGTATCAAAACTATCAAGGGCTTGCGCTTGAGACTCAGTTCCTACCTGACTGTCCAAACCATCCAACATGGCCGGAAGCGAACAAACGTTTTCTTACCAAAAAGTCATTCTATCAGCATCAAACCAGTTATCAGTTTATAACCCATCATAGCCAGTGATCACAAACGATTTGGGTTGGTAGGGTTCCAGCCCAACATGGCGCTTCATCACTTTCTCACAATAAAGCTTCGGGCTTAAACCCACTTTATTCTTGAACCCGCGACAAAAGTAGAGTGGTTCAGAGTGGGCCTTTACTTTCAACTGCTTGTGTTCAACTGCCTGCATTCATGATTACTTTCAACGGAGCGTACCGGTTATTCCTGACTATTTACATTGTGCAGCGTTAGGATGAAAGTCATGCCTTGGTCTGGGTTGTTTTTCGCTATCAAAGTACCTTGCATATCACGCACGTTGTTGGCGGTGATTGCCAACCCGAGCCCCAAACCTTCGCCCATCTTTTTATTGGTATGGAAGGGTTCGAAGATAGTTTCGAGTTGGTCTTCTGAGACGCCGCAGCCATTGTCTTGAACCTTGATCACCACGCGTTGTTGTTCGGTGTGTGCGCTGACAATAATAGTGGTAGGCGTTTGATGGTTTGTGGCGTCAACGGCGTTTCTGATCAGGTTACCCAGCACTTGGCGAAGTCGTGCCTCTTCTCCCATCACCATCGAAATATTGGACGCGATACGTACTCGCATATCAATGTTTTTTAACTCGGCTTGGTGAATTCTTAGGGTTTCTTGTAGCGCCTCTGTGAGAGAAACTGGGTAGGGGCTTTCCAGCCTTTTAAAGGCAAACGACTTCAACTGACTGGTCATGTTAGCCATTCGGTCGATGAGGCTCATTACTAAGTCCATGTTCGCTTTCAACAGTTTGGTCTCGCCTCTTTCCATCAGTAATTGATTGCTAGAAAGCAGAGTTTTTAGGCCGGTAAGCGGCTGATTAAGCTCATGAGTGATCGCGCTCGACATGCGACCTAACGCTGCGAGCTTGCTTGATTCAACTAGCTCTTGCTGTGCATCTTTTAGATCTTGTGTTCGCTCTTCAACCCGCAGTTTCAGCGTTTTATTGGCGTTTTGCACCGCAATTTCCGCTTTCTTGCGTTTACTTATATCGATCACCGTACACAGGTAATAAGTAGTGTCATGCCAAGGGAAAGCGCTAATAGAGAACAACACAGGAAAGTAGCTACCATCACTGCGTCTTGCCATGGTTTCTACACTTGTGATCTCGGCCAGTTCTTGGTGTTGTTCTAAATTTTTGAGCAGTTGAAGTGTGGTTGAATTTGGATTGCCCGCCTCAAAAAGTTGCCACGCTTTGATGTTGCTGATCATTGAGTCGGACAGGGAAAAGTATTTCTTTGCCATCAGGTTGATATCGTGGATATGGCCGTATTTATCGATCAGTACTAACCCAACATGCGTCTTATTGATCATCCTAGACAGTCGTTTCTCCGACTCTTCGATGAGCTTTTGGATTCGCAAATTGCTGATCTTTTTCTGTCGTCTTTGATAGAGGATAACCAACAATAACAGAACGAAAAGGCAGCCCACCGCCACGCTCCAACTTATCCAGTTAGTGGTTTGGTTGAGGCTAGTTAATGGGGTCAAATAGGTTAATCGCCAATTTAGATCGTCCAATTTGATCGATTGAATCAGGTAGTCCTTACCTTGTAGTTGCCATACTTGAATATGGGTTTGATCATACAACTCGCGTTTTGTGGCTCTAGGCTGAGAATTGAAGGTGTCGTTGAACCAATCGGCACTCAATCGGTTATCACTAGAGAGGAAGAACTGATCTCGAGGGTTTTGAAACAGTATAGCTTCACCATCGGCAAACCATTGATCGATAAGAAGCGATAAGTCGATTTGTACCGCAACAATACCCACCACATCGGATGCTCGATAAACCGGTGCCGCAATGAAGTAATCGGGTGTCACGCCTTTATTTTTGGTGACCACTGAGATAGCGCCACCTTGCTGGTGGATCTTAGACACAATCGTATTGGCGTTCTTTTTACTCAGCTTGCTTCTTTCGACACTGGAAACTAACAACTCACCTTCAGCAGAAAGTAGATACCACCCCTTGGTGTTGGCCGCTTTGTCTAATTGAATTAGTTGTTTTTTAATGTGTTTTTGGAGGCGACTTTCTCCATCAATAAAACGAACGCTGGTTTCATCGTTCGTGACCAGATAAGGCAAATAGTAAAAACGTTTGAGTGTGCGTCTTGCTTCAGCAATGTACCCAAGAAAGCGTTGTTCTGCATAACGCTGAGCTTGCTCAAGCTTCCACTGGCTTATCCCATTTTTAGTGGCTAGCTGAACCAAACCAATTAACAAACAGGCGAACACGAACAGCCAATATCGATTATTTTTAACCATTCTTGATTAAATCCTTTTAATTAGTTAGCTGTCTGTCTCTTTAAATGAGTGAGTGCGAAGCTTCACGGTTTTATGACTTGGAAGATGAAGTGTGAGACAAATTGAAGCTAACAAACATTACAAAACGGTTAAAGGAGTGTTATCCAAAGTGGGAGCTAGCTCCTTTTAGTCTGCGGTGTTTTTACATACCGTGGGCGACATTATTCAGATGTAAGCAGCGGAACAAAATTATGCAGCGTATTGCTTTGATTGAAGATGATGCGATAGTGCGTCAAGCAACTAGCCAATGGCTACAGTTGGCGGGTTTTGATGTCACCGCATTTGAGATTGGACAAGATGCATTAAACGCAATAGAGCTTGGTGATTTCCAAACCATCATTAGTGACGTGCGCTTGCCTGATATTGATGGGGTTGAGCTATTAGGACGGTTTAAAAAGCTTGTGCCAGACGTGCCAGTTATCTTGATTACAGGTCACGGTGATGTCGATATGGCGGTTAAGGCTTTACAGCAAGGTGCCTATGACTTCATTGAGAAGCCGTTTGATCCAGAACGCCTCTCTCAAACGGTCTCTGAAGCGGTAGATAAATTCCAAAGTGGCCAAGACAGGATCAGTCGCCAAAGCTATTTAGATAATTTGAAGGGCATTGAACAGGTTCTGATTGGTCGCAGTAAAGTGATGTGTGAGTTGAGAGAGCAAATACACAAGGTAGCCTCGATTGATACCAACGTGATTATTTATGGTGAAACTGGTTGTGGTAAGGAATTGGTTGCTTCTTGTTTACATGAATTTAGTCAGCGAAAACCTCACCCTTTTGTGCCACTAAACTGTGGCGCGATTCCAGAAAACCTATTTGAAAGTGAGCTGTTTGGCCATGAAGCCGGTGCGTTTACTGGAGCCGCCAAACGACGTATTGGTAAGCTAGAGTTTGCCGACAAGGGGACGGTGTTTCTTGATGAAATAGAGAGTATGCCGCTATCTATGCAGGTCAAAGTACTGCGGACCTTGCAAGATAATGTCGTTGAGCGTGTTGGTGGTAATCAGCAACAACATGTTGACTTGCGTGTGGTATCTGCTTCGAAAAGCGATTTACTCAATCACCCCGACTTTCGCCAAGATCTTTTCTACCGTTTGAATGTCGCGCAGCTGCATTTACCGCCGCTCAGTGAGCGAGAAGAAGATGCTCTTATTCTTTTCGAACATTTCACCCAGGAAGCCAATACTGAAACACGAATTGCTAGTGAGGCTGATCGCTATGCTTTGTTGTCGTACTCGTGGCCAGGTAATGTGCGTGAGCTGCGCAATGTCGCGATTCGTTTTGCATTGGATGAAAGTCTGACAGTCGGTGATATTTTGGCGTATCGTCCTAACTCTGTTACGGAGTCCACCACTGCGGGTATCCCTTTGGCTGTCCAGGTTCAGAGCTTTGAGCGAAAAGTTATTCACGATGCGTTAGTGCGTTATCAAGGGCGTATCAATGATGTGATGCAAGACCTAGATTTACCACGCAGAACACTAAACCAAAAAATGGTCCGTTATGCATTGAACCGAAGTGACTATGTCGACTCTTAGTGAACCGTTTAACTGTCGTTATTAATGATGACTGATGAGCAAGAAATGGCTCATTGTTTATTTATCAATTTATTAACATTGATCACGTAAATGTAACACAGTGTGATGTAACCACCTTTATGAGGGTGTTAATTACGGCTTTGGATAAGCAAAAAACAGCTCATGCAATCGCTGTTAAATAAGCAATATTTTGCCTATTTCAAATGGTTTTTTTATGTAATGTAAACCATATCAACAACTTACCTTGTTGGCATTGTGTTTGCTATCTAGCTTTTGTTGTTAACAAAAATATAACGTAAATAACTCTACATGGAGAGTAACAATGAAATACAACAAGCTAGTTAAAACTTTAGCGATCGCAATGGCCTCTATTGGCCTTATCGGCAACGCTTCAGCACAAGAAGAGCGCAGCTACATTTTAGCGACGGCCTCAACGGGTGGGACTTACTATCCGGTTGGTGTGGCCTTAGCAACTTTGAGTAAAGTTAAGCTTGCGCCTAAGCAGCACTTTTCTTTGGCGGCTATCAGCTCTGCTGGATCCGGTGAGAACGTAAAGTTGTTAAATGAGAACGAAGCTCAGTTTGCCATTTTACAAGGTTTGTATGGTGCGTGGGCGTGGCAAGGGCTTGGTCCATATGAGAAGTCAGGCAGTCAAAAGCAACTGCGTTCAGTCTCTATGCTATGGCAAAATGTTGAGCATTTCATTGTTCGTTCTGATCTGACAGAAACGGGCACCATGACTGATTTGAAGAACTTGAATGGTAAAAAGTTTTCTATTGGTAAGAAAAACTCAGGAACAGAGAATTCAGGTCGTCAAATTATGCGAGGCCTTTCCATAGACCCAGAACAATTTAAACTCGCCTTTATGGGTTATGGTGGCAGTGCGAGCGCATTACAAAATGGCACTATTGATGGCATGAATACGCCAGCTGGTGTACCAGTCGGGGCGGTTACTCAAGCATTTGCGGCCTTAGGTGAAGACATTCAAATCTTGTCGTTTACCGATGCGCAAATCAAACAAGCGAACGGCGATTACAATATCTGGACAAAATATGAGATCCCAGCAAACACTTATCCAGGTGTCGATCAGCCGATTACCACTATCGCACAACCTAACTTTCTAGCGGTTCGTGAAGACATCTCTGAAGAGGATGTGTATCAGCTCACCAAAGCTATCTATGAAAACCTACCTTTCTTACAAGGTATCCACAAAGCAACCAAAGCAATGGCACTTGAGAAAGGGATCGCAGGCCTTCCTGTTCCGCTTCACCCAGGCGCTGCACGTTACTACCAAGAAGTGGGCATCGAGATCCCTTCTGAGTTGATCGTCAACTAGCTTACCTGTTGTCAGGTAACTATTGGCTTATGAGCCATTGGTTTATGAACTATTGCTCTATGAACTAACGGTTTGCCATCAACTACCCCCTTCGTGACTTAATTGCTGGTGCACGTTCGCTCAAGAATGTGTTCGTGCGCCTCTTCACTTTATGGATATTCTCTTCGTGTTTGCTGCGGAGAGCAGGAGTTTTCTATGAGCGATTCGCTGCAGCAGGAACTGAAAAAATTTGAACTGCCGACCCGAACGGATTTCCCGTGGGTAGGCAAAGCGATAACGACAATGGGAGTGATACTCTCGCTGTTACATATTTGGTTTAATACCTTATCGACCTTGCCAGAGCTTTGGATCTCAGCGACTCACTTCGCGGGTTTTGCGATCATTTGTGCACTTTGGTATCCGGCTCATATCTCGCTTAAAAAGAGCAAAATAGCTTTAGCGGTCGATATCGGAATCGCTTTAGCGGCTCTGGCTTGCCTTATCTATATTCCCTTTGCCGAAGATGCGCTTTATGAGCGAGGCGTGAAGTTTATCGCCAGTGATTGGTTCTTCTCTATCTTGGCGATTGCGATTGTTATTGAGCTGATTCGCCGTACTATGGGCTGGTTTATTCCGGTGCTTATCTTGGTGTGTTTGAGCTATGTGGTGCTTTGGGGGCAATGGACCAGTGGTATCTTCCACTTCCCGGGCTTGAGCCTTGAGACTTTGCTTTATCGAAGCTTTTATTCTTCGGAAGGGATGTTCGGTTCTATCTCGAGAATAAGTTGGACCTTCGTGTTCATGTTCATCCTATTTGGCGCATTTTTAGTGCGATCGGGTGTCGGTGATTACATCATTGATGTGTCTCGCGCAGCGGCGGGCAAAGTGATTGGTGGCCCCGGTTTCATTGCGGTGATTGGCTCTGGCTTGATGGGATCGGTGTCAGGCTCTAGCGTGGCAAATACGGTATCCACTGGCGTGATCAGTATTCCGTTGATGCAAAAAGCAGGCTTCCCTTCGCGTTTTGCGGCAGGTGTTGAAGCCGCTGCATCGACGGGCGGGCAGTTGATGCCACCTGTGATGGGGGCGGGCGCGTTTATCATGGCGTCTTACACGCAAATCCCTTATGTTGATATCATTGCGGTTTCCTTCTTACCTGCGCTTATCTACTTTTTGTCTGTGGCTTTTTTCGTGCGTATTGAAGCGAAGCGTAGTGGGGTACAGAAGGTGGCTTCAGGGTGTGAACCGTTGTTGAAGGTGCTACTTTCAGGATGGCACAACCTGATCCCATTAGCGGTGTTGGTAACCTTGTTGGTGAAAGGCTTTACGCCGACTTACGCGGCGGGTATCTCTATCCTGTCTGTGGTCGTGGCTTCATGGTTCTCTAAAAATCATAAAATGGGTCCAAAAGCGATCATTGAAGCGCTTTCTCAAGGTGCGAAAAACATGGCGACGACGGCAGTATTGTTGGTGGGTATTGGTCTCGTTATCAACGTGATCAGCACAACCGGAATAGGTAATACTTTCTCGTTGATGATCAACAGCTGGGCGAATGGCGACTTGCTCATCATGATTGCTTTGATCGCACTCGCTTCTTTGATTTTGGGTATGGGCTTACCAGTAACGGCGGCTTATATCGTGTTGGGCACTTTGTCGGCTCCGGCTTTATATAAACTGATTGCTGAAAGCCAGTTGCTTGACCTGTTGGTATCGGGCCAGTTACCTGAACAGGCGAAAGCCATCTTTATGTTGGCGGCACCAGACAAGTTAGATTTATTGAATGCACCAATGGCACTTGAAACAGCAAAAGAGATGATTGCTTTAGTGCCTGCTGATTTTGTGGAAACGCTGCTTGAGCAAAGCCTCGGCCTAGAAGCGATTAGCCTTGCACTGCTTTCTGCACACTTGATCATCTTCTGGCTATCGCAAGACAGCAACGTGACACCGCCAGTTTGTTTGACTGCATTTGCGGCAGCGACTATCGCTAAAACACCACCAATGAGAACAGGTTTAATGGCTTGGAAGATCGCCAAAGGTTTATACCTAGTACCGTTGCTGATTGCCTACACTAATTTAGTGAGCTGGGATATTGTCTCGGTACTGGTAACGGGTGGTTTTGCTATTGTTGGCACTTACGCGTTTATCGCGGCAATTGAGGGTTACCTAGAAAGTGAAATCAATGTGATGACTCGAGTCGTGTTAGTAGTGCTTGGCGTGGCCTTGGTGTGGCCTGATGTTTCAGTCGTAATTCGCTTAGTGTGTGTTGCTTTGTTTGTCGGTATTTTTATTCACAGTGGTCGCAAATACGATGCTAACAAAGTGAAAAGAGAATCGAAAAACGAGGAAGAAACTAAACCTCAAACCGAGTCTAGAACGGTCGCTTCTTCCCTATAATTAAAAGGATTGAATGTAGGAATATTATGAATTCAATATACGACTATATTATTGTTGGTGGCGGCATTGTTGGTGTATCGACCGCGTGGCAATTGCAACAAGCTCACCCCGATAAAAGTATTCTTTTAGTGGAAAAAGAGCGTGGCTTCGCGCAGCATCAAACTGGCCATAACAGTGGGGTGATTCACGCTGGCGTTTACTACGCTCCGGGCAGTTTAAAGGCGGATTTTTGTAAGCGTGGCGTCGAGCGCACCATCGCCTTTTGTGGCCAACACGATATTCCTGTCGAAAACTGCGGTAAGTTGTTGGTTGCAACCAATGAGCAGGAAGTAGAGCGAATGAACGCGCTCTATCAGCGTTGTCAGGACAACGATATTGATGTCGATCTCTTGGATCAAGCGCAGCTAAAACTTGCTGAGCCGAACATCATGGGCTTGGGCGCGATTTATGTCAAAACCACCAGTATTGTGGATTATAAAAAAGTGACTGAAGTGATGGCTCAAGAATTTGTTGAAGCGGGTGGCAAGCTTAGTTTAGGCACCGAAGTGGTTATGGCGGATGAACAAGCAGATGAGGTCCAGTTAACTTGCAAAGTAGATGGTCAGACTCTCCAACTCAATAGTCGATTCTTGATCACGTGCTCAGGTTTGATGGCTGACAGAATGACCAGCATGCTAGGCATTGAAACTGACTTCCAGATTGTCCCATATCGAGGTGAGTACTATCAGTTGGACGCGAAACACAACCAAGTGGTGAATCATCTAATTTATCCTATTCCAGACCCTGAACTGCCTTTCTTGGGTGTGCACTTAACACGTATGATTGATGGCTCCGTAACAGTAGGGCCAAATGCAGTTCAAGGCTGGAAGAGAGAAGGTTATGGCAAGCTTAACTTTAGCTTTAAGGACACTTGTCAGATGCTGAGCTTTGCGGGTTTTTGGAAAGTGACTGCGAATAATCTAAAAACCGGTTTGGTCGAGTTTAAAAACTCGTGGTGGAAGCCGGGTTATCTAAAGTTAGTGAACAAATATTGCCCGAGCATTACGATTGATGATTTTAAGCCTTACCCTGCGGGGATTCGTGCTCAAGCGGTGCTCAAAGATGGCACCTTAGTTCATGATTTTCTGTTTGCCGAAAGCCCAAGAAGTTTGCATGTATGTAATGCACCATCGCCAGCAGCGACCTCTGCAATGCCGATTGGTGAATATATTTGCACCAAGGTGATGAAAAAGACGGCTTGATGATAACTTAAGAGCATTGATCGAATTTTTCTCCGCAGACAATAAAAAATCCGCGAGCTCTATTTTATTTAGGAATCGAACTCGTGGATTTTTTTAACTTTGTCTATTTAACCTAGAGAATATTTCTACCTAACAAACATGTCTGATGCTCGGTGGCACTTGTATGAGTGATGGTTTACAAGGCTCATAGCGACTGAGGAACAAAGTTGGCGACGATAGATACATCGTTAAAGTTACGGTAACCGCGCACCATGATGTTGAATTCACCCGCAGGTTTATTCAATACACACTGTTCGTTACTGCCATTTGTGTATGGACGACAATCGTAGCTAGCTTTCGAAACCACACCGTTGTGTTTGACGTATAGGTCGGCATCACCACTGCGAGGTCCGGTCATTGTTACGGTTAACTGGCCGGCATCTTGAGTCGTAAAGGTGAAGAATTGCTCTTCACCATATCCCGCCGTAAGGCCTTCAACAGGGACACCATTTTGCAGCTCTTTAGGGCCTGAAACTGGCGAGTCAAGGCTGGTTTCAACGAGGTAAGCAATCGCCAGTTTGGCGAATTTTGTCGCGTGTGTTGCCGTCGGGTCGGAGTTATTAAGTGTATCGTGTTCCGTATGGATGTTCGGGTTGTAATCGTTGAACATGCTCTCAAACGGCATTGCTGCTGGATAGCCAACATTGTGCCATGAGGCGTGGTCAGAACAGGCGTAGCCACAATCATCAAAGCCGTAGCTGATCTCACTGGCGTAAGTATCGATAAGTTCACTCAAATAGGCGGTTAGATTGCTGTCGGTATAATCCGTAATGAAGGTGATATCGTGCGCTGAACCGTTATAGTTCGTCATGTCTAATTGCAGTACCGAGACAACGTTTGCTTGCTCATCTCTTAAAGTGTTAGCGACATCTTGCGAACCGCGCAATCCCACTTCTTCTGCCGCATAGCCATAGAATTTGATGGTTTTATCGGGCTGAATCCCACTGGCAACCATAAGGCGCAGCGACTCTGTCACGGTAGCGATACCTGATGCGTCGTCATCCGCGCCCGGGGAGATGGTGCCTTCACTTGTCCAAGAACCGACTGTGGAATCAAGGTGCCCGCCAACAACGACGATCTCTTCTGGATATTTAGCGCCAAGTAGCGTCACTTCAACCGATTTTTGCGGGTATTCAGCGTGTGTGATTTGGCGCGCAGACGCGTAGGGTACATCTTTAATTTCCGCTTCCCAACGTTCTAAAAGCCAATCTGAAGCAGCAATACCAGTAGAAGTAGTATAAAAACGGTTGGTGAAAGTGGTCAGGTTTTCTATGGTTGTGACCATGTTATTGGGTTCAACCTGAGCGAGTAAGTCGTTTACTGTATCTTGGTGGCTGATCACTGGCTTTTCGAACGTGCTCATCGTCAGTGGCATAGCTGCCGCTTTGAGTGCACTTGCTTGGTCTTCATGTACCATGTAACCACCACAGCGGTGGGTTTCTTCGTGCATATGGCTAGAGAGTTTAGCCAGTTGTTTCTCGTTTATTTTAGCCACAATGGAGTTATTGTTCGCAACCAGCCCTGAATAAACTGTTGCGCCGTGTTGAGTCACAAGGTGCTGGGCATCAGCATCGGTTGTGATCCAAACTTCTGAGCCCTCTGGTGGTGTAATGCCGAGTGATGCGTAAGCCGAGACACTCCCGAATATAGCGAATGCCAGGATGCTTTTTTTGATAGCCATTTGTTGTCCTTTTTATGGTTAATATCGTTGTTCTGATTGGTATCGTTTCTATGTACCGCCTTTTGTCTAGCGTTGTCTTTCTGGTGCTGCTATTGGATATTTTTACTATCCAAATAGAGAAACAGGGCCCCTTTAGGAGCCCTGAATTTATTATCGATTATTGTGCTTTAATGAAACGGTAGTGCTTGGTTTCTGAACAAATATCGCTTGAGGTACACACTTGGTACTCCACATCAATCGTACCGTTGTGACGGAACTTGTCGACGTATGAGTTGTAGTCTGTCGCACCAACATTTTTGCCATTACGTTTAATCACAAAGTAGTCGTTGGTGTCGTAATCCCATGCCAGCTTAACGCGAGCTTTGCCGTTCGGATTTTTGTTACCAAACTTTAGCTTTAGTGGGAAGGCATCGTTTGAACTGCTTTCAATGTTGATGGATTTGCTGGTAGACGTAGTGACGCCAGCATCGTCTGTCACGGAAAGTGTTACCACATAATCGCCAGCTGCTGCGTAAGTATGACGAGTCATTTCACCATTCAGTATGTTGCCATCGCCTAGGTTCCATTGATAAGAGACTATTTGTCCGTCGCTGTCCGAACTTGTACTGCGTAGCTCTACTTCTTTACCAACAATGGTGTGTTCGAATGAAGAGGTTGGCGGTACGTTAGCATTGCTTGCTTCGTATGATGCTTTTAGGTTTGCATCTGCATAATCTGAGTAACCCAGAACGTTAATGGTATAGCGACCTGCTACTGGGCTTTCAATGACACAGACTTCATCGGTCACGGTTTCACTCTTACAGATATTCTCTTGAGAGCTTGGTGCATAGTCCAGGCCGACATACATATCTGGGTCACCAGTAGAGACAGCCAGATCAATCGTCAGTTTGTCTTGGCCTTCTGGTACTTCGATATCGAAGTAAGTTTTCGAACCTGTTTCGCCAGTCACGGTTTGAGCTTGGCCATTGGTTAGATTTTGATATTCCGGTTCTGGCGGCAATGGTGGCTCGCCACATGGGCTGACACCGACTAGGTTGAACGCAGCAACAACGTCATCGGCACTGTAGCCAAGGTCGGTTGCTGAGTTTTTCACGCCACAAGCACCTTGCCAGAAGTCACTGTTTTCTGACCAGTAAATTTGGTTGGCTAGCACGAACAATTCAAACGCTTTCTTCGTGTCCCAACCTTGTGTGGTTGCTAGGTGGTAGAATGCTTTGTTGAACACACCAGAGCTGTAGTGCACGTTCAAGCCATCGTAGTATTCGGAGGCGTTGTTGATTGATGAGCCATCGCGTGATGGATCGTCCATGTAACGCAAAGCTCCTTCTTCTTTAAAGATATCACGGCCGACCATCCAGTCATTGGTGCCTTTCATGTAGTATTCAGCGGCTTCACCAGCCATATCAGAGAAAGCCTCGTTCATACCACCAGATTGATTTGCATAGACTAAGCCTGAGTTTTGTTCCGTGAAGCCATGGCTCACTTCGTGCGCTGATACATCTAAGCTGACAAGCGGGTAAAAGAAGCTTTCACCATCACCAAAGGTCATTGCCTTGCCGTCCCAAAATGCATTCTCGTAGTTTTCACCGTAGTGAACACGCATCATGAGCTTGAAGGAGAGTGGTGCTGTGTCGAACCAGTTTTTGTACATGTCGAACACGATGTTGCCGAAGTAGTGTGCATCGTTGAGTGGTGAGAATGCACCATTTACGGCTTTGTGTTCGTTACGAGGGCATTCATAGCGGTAGGTGGTGTCGCCATCGGTAGCACCATTGAGGTCAACGGTGACAACATTTTCTGACTCCATCACACACTCTGTGCCATTTTCCAACACATCTAGGTAGTGGTAATCAGTACCGTATTCGTACATGCCTGTTTTTTCGTTACCACCGGGGCCAGTGCCAACCTGTGCGTGAGCAATACCTTCCCAGCGGTCAATAACTTCGCCCGTATGTGCGTCTAACATGGTGAATGGTCGAGTAGGGTGCTCGCTGCCTTCGACAAGGTAAGAGACAACGTACACTAGGCGTGTTTTATCCGCCCCTTGTGTGCTAATGCCTTGTTTCGATTTGCCCTGATAAATAAACAGCTCATGTTGGACATTGTCTAGAGATTGGCTGGTTAAGCCTTGAGTCTTGAGGTCTTTACTTGCAAGATCAACGGCTTGAGAGCTATTGATAGAGGGTTTCACAAACGATCGTTCTAGGGTTGTTGTTTTAAGGTAGAGGCCTTGAACCGACTTAAGCGCCCCACCTTTCACACTTTGGGTCGCATTTAGGTAATGCCCCCACACTGGTGTGCCCCAAATGTTCTGTTGAATCTTAACTTTGTAGGTACCACGCTTTTTGAGGCTAACTTCTTTTACCATTTTGAAGTTAGAGGCGTTACTGACACCTAACTGGGCGTTCAACCCTGAGAAGTTGGTAAAGTTGATCGGTTGATCGATTTTAACGGATTCATTTGCATGAACTGATAAAGACATAGCACTGGCTATAGCAACGGCAACTAAACGCTTTCTTATTTTCATTGTTATTTTCTCTTTCTATATAAATTCAAAGAAAAAGTAACAAAACCAATACAATGTATTTACATCATTCGATCTGATTATTTAGTAGCATGGCAGTGATCTCTTTTATTCATGAAATTTATATTTATCGTATTTACAGATAGTTATTGTTTCTGTTTATTTTTGAACGCACCCGTGTCTTTTATTTATACAATCATGATACTTTTATTAAGTGTTAATTTTCATTGATAATTAAGATCTTAGTGCAAATTGATCTGTGCCTCAATTAATGGGGTTTGGGTTGATAGAAGGATCAACGATTTCAAAGTGTGATTTTTAGCGGAAGGTTATTCAGCGAATTTACAGGCCATTTTGATAAGAAATTGAAGATTCTTAGGCTTATTTCTCGAGTTATTAGTGACGAGAAGCTGGGGGAATTAACTACTTACTTGGCACAGAGCACAAAATCTGCTGGATGAAAAAAGCCAGCGACGGGTCACTGGCTTAAATTAACTTGGTTTGTACAGGCTACTGATTAAAGGTACGTAACTAGACGCTTAACCATGGTTTGTAACTAAAGTGAATTACTGCTTTTTACCGCCGACTTGAACGTAGTCGATACCGATAATACGGTTGATGATACCCAGAACAGAGCTTGTATCAGAGTTTGTTGAGCGAATAGTATCAACCGTTGCACCTTCAGGTACCAATTCCATTGCACGATCTTGTGTGTTACCTGGAACTTGGAAACCAACAATGTTGAAGCTTTCAGCGTGCGCTGTGTAAACTTCTTCGCTGTGGTTGATACCTGAACAACCTGCCAAAGAAACAATACCTAAAACAACTAATAACTTTTTCATAAAAATACCTTAAGAATGATTGGAATCTAGATGGCAAGCCACAAAGGCGGTGTCATGATTATCTAGACTCAATAAGTTCATAGGGAGACAGGATCTCCCGGCCGATGTTGAACATTATTCCAGAGGTGTTTTGTAGTTACTGTATGGGTTTGTCAGCTGAATCATTACATAGCTGAATGGTTATGGTGAATACCGCCCCCTTTAAGGTTTGGCTCTGACCCACTTCCACGGTAGCGCTGTGCTGAGCACAGATCTTCTCGACGATAGAAAGCCCTAAACCATGGCCACTCTTGGCTTTATTACGTGCTTTGTCGCCAACGTAAAAGGGTTCGAACAGGCGAGCTTGATGCTCCTTTGCCACGCCATCACCATCATCATGCACCGCGATCTGTAGCTTATCTTGATGCAGGCTTGCTTCAATTGACACTTGCGAACGTGCGAACTTCATTGCGTTACGAACTAGGTTATCTAGTGCTCGGTTGAGTAGCGTTTCATCCGACATTATCAATTGAGCTTGTTCAGGCAGTGATAGGTCTATATTGAGCTCTGTCTCTTTGTTCCAACGAATTATCGCGTGACCGAGAAAGTCTCGTATCTCTAATGGTTGTTGTAAGTTTTCTAGGTCAGTGCTATCGAGTTTGGCGTAATACAATAGTTCATCGACCATCTTTTCCATCTCTTCCGTGTCTTCGACAATACTCTCAATCGTGCTCTCTTGCTCTGCGTTTAGCTGGGTGTCTTTCAACATTTCTGCTTGCCACTGAATACGGAATATTGGCGTGCGCAGTTCATGAGCGACAGCATTAGTGAGTGAGCGATTACTTTCTACTAAGCGATGAATTCGGTCGGCCATTAGGTTGAAGGATTTGTTCAGTGAACCAATCGCAATACCACTTGAAGTCTCGGCTCGTGTCGAGAGATCACCTTCCGCAAAACGCAGAGTGGCAGCCTCAAGCTTTTTAACTCGGCGAAAGATAATAAATAGATGACATAAGCCATATAAGATAAAGCTCGTTAAAAAGAACAACCAAATGAGGTCATCCTCCAACTCTATTTTTTGCCTAACGAACGCTTCACTGTTGGGGAGGTAGTGATAGGTATTGTCACTGCTTGCTAAGCGAAACCATAGGTCCCGTTCATCATCGTGAAAAACAAAGGTGTTCGGATTCGTGCTGAAGAACTCTAAAACGGGGCTAGGTATTTCATCGTCTGGGCTGAATGTAACCAATTTATTTCGTGTGGTTTCTACAAACTGGTTTATCGCTTGATGAGCAGCTTCAAGGCCTTGATTCTTAGCGATATTCTCGATCAATTGCTGGTGGGCAGCCGCTTCGTAATCTTCCAGTACGTATTCGTAGTCAGTATTGAGCTGATAGACGCTAATCTCGTAGGCGACAAGGCCGGCCATAAAGCAAACTAACAGCCCTATTAAGGACTCCAAAAAGATACGTCGCATAATCGCTCTCTTTTATTACGCTCGTATTGAGCGAGGTTAACGCCAGGCGGTCGAAACAAATAAATAACCTTTCCCGCGAATGGTCTGAATTTTCTCTGCTGGAGTGTGGTCGTCGCCAAGAATCTTTCTTAGGCGCACTATTTTATTATCAATCGTTCGATCGATTCCGTCGTACTCAATACCACGCAGCGTTTGTGTCAAATAGTCACGTGATAGCGGAGTATCAGGGTTGCTCGCTAATAACCACAATAGGTCAAACTCGCTGTCAGTGAGCGATAAAACGGCACCTGAAAGTTCACACTTCTTATAGGTGTTTTTCAGAACCAGTTGATCAAACTGAAGGTTGTCTGAGTCATCGACTGAAGTCGTATTGGCCTCTTGGCGGCGTAATAGCGAACGAACTCTGGCCAGCAGAACTCTTGGTTTGATTGGCTTGGTGACATAGTCATCAGCGCCTGTCTCTAAGCCTGCAACGTGGTCGAAATCATCATCGCTGGCGGTGAGCATTAAAATCTTACCTTTAAAGAGAGTGCGCGTCTGTCGGCATATTGTCAGTCCATCGGTTACAGGGAGCATTAAATCCAACAACACGATATCAGGCTGTTCGGCAAGGATGGTCTGCGCGGCATTACTGCCATCATCGAGTGTGGAAACATCAAAGTCCTGCGTAACAAAGTAATCCTTTAGCATTCGCTGAAGTTTCAAATCGTCTTCTACGAGGATCATTTTAGGTTTTGTCATTCCATTCTCAGCCTTATCGTGTGTTTAACTTATTGAGATTTTTTGAACGGGTTTGATTTTATGGTGAGCTATTGTTGCATATTGAATTCAAATGCTTCGCGAACAATATCTGACGTAAATGATTAAACACTTTCTACGGTAGTTCAATGCTGATTTTGAATTAGTGATCAAAATAAAAAACAATGTTCATAAAGCGTACTTATTCCATTACATTTGTCCGGCCGATAGCCACAGTATTAATCAATAGAGTGTACTTTTTTTACACAGGAGTGAATAACGGTATGCACTACTATCGAAATGCATTACTGACATTACCGTTACCTTTAATTTTCAGCGTTAGAATCTGCTTTTAAGACGATCTGCCTAATTTTTACATAATATTAGTTTGATTGAATTTTGTACTTTTTAAGTGAAAACATTCGACCAATAACCATCACACCTCAAATCTTTAATTAATTTTAATTAGGGGTCTAAATGATATTTAAGTGATTGTTTATATTTAATTTATTTATGTATTGGTGGTTCTCTGTTATGGGTTTGTTTCAAATAATCATTTGAACCCTAACTAAATTTCTGTCATTTTATATTTAACTAAACGTTCAATAAAAAATAAAAGGACTAAAAAATGCCGAAGGTTGGGATGCCTGATATACGTAAACCACAGCTCGTACAAGCCACGATGACCGTGATTGATCGAGTGGGTTTACATGCCGCAAGTATTGCTTTGATCAGTAAGGAAGCGGGAGTTTCAACGGGCATCATTAATCACTATTTTGGTGGAAAGCATGGTCTGCTTGAAGAGACTATGCGTGAAATTCTTCGCCAATTATCCAACACCATTACCACGGCATTAAAAGCACTCCCTGTTGATGCTCACCAGCAGAGGATTAATGCAATCATTGAAGGTAACTTCGAAGGCTACCAAGCCGAAAACAAGGTCGCAAAAACGTGGTTGGCATTTTGGTCATATTCGATGCATGACCAACAATTGAAAAGACTTCAGCGCGTGAATGAAAGACGTTTACTTTCGCATTTACGCCTTGAGTTGAAAGGTATTCTTAATCATGAACAGGCGGAGCTCGTTGCTCACGGTATTGCTTCTTTGATTGATGGTTTATGGCTGAGAGGCACGTTAAACCCTGAAGGTATCGATGCCCAAAAGGCACGCGCTATTATCAATGACTACCTTGATAAGCAATTGACGTTTTACTCGTGTCACTCGAATAAAACCTAGTCATAGCATTCGAATTACAAACACTCACATATAGACCTGTAGAGTCTAAAACAATAATTAAGTCAGAATCTCAAATGGAAATGAACTCATTATATATCGATGGCGAAGCAGTTAAAGCAACGTCTGGTGAAACCTTTGATAGTATTAATCCGGCAAACGGTGAATCTATCGCAACTTTGGGTCAAGCATCTTCAGCGGATGTGGATAGTGCTATCGAATCGGCAAAACGTGGATTTGCGGTATGGTCAGCAATGTCAGCCGTTGAACGCAGCCGTATTCTTTTAAAAGCTGTAGAGATACTTAGAGCTCGAAATGATGAGCTTGCTAGCCTTGAGGTTGTTGATACGGGCAAACCGTTGCAAGAAGCAATTGAAGTGGATGTGGCGTCTGGCGCGGATGTTATTGAATATTTCGCAGGCCTTGCTCCTACTCTTCAAGGCGACCAACAACCGCTTAGTGAATCTCAATTCTTCTACACACGCCGTGAACCGTTAGGTATCTGTGCAGGTATCGGTGCGTGGAACTATCCAATTCAAATCGCAATGTGGAAATCAGCACCGGCACTCGCGGCGGGCAACGCCATGATTTTCAAGCCTTCAGAAGAAACGCCGCTAACGGCACTTAAGCTCGCTGAAATTTTTACCGAAGCGGGGCTTCCTGAAGGTGTGTTTAACGTGGTTCAGGGAGATTATCGCGTTGGCCAGATGCTGACCGCACACCCAGATATCGCAAAAGTGTCATTCACCGGTGAAATTGGTACAGGTAAAGCCGTGATGGCCGATAGCGCCAAAACGCTTAAACCGGTCACTATGGAGCTTGGTGGCAAATCACCAATGATTGTGTTTGATGACGCGAAATTGGATGATGCGGTCTCCGCTTCCATGGTCGCAAACTTCTACACCCAAGGCGAAGTATGTACTAATGGCACTCGTGTTTATGTACACGAAAACATCTATAACGCATTTATTGATCAACTTAAAACACGCACTGAAAAGCTGATCATTGGTGACCCAATGAAGATGGATACTCAGATTGGCGCGTTGATTTCTAAAGAACATCTTGCAAAAGTTCTTGAAGCGATTGAGCTAGCTAAACAGTCTGGTGCAACCCTGTTAACTGGTGGTTATCAAGTGACAGACAACGGCCTAGCGAACGGCAACTTTGTTACTCCAACCGTGTTTGTGGATTGCGAAGACAGCATGCCACATGTCCAACAAGAGATCTTTGGTCCAGTGATGTCGGTAATGAAGTTTACTGACGAAGACGACGTTATTCGCCGTGCTAATGACACTAAATATGGCCTTGCTGCTGGCGTATTCACGCAAAACCTTTCTCGCGCTCACCGAGTTATTCATCAAATGCAAGCCGGTATTTGCTGGGTTAACACATGGGGTGACTCACCTGCAGAAATGCCTGTCGGTGGCTACAAACTTTCGGGTATTGGTCGTGAAAATGGACCAGAAACTCTACTTCACTACACGCAAACCAAGAGCATTCTTATTGAGCTAGGCGATTTCGCTAGCCCATATGCCTAACGCGTAACACTCAACTCAACGGAGAAACAAAATGGAACAACGCTACGATTATATTATCGTCGGCGCGGGTTCGGCCGGCTGTGTGTTAGCGGATAGACTAACAGAGAGCGGTGAACATAGCGTTTTATTATTGGAAGCTGGTGGTACGGATAAGAGCATTTTTATCCAAATGCCAACTGCGCTTTCTTATCCAATGAATACTGAAAAGTATGCGTGGCAATTTGAAACAGAGCAAGAGCCGGGCCTTGATGGACGTGAACTGCATTGTCCACGTGGCAAAGTATTAGGCGGTAGCTCATCAATTAACGGTATGGTTTATGTTCGTGGCCATGCATGCGATTTTGATCAATGGGAAGAAGAGGGTGCTGCGGGTTGGAACTACCAAGCCTGTCTGCCTTATTTCCGCCGTGCTGAATCATGGAGCAAAGGTGGTGACGAATACCGTGGCGACAATGGGCCAGTAGGCACTTGTAACGGCAACGATATGGAGCTTAATCCTCTTTATCAAGCATTTATTGATGCAGGTAAAGACGCCGGTTACCCAGAAACACAAGACTATAACGGCTACCAGCAAGAAGGCTTCGGTACTATGCACATGACAGTAGACAAGGGTGTTAGAGCCTCAACCTCTAACGCTTATCTGCGCCGTGCATTGAAGCGATCAAACCTTACCTTGAAAAAAGGTATCGTGGCTCGTCGTTTCTTGCTTGAGTCACAAGACACACAGGGTCAATCGGGTCTGAAAGCTGTTGGTGTTGAATTCGAAAAGTCAGGCAATACCCAAGTGGCTGTGGCGAACAAAGAAGTGATCTCGTCTGCGGGCTCTATTGGTTCTGTTCAACTGCTGCAGCTTTCTGGTATCGGCCCGAAATCCGTGCTTGAAAAGGCAGGCGTTGAACTGAAACACGAGTTGAACGGCGTGGGTGAAAACCTTCAAGACCACTTAGAAGTGTACTTCCAATATCACTGCAACGAGCCTATTACTCTCAACAGCAAGCTTGGTTTAGTGAGCAAGGGCATGATTGGCGCAGAGTGGATTCTGACTCGTAAAGGTTTGGGGGCTACTAATCATTTTGAATCATGCGCGTTCATTCGTTCACGCAAAGGATTGAAGTGGCCGAATATTCAATACCACTTCCTACCAGCAGCAATGCGTTACGACGGGCAAGCGGCCTTTGATGGTCATGGCTTCCAAGTACACGTTGGTCCTAACAAGCCAGAAAGCCGCGGTACGGTGGCGATCACTTCTGCTGATCCACATGCCAAGCCAGAGATCATTTTCAACTACATCTCGACCGAACAAGACCGCCAAGATTGGCGTGACTGTATTCGCCTGACGCGTGAGATTCTGTCTCAACCTGCAATGGATGTGTACCGAGGTGAAGAGATTCAGCCTGGTCTCAACATTACTTCTGATGAAGCGATTGATGAATGGGTTAAGCAGAACGTTGAAAGCGCCTACCACCCTTCATGCGGCTGCAAAATGGGTTCAGACAACGACCCAATGGCGGTGCTTGATGAAGAGTGTCGAGTCCGCGGCATCGACAACTTACGTGTGGTGGATTCATCAGTTTTCCCAACCATTCCAAATGGCAACTTAAACGCACCAACCATTATGGTGGCTGAGCGTGCTTCTGATTTGATTCTGGGCAAGCCTGCACTTAAAGAACAAGACGTTCCTGTGTGGATTGCACCTGAATGGGAAGAGAAACAAAGAATAAATAAACCAGTAAGAGAGGCGTAAGTCTCTGTTACTGAATAAAAATAAGAAAACCAGTAATAACAAAAATTAGTAAAAAGTTAGTAGAACTTCCCTTATTTGTATGAGTTAGGGCAGTAAAAGGAAAGATAAAAAAGGAATCATTATGACGACTCAACATAAACAAACCGCGACAAATAAGCCTTTAGCAAGCAATGCGTTAAAAACGAAGGCGCTCGCAACATTAGCCATCAGTTCATTTGCATTTGGTGCTAACGCTTCTATTGAACCACAGCAATGTGAAAACGTGCGCTTCGCTGATGTGGGTTGGACAGACATTACCGCTACAACTGCTGTTACTTCTGAACTATTAAAAGGCCTTGGTTACAAAACCAAAACCGACCTACTTTCAGTACCGGTAACTTACTCTTCAATGGCCAACGGCGATATTGATGTCTTTTTAGGTAACTGGATGCCAACTATGGAAGGCGATATTGCTAAGTACCGTGAAGCGGGCACTGTAGAAACCGTTCGTGCCAACCTTGAAGGCGCTAAATACACACTAGCCGTACCAAAATATGTGTACGACTCTGGTGTGAAAAGTTTCACCGATCTCGCAAAGCATGCCGACAAGTTTAAAGACCGTATCTACGGCATCGAACCGGGCAACGATGGTAACCGTTTAATCCAATCAATGATTGATTCTGATGCATTTGGCTTAAAAGATTTTAGCTTAGTGGAATCAAGCGAAGCAGGCATGGTATCTCAAGTATCACGCGCCGCACGCCGTAGCCAATGGATTGTTTACCTTGGTTGGGCACCTCACCCAATGAACAGCAATGTTGAAATGGAATACCTATCAGGTGGTGATGAATTCTTTGGTCCTAACTATGGCGGCGCAAATGTTTACACCAATGTTCGTTCAAACTACCTGTCTGAGTGCGCAAACGTCGGTCAACTTCTACAGAACCTAGAGTTTACTTTAGAGATGGAAAACCAGTTGATGGAAGAAATCCTTAACCAAAACGTTAAGCCTGAAAAAGCGGCTCAACAATGGCTAAATAGCAACCCACAGCAAGTGGAAGCTTGGTTAGATAACGTAAAAACACATAAAGGTGAATCAGCAACTCAAGCCGTTACTGACTACCTAAAGCAGGTAAAAGCTTAGTTCTCTACCCAGTTACATAAATAACAAAGGTGAGCTTCGGCTCACCAATAATCAAAGGCAATATTGTGAATTTTATTACGGAAAACAAAATCCCTGTCGGACAATGGATGGAAACTGGTGTTGACTGGTTAACAATTAACGCAGCAGGTTTTTTTGATGCTATTTCTATCTTTTTGGAAACCGTTATTCTTTTTTTAGTTGATGTATTTAAATGGATGCCACCTGCGCTGCCAATCGTGATAACGGCGGCAATCGCATGGTATTTACACCGTAAACTGTCGTTGGTGATCTTTGTCGTCGCAGCGCTTCTCACTATCCTCAACCTTGGCTATTGGCAAGAAATGCTGGAAACCTTTGTTCTCGTCTTTGCGGCGACAACGATTTCCGTATTAATTGGTGTACCAGTTGGCATCATGGCTGCTCATCGTCCTTGGCTCTATACGATGCTACGTCCAGTACTTGATTTAATGCAGACAGTCCCAACGTTTGTGTACTTGATTCCGACCTTAGTGCTATTTGGTTTAGGCATCGTTCCTGGCTTAATCTCGACGATCATTTTCGCGATAGCATCGCCGATTCGTTTGACCTATTTGGGGGTCACAAAAGTACCAGAAGAATTGATTGAAGCAGGTAAAGCTTTTGGTGCTAGCCGCATGAAGTTGCTACTCAAAGTTGAATTGCCGGCGGCTTTACCCAGCATCATGGCGGGTATCACACAGTGCATCATGTTATCGCTTTCAATGGTAGTTATTGCGGCACTGGTAGGGGCTGATGGCCTTGGCAAGCCAGTCGTTCGAGCTCTAAACACAGTCAACATTTCACAAGGCTTTGAAGCCGGATTAGCGATTGTTTTAGTAGCAATTATTCTTGATCGCTTGTGCAAAACACCCAACCAGAAGGAAGCTTAATTATGTCTCTAGTAAACAAAGATGTGCTTGAAGAAAGTAAAGCTATGGATGCTATTACTATTAAGAATCTCGACGTTGTGTTTGGTGACAAAGCTAATCAAGCGCTTGAACTGCTCGACCAAGGCAAAACTCGCCAAGAGATCATCGATGAAGCGGGCCAAGTGGTGGGTGTCGATAATGTTTCACTGACCGTTAAAGAAGGCGAAATCTGCGTACTCATGGGTTTGTCTGGCTCGGGTAAATCTTCACTGCTTCGCGCTGTTAACGGTTTGAATGAAATTAGCCGTGGTTCATTGGCAATCAAAGATGGCGATAAGCTGGTTGATTTAGGCAAACAGTGCGACGAAGCGACATTGCGCCACCTACGTACACACCGTGTTTCTATGGTGTTCCAAAAATTTGCTTTAATGCCGTGGCTAACTGTATTAGATAATGTCGCGTTTGGCCTTGAAATGCAGGGTGTCGCTAAAGATGTTCGTCGTGCTAAAGCGCGTGAGCAACTGGAGATGGTTGGCTTATCAGAGTGGGAAACAAAATTCCCTCATGAGCTTTCTGGTGGTATGCAGCAACGTGTGGGTTTAGCACGTGCTTTTGCGATGGATACTGACATTCTATTGATGGATGAACCCTTTTCTGCGCTTGATCCTTTGATTCGTGCGCAACTCCAAGATGAACTGATAGTGCTACAAAATAAGCTTAACAAAACGATTTTGTTTGTGAGTCATGACCTTGATGAAGCGCTGAAGATTGGTAATAACATCGCTATCATGGAATCAGGAAAATTGATTCAACACGGCAAACCTGAAGAAATCGTGTTAACGCCAAAAACGGAATATGTGAAGGACTTTGTTGCCCACACTAACCCGTTGAACGTATTGAAAGGTCGTTCACTTATGCAGCCTCTTGATTCACTGAGGCAAGATAATGAGAGTTGGAAGATTTGTGATTCAAAAGATTTATGGATAGAACAGACTGAAGGCTCATTATCGGTAAAAGGTGAGCCAACTTTGGCGCTTGTTGAGTGGAATGAATCTGACGATCTAACCGCGATTAGCGCGTCGAGTGTTGTAGTGGCGAGCCCTGAAATTGGAATGCGTGATGCAATTAAATTGAAACAGATAAGTAACAACCCAATTCTGTTGGTTGAAAACAATCAATTGGTTGGTATTTTGGATAACAGTGAGTTTTACAACGCGCTAATAGGGAATTTTCAACTCAACAGTGCCGCTTAATGGTTTGAGCTGAGTTAACTCGTTTTCTAACGGATAAAATAGGTAGTGAGGTCGCGAGATCTCGTTACCTATTTGACTAAACCGTCTTTTTATTTACCAACAACTTCTCGCCTTTTCTTATCCTGTTCGTCTCTTTAAGGCCAAATATCGGCACTCGTTAAACAAAAATGTTGGTCTGCGCAAATTCAGAAGCATAGAAAAGATTGAGAATACTATGAACATAAGTACAATGCGGAAAAAATCAATGAATTAATTTATCAATTTACAGTGTAATTCGAACGTGCCCGACTTAATCACTCAGGACAGCTAATCACTTCGACGCTGTAAAGCCACTCACAATATATTAGTACAAAGGTCTGCATCTTGGACAAACATGACGAAATCCTGGTCGCTATTCGACAAATTATTCGCGCTATCGATTTACACTCGAAAAAGCTGAGTAAAGAGTATGGTATGACTGGCCCTCAATTAATCTTAATGAGAGCAATCCAAGAAATGGGTAATGTGACAATCAAAGAATTGTCTAATCAGACCAATGTAAGCCAAGCAACGACGACGACGATCATCGACCGTCTAGAGTTAAATGGTTATGTACAACGAGTGCGCAGTTCGTCGGACCGCCGCAAAGTACACGCGAACTTGACTGAAAAAGGGCAAGAGTTGCTTAATAACGCACCCCCACCACTGCAAGATAACTTTGTTAAAAAGTTCCAAAATTTAGAACCGTGGGAGCAAAGCTTACTGCTTTCTTCAATGCAGCGAGTATCATCAATGATGAACGCAGAAGACATCGACGCCGCTCCAGTACTTCAGCTTGAAGGCATTGCAAACGTAGCTAAGAGCTAACGTTGTTTGTAAATTATTCATTTATAACAACAACTTAAACATTTATTAAATGGTCGCACTAAGCGGCCATTTTTGATTTTTGCCTCCCTACTCCTCAGATTTTACTGGTACAAATCACCTTTTAGTTGTGGTCTGTCGATACAAATTGGGCCTGAGAAAGACCGATTATCAGCGAGTGTATCTGTATAGGGTATTGCATCAAGTTCATACTGACATATGATGATTATCTCCTCGTTGTGTCTCATCTTATATGCTCCTTCTAAGCGACAAAACTTTTTTCAAGATAAGCACATCCTATAAATCGAAAATAACAACCTTAAAGGGCTTGTTTGGTGTCTTAAAATGGCTAAATTAGGGTGTTTTAAGTTGCTGTTTTTGTTGGTTTTTAATTTGGTGTTTTCTTAAGATCGCAATGGTAGTCTTAGCTTAATTTCTTTAGGGGGCTAAATGGACACCAATAACAGCACTTATCATCATCACAGTTTTGCTCAGCAAGACTTATCAGAGTTTACATTTACAGCCTGCACGTTTATCCGTTGTGATTTCAGACGTTCGAACTTACGTGACGCAACGTTTATTAACTGTAAGTTAATTGAACAAGGCGATATTGAGGGATGCCACTTTGATGTTGCCGACTTACGAGATGCAAGCTTCCAGAATTGTCAGTTGGCAATGGCGAATTTCAGTAACGCGAATTGCTATGGTATTGAGCTACGTGAATGCGACTTGAAAGGGGCGAACTTTACTCGTGCGAATTTTGCCAACCAGGTGAGCAATCGCATGTATTTTTGCTCGGCATACATCACGGGTTGCAACCTGTCTTACGCTAATTTTGAACAGGCTTGTTTAGAGAAGTGCGAACTGTTTGAGAACCGTTGGATAGGCACTTATCTTGGTGGCGCGTCACTGAAAGAGTCTGATCTCAGCCGGGGTGTGTTCTCGGAAGACGTATGGGGGCAATTCAGTATGCAAGGGGCGAATTTGTGCCATGCAGAACTAGAAGGGTTAGATCCTCGCAAGGTCGATACATCTGGAATTAAAATTGTCGCTTGGCAGCAAGAGCAACTGCTTGAAAGTATGGGTATTGTTGTCATGCCAGATTGATAGGTTCGGTGACGTTGAGCGAGTAATGCGCTCCGAAACTAAAAGCGCCCGAAAGCGAATAACTTTGGGCGTTTTTGTTTCTCTGGAAACGGTCAGTCTAATATCGATGCTCGAAAAGAGACGGCAAGTTATGAAAAGTGGAGTTTAGTGCATGCCTGAACGCATTTTGTCACTGAGCGCAAAGAAAACGAATAGAACAATACACACAAGGGCTACACCCAGTGCCATTAGTATTGTTGTTGCATCTGTCGAGATCAGTGGAACAACGATAGAAGCTAACGCTACCAACATAACAAGGATATGAACGATTCGTCCGAGAATTGGATTTTTATGACAGAATGAAGCCCATAGGTAACGCATTTTTAACACCAGTATAAAATTAGTGGGTTTATTCTATTTTATTATTGAGTGTTTTGTAAGTTATTTTCGTTACAGGAAACGGTAAGTATGATCTAAGTCGTTTTAGTATAAAACTGATTAAATAACAGCAGGTTATTGGTTTTAAAGAAAGCGATTGTTGACTAAATGATAATAATATGCCGTATTCTTTATAATGATAAGTCAAATTTTATTCGATTTTTAGTTTCTTGGCTGAAAGTCTCATTTATTGAGTTTTTGGTAAAAAAAAGGTGGTTTTTTGGACCATTAAACATTGTGGATGGCATTCAAACTAGAATCCTTTCCCAGACGGTGATTCGTTTATGGTTTTATCAGGAAGAGTGTTCGATTTGGGAGCACGGTAATCTTGTGAACGATATCTGTTTGATATACTTATTGTTCGCTCAGTAAAGGTGATGGAGATAATATGTCGAAAACCGCGAAGATCATTAATGAAGATAAGCTGGTGAAAAAAGCAGTAGAGGTCGGTTTCAAAATGGCAAAGTTGCAGGGCTTTGATTTGCCACATTCATCTCAACCAATAAAGGTTAAAGCGGTGTATTTGTTCCTCGTTGAAGTGAATCAGATAACGCCGCTACCCGAAAGTAAGCTTGATGGAGCAAACATTAAAAAGCGCTTAGCGTTATGGATACACAAAGCATTACCTGACAATGATCCTCTAAAGTAAGTAAAAGTTAAATGGGTGTATCTGAATCCGTTTCTTTTTCAGCTCGTTATTACTGCTTTTATACTAGAAACCTAACGATTCGTCGCTAGGTTTTTTTTGGGCTAACATTTCCAATAGTGACTTATAGATACCACTGTTTGGAGTGCTTTCAGTTAGCGACTTATTGGATGCTGACTGCTATCTCTTTAGCTAGAGATTGCTTATCAATTAGGTTATAGGTCTGACTCAGTAAATGGCTTACTACCTATCAAACGTGGGGTACTCGGCTACTTAACGCCATGCGAAAAAAGCTCCTATCCTCAACCTCTGTCTAACTACTTTTTTGTGTTTGTTCCTTGAAAAATACATCTCGATAACTTCACCTCAATAAATACATTAGAACTCAAAGTATTGTTTGATTCATGTAATACGCCAAATGATGTGATACACATCACATAATTTAGCTTTGTGGCGTTAATTTGTTGATCTTTATGCTGTGAAAATGCTCATAATGGAAAGGAATTTAATTAGAGTTCGAAGGAAAAAACTAGATATGATTACATCAGCGCCTTGGGGGCTATATTCGGAGATTGTAGAAAAAAGCAATGAGAAATGGATTTTTCGTGAGCCCGAAGTTTCTGATGGCAACGATATCTACCGCTTAATTTCAGAATGCCCACCATTAGATGTTAATTCTTCATATTGCAATTTTTTGCAGTCTACTCACTTTAGTAAAACTTGTATCTTGGTTGAGCACAAAGGGGACCTTGCCGGTTTTATTTCTAGTTACCAGAAGCCGAATGAGCCTAATGTACTATTTATTTGGCAAGTAGCCGTTGACCCTCGGTTTAGAGGTAATGCATTAGCTTACAAGATGATTGATGCTTTACTTAAGAGAGAATGGATGGAGGGTATCGACGCTATTGAAACCACCATTACCAAATCAAACCAAGCATCTTGGGCACTATTCAAAAAGCTAGACGCTAAAAATGGTAGTTCCGGAGAGGTGACAACATTCTTAGATGAGAATGTTCACTTCAACGGTCGGCACGATACTGAATATTTATATCGAATTCCCTTAAATAATCACAAACTAATAGGAATTAAATAACGGCCTTATCATGGATATTTTTAAAAAGCAGGAATCTAACGTACGTTCATACTCGAATAGTTTTCCAGTCACCTTTAGCAAATCAAAAGGTTGCTGGCTTGAAACAAAACAAGGTGATCGTTACCTCGATTTTCTTGCTGGAGCAGGATCTCTAAATTACGGTCACAACAACCCAATTCTTAAGCAAGCACTGCTTGAGTACATTGAAATGGATGGAATTACACATGGCTTAGATATGCATTCAGAAGCCAAAGCTGAATTCCTAGAAGCACTGAGTCGCTTCATCTTGGAACCAAGAGCATTAGATTACAAAGTTCAATTTACCGGCCCTACAGGAACAAATGCAGTGGAAGCTGCAATCAAGTTAGCTAAAAAAGTGAAAGGTCGAAGCAGCATTGTTGCGTTTACTAATGGTTTTCATGGTTGTACTGCAGGTGCACTGGCTGCGACTGGTAATCAACATCACAGGCAAGGTGCAGGTTCAGATCTCAACAACGTTACGCGTTTGCCGTTTGAAGGTTACGCTGACATTGATGGATTAAAATTGTTCGAAACGATGTTAACCGATAATTCAGCCGGTATGGATAAACCAGCAGCTGTCTTATTGGAAACGGTTCAAGGTGAAGGCGGGCTTAATGTCGCTTCAAATGAATGGTTACAACGATTAAGTAAAATTTGTAAGGCCCACGATATATTGTTAATTGTGGATGACATACAAGCTGGCTGTGGGCGAACGGGTACCTTTTTCAGCTTTGAGCCTTCAGGTATTAAGCCTGATATTGTAACACTGTCTAAATCTATTAGTGGTTATGGGTTACCGATGGCCATCGTTTTGTTAAAACCTGAATTAGATAAGTGGGAGCCGGGAGAGCACAACGGTACCTTTCGAGGTAATAATCATGCCTTTATCACCGCGGCTAAAGCGCTGGAAATCTATTGGGCAAATGAGGATTTTGAAACTCATGTCCAACACTGTTCAAGCTTGGTTGACGAGGTTATCCAACGCAATATCAAACGCTACCCTGAGTTGTTTGTTCAACGTAAAGGGCGCGGAATGATGATTGGTATTGAATGTAAAGATGAAAACACTGCTGACGATATTGCTAAAACATGTTTTGACAACGGCATGGTAATTGAGACAGCAGGTCCAAACGATGAAATATTGAAGTTCTTTTGCCCGCTAACTATATCGGAGTCGGAGCTTATACAAGGCCTAACTATTTTCGAAAACTCAGTTGAAGTTATAGCAACCAAGTATTTCAAAAAAGCATCGTAATAAGGATAATAAAATGATTGTTAGAACACTTGATGAATGTCGTAATAGCGAAAGACGTATTGTCTCAGATAACTGGGAAAGTACTCGTATGCTGTTGAAAGAGGACAATATGGGTTTTTCATTCCATATCACGACAATCTACGAATCGACAGAAACACATATCCATTACCAAAATCATTTAGAATCAGTTTTTTGTATGAGTGGAGAAGGGGAGATCGAAGTGGTTGGTGGTAAAACCTATCCAATTAAACCTGGAACGCTTTATATCCTTGATAAGCATGACGAGCACTATTTACGCGCATATAAAAACAAAGAAATGGTCATGGCTTGTGTGTTTAACCCGCCAATTACTGGGGCTGAAGTTCACGACGAAAACGGTGTCTATCCACTGGTTGACTAGCGTTTTTTTGGGAGGGGGGAACATCCCCCCCATTCTTTATTTACTTAGCCTTCCAATTTCTTAATTATTAAGGTCTTTTATGACATTTACCGTAGAAAAAATCGGCGGTACATCAATGACAGCATTTGATGCTGTGCTCGACAATATTATTCTCCGCCCCAAAAAACCATATAACCGAATCTTTGTTGTATCTGCGTATGGCGGTATGACAGATGCATTACTGGAATGTAAAAAAACTGGTAAACCAGGCGTTTATCAACTAATTGCTAAACGTGACGACTCATGGAAAGACTCTCTGTCTTATATTGAAAGCCGTATGTTGTTGACTAATGAACATATCTTCGCTGATCCAATGAATCGTATTAGAGCGGATAAGTTTATCCGGTCTCGCATTTCAGAAGCAAAAAACTGTATCGCGAATATTCTTGAAACATGTCAATACGGGCAGTTTTCACTACGACATTACTTGCCGCAAATTCGAGAGTTTCTTGCTTCTATTGGCGAATCACATAGTGCATATAATACGGCTCTTAAACTGAAAAATATCGGTATAAATTCAACTTTTGTCGATTTGTCTGGTTGGGATAACCAACAACCTCTAAGTTTGGATGAGACAATTAAAGAGGCTTTCTCTAAAATAGACGTGACTAAAGAATTACCTATTGTTACCGGTTATGCCTATTGCAAAGAAGGGTTAATGCATACCTATGACCGTGGCTACAGCGAGATGACATTCAGTCGCATAGCAACAATAACTCAAGCATCGCTTGCGGTTATCCATAAAGAGTATCATTTCAGCTCGGCAGACCCTAGAGTCGTCGGTGTTGGCTCAGTGAATCCCATTGGATTAACTAACTATGATGTTGCTGACCAATTAGCCAATCTTGGTATGGAAGCTATCCACTCAAATGCGGCTGCAGGTTTACGTGAATGCGGGATTGAGCTGCAAATTAAGAACACTTTTGAACCTGAGCATGAAGGTACACTGATCTCTTCGAATTATCGACCAGATACGGATCATGTGGAGATCATTGCTGGAAAACAGAAAGTCTACGCGTTGCACATCTTTGACCAAGGAATGGTTGGTAAGATAGATAATGTGAGTTATGAGTTAATGGAAATTATTGCGGATGCAAGAGTTAGCCTGATAGGCAAGGAGATGAATGCCAACTCTATTACTTATTATCTTGGTGGTAACCCTGAAAGCTTAAATCAGGTGCTTTATAAAGCTGAGAAGCGGTATCCAAAGGCATCAATTGCTGGCCGTATGGTAGCCATAATTTCAGCGATTGGTTCTCAGATTGATACCAACAAAACACTTGCTAATGGCGTACTGTCATTGATGAATAATAGCGTAACTCCTATTGCATTACACTCGTCGATGAGAAATGTCAATGTGCAATTTGTTGTGAATGATGACAAGTATCAACAAGCGATTTGTGCACTACATAAAGAGTTTTTTGATCAAAATAAAAAAGCTAAAAAATCGGTGAGTGCTGCCTAAAATATAGTAGTGGGGATGAGGCATCTCCACTACTATATTTTTGTAGAATGACTATATTTTTATAGAATACAGAAGAAAAGTGATTAGAGTCCTAAAATAATCTTTAGTTTATTTTGGGGCTCTTTATCGTTCTCCATAAAGGTATCAACAGAACTACTCCTGATACTTATCAAGCTTGTTATAAAGCGTTTTAATACTTATCCCTAAATCTTGAGCTGTTTCTTTTTTGTTGCCTTCGTTCTCTTCGAGTGTATTGATTATTGCGGCTTTCTCTATTTTTTCGAGAGAAACACCAGCTGGGACCATCTCTTCAACCGTTGTTCCGGTTTCCAAAGGTGGAGTGTCAAAAATTAAGTGCTCATCTTTAATCGTGTCGTCAGCTAATATAAATGCTCGTTCAATACAATGTTTTAATTCCCTTACATTCCCTGGCCACGCATGGGCAGAGATCTTTTGAAGCGCTGAGGTAAAAATAGTTTTTGCTGTAGCTTCATTTGCGTTGCGATGAGCAATGAAATGTTTAGCCAAACCGACGATATCGTCGCCTCGTTCACGCAAAGGGGGAATATGTATAGGAAAGTGAGCTAACCTAAAGTATAAGTCTTCTCTCAAAAACTGCTCTTCAATCGCAACTTGTGGATCTCGGTTTGTAGCAGCAATAACCCGAGTATTAGCGATGCTAAATGTGTTACTTCCCACTGGGCGATACTCTCCAGTCTCTAAAACTCGCAATAATTTAACTTGATGTTCAAGTGGCATCTCAGTGATTTCATCGAGAAATAGTGTGCCACCTTCTGCTTGTCTAAATACACCTTGGTGCGTTCGATTTGCGCCTGTGAAGGCTCCTTTTTCATGACCAAATAGTTCACTATCTACTAATTCTGGGCTGATTGCACCGCAGTTAATCGCGATAAAAGGTTGGTTCTTGCGATCGCTAGCGAGATGGACTGTTTGTGCTACAAGCTCTTTACCTGCACCACTTTCTCCGACTATTAGTACATTGGCGTCCGTTTTAGCGACTCTTCTTAACGTTCGATACAGCTTATGCATCGGCTTAGAAGAACCAATTAACATCCCAAATTGATCTAAGTCGCTTGTGGAAACTGTACGCCCTTCTTCCTGTTTTTGCAGGAAGTACTGACTAAAATCAGCTAGGGTATCTTCTAAAATCTGTATATCAATGGGCTTTCTATAGTGGAAAATCGCACCATGGCTCATCATTTTTTCTAAGTTTTTATTTGGCGAACCGGAGCTAATAATGATTAGGTCAGTTTCGTCCAAACTTTTAGCATTAGATAGAGTTTTAAAATCATCGTTAGTGAACCGAGATACTTCCACAATAGCAGTATTTGGCTGGAGTTGTTGTAACTTATCAATCCAATGGACATCCGTTGTGCTCTGTATGATTTCAAAGTTTGACGATTCATTTAGAGAGTTTACTTGAGACAGTAATTGTTCGTCTCTTAGCTCTAAGAACAGTGTCGGTAATGACATGATTTAACTCTCTTTTTATACGACAAGAAGTGATATCGATAATACCACGATACCCTTCAAAGACGAATCTATCATTTACTATACGCCGCCAAATAAGTGAAATACTAATAATGTTATTAACCAGAGTAAGGGGTGATATTAATTAATATTGGTCTGATTTTGGTGATAATTTTTACAACTCTCTCATGTAATTAATACATACGACTTTTATTTTAGTAGTGGGAAACCCAGAAGAAAAGGTGTTAAATCATTTGATATCAATGGGTTATATATCTGGCACGCTGATTGCTTATGTTATAGGTGTAAGTGAACTAAAGGAGATAATTAATGAAAATTACTATAAGTAAAATATTATTAGCTACTTTGATTGCTACTTCTTCTTCTGCAGCGGTTGCTGATAGCATGTGGAAGAAAGAAACTCTCGACGCGTGGGTTGATGGAAAAGCAGAGACGACTTTATTATTGAACTCTAATTTGAATTCATTTGATATTAATACTTATGTTAGAGGTCAAGTTGTTACTTTAACTGGTTCGGTTAGAAATGAAAATGAAAAGGTACTTGCTGAAGAACTAGTGTTAAGTTTAAAGGATGTTAAGGCTGTGAAAAATAACCTTACGGTTATAGAAGAAGATGATGAAAAAACGCAAGAAGCCGTACAAGCCTTAACAGACTCTCATATAAAGACACTTGTTATAACTCGTTTGTTAATGAATCACAATGTCAGTGGTACCGATATTAAAGTAGAAACTGAAAACAGCGTTGTCATATTGAAAGGTTCTGTAGAATCTGGCGGGGAACACGATGTTGCATTATCTATAGCGAACAATACACCGAATGTAGAGGAAGTGATTGATAAATTAGATATTATTTAATTTTATCTATTCTTAATCACTTTATCTAAAAATAGAGCAACTATTACGATTCGTTGTTCCTTAACATTTTTCACTTTCATTACTGGTTTCAATGGTAATGATTCTAATTAATAAAAAATACACACTAGGAGTTTATATGAAGATCAGATCAATTGCTTACCGTGTTCTTACTGTTATGGGTATTACTCTTGCTCTTGCTGCATGTAGTGACGATGGTCCAATGGAACAAGCGGGAGAAAACGTAGATGAGGCAGTAGAAGAGACTCAAAATACAATAGAAGATAGCTGTGAAAATGTTAAAGAGCACCTAGGTGCGGAAGACGAAGATTGCTAAAACTGTCATCTAGAGTGCAATGAGATACTCCAATCCTCATAAAAAACAATTAATTGAAGTAGGAATTAGACATGAAAAATATATTTGATGTACTCAAAGACAGCCATGAAAAGCAGCGACTCTTGATGGATGCGCTACTCCAAACATCGGGTGACACTCAGGCTAGGCAAGAGTTTTATATCAGCCTTAAAGATGAGCTAACCAAACATGCGATTGCAGAGGAGCGTCATTTTTATGCTCCCTTGATCGAGAGTGATCAATCGATTGACATGACAAGACACGGGATAGCTGAACATCACGGCATTGATAAAGTACTCGCTCAATTAGATGATACGGATATGTCTTCACCCACTTGGCTTGCTTTAATGAAGACATTAAAACACAAAGTCGAACATCATTTAGAAGAAGAGGAACAGCGTTTCTTTCAAACGGCAGGGCGAGTTTTAGATGCAGAACAAAAAGAAACATTGGCTCGAAAATACGAAAAAGAGATGGCTTGATTCGCGATGCACTAGGAATTAAGCGCTAAAATATTTGTTAAGTGAGATAGGGACTCATATCTGAGTCCCTCTTTGATTACTTTATAGATAATTTATGCACAGATAAATTAAGGCGCCATTATGTTTATTATTAAGTATTATATACTAATATCCACCGCTTGCTTTTTTGCTGCTGTTTTTATACCCCAGCTAATGATTCGTGGAGTTTTTGCCTGGTGCGGCTTATCTATGCTAATCGTCAGTGTCGCTTATATTTTCGATATACCGTCAATATTTAGAAAAAATAGCGATGGGAAAATTGTGTGGTGGATTCGATGGGTGTTTATTCCATTTTTCCTAGGTGTTCGATTATACAATTTATGGGCTATCAAAAGAGATCAAGTTGATCCAATACAGCAAGTTGGTCAGAACTTATATGTATCACGTCGCTTATTTCCATCCGACTTATCGTTCTTAGAGTCTCAAAATATCAATTGTATTGTTGACGTTACGGCTGAATTTTCTGGTTTAGAAAGTGCAATGACGGGTGACCAATTTAACTACCTAAACACACCGGTTCTTGACCATAAAGCCCCTAAGTTACATAAGCTTAAGCATGCTATAAATTGGATTGATACTCAAATCAACCAATCGAGATCGGTTGTTGTTCATTGTGCGCTAGGTCGTGGCCGTTCAGTCTTTGTAGTTGCTGCATACTTATTAGCTAAAAACCCCTCACTTACAGTGGAACAGGCTTTGAAAAGTATCAACGATGTTCGAAGTACGGCTCGATTAAATAACCTCCAGTTAAAGGCTCTTCATGCAATCAGTGATAAAGGTTTACTTACCCTTCAGCGTACGGCTTGTCTTATTGTCAACCCTGTCGCAGGTGGTGGTAAATGGCATACGTACGAACAACAGGTTATACGTCGACTTACTAGGAAATACAATTTAGACATTTCTATTACCAGTCAAGGGGTATCTGCAGAAACTTTAGCTAAGCAGGCCAAAGAACGAAATGCGTCTCATATTATCGTTTCCGGAGGCGATGGAACGGTTAGTGAAGTGGTTAGACAACTTATGGATACCGACACGTTATTAGGAATTGTACCGTTAGGGACAGCGAATGCGCTATGTCATATGCTCTATGGCTTTGCGACGAAAGTATCCCCTGTTGAAAAAGCGTGTGAAGTGATTCTATCTGATAACTCAAAGAAAATGGATTTGGCTTTCTGCAATGAGAAACCAATATTACTGATTCTTGGTATTGGGTTTGAAGAGCAGATGATCGACTACGCACATCGACAGCAAAAAAATGAAAATGGACAGTTCGCGTACTTGATGGGCTTCTTTAATGCTGTTGTAGCTGAAGGTAATCAGCGTTTTCTAATGTCGGTCGATGGAAAGCCGCTACAAGACGTGAGATTACAAAGTTTGGTGGTGGCGAATACTTCCCCTTTTAGTACTGTACTTGCTCAAGGTGGGCAGACTCCCAAGCCGGATGACGGGAAGTTACATATCACCTATCTAGAAAACACTACTTCACTTGGTGAACGAGTTATCGCTTTATCTGATCTATTGCTTTCTAGTTTTGGAATGAAAGAACAAGCAAGCTACTTTAATTATTTGTCAGCGCAGCACGTTAAAATTGATTCTGATCTCCCGATTGATTACGTCATTGATGGGGAAATGTATTCGGCTGAGTCACTGGAGATCAGTATTAAAAAGCAGGCCTTAACAGTTTGCGCACCATAAGAAGTGAATAATGGTGACTATTAAATAGTAGGAGAAACCATAGACAAAAGCCTTATTAGAACGCTGGATTTGTCGTCTAAAGGTGGTAAGAGTTCTCCATTTTTGTGCGGATAATATCGCAGGAACCACATAAAAGAAGTTGTGATGTTATCTCATAAAAAAGCGTCAAGGCTTTACACTTTGACGCTTTTTTATGAGATAACATCAGTGGTGTTTAATGTAATTCCGATAAGTTTAACTAGATTAATTTTCAACTATGCCAATTATAGGTGTTTTGCCATTTCATCATTTTCAACTTGCAATGCTGCAACCCAATAAGAAAAAAATGAGGACATATGTTGGTTGTTAAACTTCCGGATAATATTTTTTAAGTAGGAAATTAAGCTTAGGTTACTTCTGTACATATCATTATAGTCAACGATGGAAGTGGACTGCTGGCTTAAGATTGAATGATCGCTATCCGTTCCGTCAACGCAGAACTTAGTGTTTACTTCTTTGATCATTGAACGTTCTATTTTTATAAATCGATTAGCAGCCCTTGATATGTTCCCATTGGTTTTTTGTTCGACTAGATCAACACATGAAAAATAGTGCTCTTTCAATGTGCATAGGATCTTATCTATGCCTTTATACTGAATTACCTCAAGTGAGTCATTGTCCTTGTTAAGTAACATGTTATTACTCCTTCTATCTCAGTAGCATTCTTATACTTTTAGAACAGTTTATACTTACTACGATGTATTTTGTGCAGGTAGTATTTCCTGCTCTCTTTATTTATCACTAGTAAGAGCTAGTGTTCACGCATTCTGTGTATTTGATCTCGGCAGTTTTCCATTTCATTTTTCACCTTCTGTAACTTGTTTTTCCCTTCTAAGTTAGGGGTTGTTGTTAACAGTGATTCAATGTCGGAAATGATCTTCTTCTCTACACCTTCTAAGTGCATTAAATAGAGATCTTCATTGTTTGTTCCGTTTTTTTCTTCTGCTTCAATGCAACGCTCTCTCGCGTTTATCGTGTAGCTAGCTGGTATCTCATCTTGCTGGTTTTTTGCGTAGTAGGTTAAAGATCTCAACTTCAATTCTGCACATTTTTTTACTGTGTATATGTCGAAAAGGTTATTTTTCATCTTGTCACTTTTTATGTTTGATATTGCTCTTTCATAAATAATGTTCCCACTTTTTATCAAGCTAACGATCGACAATATGTTTTGGTTGCTCATGATTCCTCATTTTACTTAAATGTGTATCTTATTAAATGCACTTTATATGCCAGATAATGAGTTGTCATATTTGGTAATTTAGATTGGTTTTTATATGTTTTTTGTAAAAAATACATTAATAGGTGATTTTCAATGAAATTATTACACCTTTACGGTCATGATTTAACTATTTCGGCGTTTAATACTAATAATTACGGGATTAATAAAGTTGGCATGAAGTTAGCTTGTATTACTACAGCGATTAGCAATTTATATTGTTGCTGGTCTTTTTAGTAAAATAAGGAGAGATTTTATGCCAAGGTCAAATGCTAAAAGTTCAGAGTCTAAACAGCAAATTGAAGAGACTTATGAGAAGGCTGAAGAAGCTGCGGTAGAAGCAATCGGAAGTATCAAAGATACGGTTCATGAAACGCTCGAGGCTAGTTCTGAAAGTATGAAAAATACGACAGAAAAGGCTGAAAATGTAATTAAAGAGCGTCCGCTGTTAAGTGTGGGGTGTGCGTTTCTTGCTGGTTGGGCTGTGTCTAAGTTAATCAAATAGTCACATATTAACAATGCAATTGAGAGAGCACAGTTATGCAGGAAAATAGTCAAAATGATTCGTCTAACTTCGTCGATAGTAAATCGTGTGATAGAGAGGTGGATGATCTTAAACGTGCAGCTTCTGAATTAAATGGACTATGGAAGGACTTAACCCTACTGCAAGCACATACAGAGCAATGGTCTAAGTCGACCTTCGAACTGTTTTTATTAGAGTTACGTAATAGTGTTACGGCTTGTAAAAAGCTTTTTGTGTTCCAATTTATCTTTATTGTGTTGTTACCGATGTTTCTTTTTAGTGTCGCTGTCGGTGCTGGGGTTGTGAGCTACTACTTCACTTTAAACCTGTTGGTGGGTTACGGCGCGTTCATGTTGATGCTTAGCTTTATTCTTATAAGCTTGGTGTTTTGTCATAAGTACCTAAAGCAGTTTGTCGGCTTTGAATATACCAAAGAACAATTGAAGGAGGGGTTACATGTCAGTACTCAGAAAACGACAAAGAGAAATACAGATGAAAAGGCTTGAGGGGAAAAGTAGAGCTCGTCAAGCGGCACTCTGTATCGGGCTCATTCGCCATAAAGGAAAAGAGTTTATTGAAAATCGCCCCTTATATGCATTAGGCGTAACAACACTTGGGGTAGCGTTTCTTAGCCAAACGAGGCACTTTAAGTCATCTATTTTTGGCTACCAACCCGTGTCATTAATACTTGGTTTACTCAAATAAAAATAAGCATTAATTTAATCCCGGTTGGGCTCAAGTTTTTAGTTAAATATCTGATTTAGCCTTTATTCGTTACCTCTGAAATCGCAAGTTTACTACCATATAGGAATATAATGACAACAAAAAAATATAAGCTTTTGACAGCTAGTTTTATGTTCTTTGCGATCTTAATGATGTCTATTTTTACATTATATATAGCCAAGCCAATTTTGCTGCCTATCATTTGTGGCGCCTTTATTTCATTATTATGTAGCCCATTGGTCAATTATCTAATTCGTTTCGGAATTCCTCGTGTCGTTAACGTAAGTGCAGTATTGATTGGCCTTGTAGGCTTTGTTGTGATTAGTCTAAATATGCTAAGTGAACCCGCTCAGCAATGGTGGTCGAAATTGCCGATGTTGCTTGAAAATGTATCCAATGAAGTGAGTGAAGCGGCTCAAAGTAGCAGTCTGACTGACGCTACTGGGTTTTCTATGAGTAGTACTGTGGCTAATGATGGGCTTACTAACAATACGGCTTTTTCCATTATAAAATCGGTGCTTACCACAACGCCTACTATTGTCACGCAGTTAATGGTGGCATTTCTTATGGCATATTTCATGATGAATTATGGCCGAAGAATTTATGCCAAAAGCTTATCTTTGTTTGAACGATTTTCAGACAAGCGTAAGGCTGTTGAGTTGGTTAAAGTCCTGCAAAAGGATTTGTCTCGTTATATAGGCTCGATCACCATAGTTAATGTTTGCCTGGGACTTATTGTCGGTTGTGTTTTTTATATGATGGGATTGCAAGACCCTTTTCTTTGGGGGGCATTTGCAGGCTTGATGAATTACATCCCTTATCTTGGTCCAATGGTTTCAGTAACATGTTTCGCGTTAGTGTCATTTATACAATTTGAGTCATTCAGTTACGCGTTGACCGTTGCGGCGATTTTCTTAACCATCAACTTGATTGAGAGTCAGCTAGTGACGCCTACTTTGTTGGGAAAAAGATTTAGTCTCAATCCATTGGTTTTGTTTGTATGGCTGGTATTTTGGGGTTGGCTGTGGGGATCAATGGGGATGCTGATAGGGGTACCGTTACTTGTTTGTGTAAATGTACTTTTTGATCAGTTAAGCCACCCAAAGTCGAGTTTATATGATACTAAAATAGAAAAAAGAGAGACTGGGTAGTCCCCACTATTAGCCTTTTTGACTTAGTTTTTAAAAGCACCATGTCTTTAAAAACACCATTTACATCTACTGGACTTATTGATTTGATCAAGGACATGCTTTTTATGATGCCATTGTTCTAGAGCTTGTAACCGTGTTAGTTATTCTACTTATCGGTATTTAAATGTCGAATCAGCTTCGCAGGTGTGCCTCCATACAGGCAATCTGGCGGTACATCACTGTTGACTACGGAGTTAGCCGCGATGACTGAGCGAGCGCCAATCGTCACGCCTTGGTTGATCACCGAGTTGCCACCAATCCACACATCATCTTCGATTGTTATCGGTAAACAGAAGGTTTCCCATTTACGACGGCTACGATAATCAAGGGAGTGTGACGGAGTATAGAATTGAGCGCTTGGTCCAATTAAAACATTATTGCCGACTTTGATATTGGCACCGTCGAGCATTACCACGTTCATGTTGATGAAGGTGTCGTTACCGATCTCAATGGTTTTACCAAACTCACAGTGAAATGGAGGTTGGATTAAGCTGTTACTGCCGACCTTCCCGAACAGTTGCTCTTGCAATGCGTGTTGTTGGTCTGGGTCTTGGTGGTTGTTGAAGGCCATTAACGATTTTTTTGCATTGGTACGTATGATGTCAATTTTTTGGTCGGCGCCATCATACACTTGTCCAGATAGCATCTTTTCTAATTCAGTTTGAGTGTTAGTTTTACTCATACTTGCCCACTTTCCGAGAGTCTCGGTTTCAATGATTAATACTGCAAGATTAGCGATTTTTAGACATAAAAAAAGAGAAAAGCCTCAGCCTTTCTCTTCCGGTTTTCATCGCTAAATGAGAGCAGGAATACAAGTTAATTAGATCTGTTCAACGAAACCCATTAGGTGCTGTTTCACTTCGTCTGAAGCAAAAGCGCTCTCTACAGAGTACTTGTAGATCTCTGCGTAGTCTTCTTGGGTTAGACCGAATGTTTCACATACACGCTTCACTTCGTTAGTCATGGTTGTGTTCGACACAGTGCGGTTGTCTGTGTTGATCGTCACAACGATACCGTCTTTCTTGAATTCAGCAATTGGGTGGTCGCTGAATTTGTGAATACATTTAGTTTGCACGTTACTTGTTGGGCAAGTTTCAAGCGCAACCTGCTTCTCTTTAACGATGTTGTATGCGTCTTCGTTACCTTGGATGTGAACACCGTGGCCGATACGCTCTGCGTCTAGCATAGTCACTGCATCGTAAACGTTTTGACCATGCCATTGCTCACCAGCGTGAACCGTCACACGGTAGCCTTGTTCAATAGCGTATTGCGTGTATTCAGGGAATTCAGCGCAGAAGCCCGGCTTTTCACCGCCCGCAATATCAAACGCAACCACGCCTTTACCAAGATATGGTTTACCTGCGTCGATTACATCTTTGATTGAGTCTTTAGGGAACATACGCAGTACAGACATGATGTAGTTGCCCTTGATGTCGTACTTCTCTTCTGCACGCTTCATACCTTTAACCGCACTTGCGATGATCGCATCAAGAGACAAGCCCTTGTTTACGTGGAGAATCGGTGCAAAACGAACTTCTAGGTATTTAACGTTCTCTAGTGCTGCGTCTTCGTAAAGCTCAAAAGAAATACGCTCAATCGCTTCTTCCGTTTGCATTACTTGCAGTGGCAGGCTAAAGCAAGCCAGGTACTCATCAAGGTTTTTGCAATCTTCAGGCACTGTTAGAGACTTTACTACCGCTTCACGGTCTTCTGGAAGTTCGATTCCATACTGTTTCGCCAGATCAATAATGGTGTCTGGACGAACGCTTCCGTCTAGGTGGCAGTGCAGATCAATCTTAGGGAGTGCTAGAAAGTTCATGAGTATTCCTTAGGTCTATTATTTTTTGAGTTATTAACTCATAGGTTACATGGGCTTAAATTAACAAGTTTGTGATATGATTTAAAGTGACATAAAGTCATCATTAATTTGAATCTAAGGAATATCATGGTAGATGTTAAGAGCTTACTTAAGTGTGATATGAATTTACTGCTGTGCTTGCACGTGTTGCTTGAAGAGCGCAGCGTGAGTAAAACGGCAGAGCGACTGTTCCTTAGTCAGTCAGCGGTGAGTAAGCAACTCACCAAGCTACGCTCTCTGTTTGATGACCCGCTGTTTGAACGTGAGTCAAAAGGCCTGTTTCCAACTCCGAAAGCTACTTCTTTAGCGCCTAGGATTCATCAGATCCTTCTGCAAGTTGAACAGCTAACCATACCGGACATATTTGAGCCGAAAGACAGCGAACGCACTTTTAATATCGACCTTGTTGAAACCGCTTATACCGCGATTTACCCTAAATTTATGCCTAACGCGTTGGCAGATGCGCCGAACATTACGGTAAACAGCACTACTTGGAGCAGCGAAACTTTTAAGCGCTTACTAAAGCGTGAGGTCGATTTCGGGATTGGAATTTTTGAGCTCGATGAAAGGGCGAGTACCCACATTCAAAACATCCCTGCTGAGCTAAACCATGTTGAATTGCTGCAAGATTACTCTGTGTGCTTGATGCGCAATGATCACCCAGTGCTTCAAGAAGAGTGGAACCTGCAAGCCTTCCTTAAATACCGTCATATTCAGTTAGTGACCGGCGGCGTTGGCGACTGGTTGCTACTGGAAATCTTGCAAGCCAAACAGCTTCAAATTAACAAAGCCGCCAACGTGTCGGACATCACCAGCGCAGTAAAGCTGTGTAAGCAAAGCGATTTGCTGATGTGTTATCCGTACAACTCGGTTCGTGACTATATTGAGAGTGGCGAACTGGTGATGAAGCCGATTCCCATTGAGTTGGTTCCCGGTGGTTTGTTTCTGCTTTGGCATCATTACTTTGACTCTGAACCAAGCCACAGATGGTTGAGGGAGTTAATTGTCGAGAAAACACGTTAATGGCTGAGAGTCTCATCGATACTCAAGTGTAATTGATACTATTATTGAGATTTCTATTTGGATGTTAGGCAAATTGCGTTAATTCTGCTGCCTCACGAAAGCCAACGGAGTTTGACCGGTTTGCTGTTTGAAAAAAGCGATAAACGCACTGTTGGACGAGAACTCTAGCAGGTGTGCCACCTCGCCGACTTGTCGGTTTTCTGAGAGCAGTTCAATTGCTTTAAACAAGCGCCATTGCTGTCGCCACTCTTGATAAGTCATGCCTGTTTCGGCTTTGAATAATCGAGTAATCGTTTTGGTGCTTGCGCCAACCGAGTTCGCTAATGTCGACAGGGCTGGGGCAAGGAACGAAGCGGTTCGGACTCGTTTGCAAAAGCTTTTAAAGCGGCGATCTGTCGGTAGCGGCAAGATAAACGAGTGTTGGTTAGCGCTGTAAAACTCTTCCCAGAATAGGTTGGCAGTATTGGTGGTTTGCTCGCGGGCAATGTCCCAATCCCAGAAAGCCATCTTATTGATTAGGGCTTTTAAAAGCTCATTCACTTCCACAATTTCAATCGCTTCTGGGCAGGTGTAAATACTGCTATCAAAATAGAGCGACCGATAAGCAACCACATTGGTCATCTGCGCGCGATGTTTGGTATAAGGCGGGATCCACACGGCTTTGGTCGGTGGCAAAATACAAATGGCGTTTTCTAAGGTCAAGGTGATGCAACCCTGCGGAGCATACAGCAGCTGTCCTTTTACGTGGTGATGTATTCCTGAATCATGCTGACCTAGCTCTGCCGCAATCCCTATGACGGGCGCAGGTAAGCTGTCTGCATCAAATTCAATCGTTTCGCTGATTAATGCCATTTGTCCTAATCTTGTTGTTTTTGGTATTAATGTTGTTAACGAGCCAAGGTTAGTTTCCCCTAGACTCTTCGTCAAGTTCACTGGTCTTGGAAAAATGATGAAAACAAAACCTTCTTTATGGCAAATGGTGCTGCTGTTGATGTTCCCTCAAATCGCAGAAACCATCTATAGCCCGACTCTGGATTCAATATCGAAATCCTTTGAGGTGAGTTACGCACAAGCGGCGCAAACCCTCTCGATCTACTTCTCTGCGTTTGCGCTCGGTGTCGTGGTATGGGGCATATTGGCAGACAAGTGGGGGCGTCGGCCAACCATGTTATTGGGCTTGGGTTTATTCGCGTGTTCTGCACTCATTGCTATGCAAACCAATAGCTTTACGTGGTTGATGATAGCCAGAGCCATGGGCGCTTTCGGGCTTGCTGTGGGCTCTGTCGTCACTCAAACCATGCTTCGAGATGCTTATAGCGGAACAGAGCTAGCCAAGGTATTTGGTTATATGGGCATGGGGTTGTCGATTAGCCCAATCATCGGACTGTTTCTTGGCGGCCAATTAAGCCAAGTGGGCGGGCATCAATATGTGTTTATTACCTTGTTTATTATAGTGTTAATGCTGTTGGCACATAGCCTATGGTCATTGCCTGAAACGCAACAATCTAGGCAGCCATTGCAGTTAAAGTCACTCAGTATTCACATGATCAAAGATAGCGATATATGGATGTCTGCGTTGCTGGTCGCGTCGTTCAATATTGCGCTGTTTTCCTATTATCAATTGGGTTCATTTGCCTTCATTCAACTTGGATTTAGCGTCGAGCAGTTTGGCTACAGCGGCATTGTGCTTGGATTCGGGACCCTGTTAGGAAGCTTGGTAAACAAGACATTATTGAAGCGACAGATGTCTTCAATGTCTTTGATTGGTATCGCAGCAGGGCTTCAAACATTAGGTGCGGTGGGTGTCTATTTTTCACAACACTCAATATGGTTTTTACTTCCGATGATGCTGGTGGTCATGGCATTTGGTATTGCGATTCCCAATGTGTTGAGTCGCGCATTAGTCAGCTACCAATCTCAAGCGGGAAGTGCAGGCGCACTGTTTGGTTTGATGTATTACACCTTGATCGGTTCAGGGCTCGCTTTAGCGGGAATGATTCAAGATTTAGGGGGGGTGTTGGTACTTTGCGGCGCTTTATCTGTGTTGGTGACGATACGCAGCCGACTCTCTCTTAAACGCTAAGTCTTTCATCTATATTGATAAATTCCGTGCCCCGTTTGGCGTGGAATTTATCATTTTCTTGGTTCGTAAATTTGGATATTGACAGGGGTAGAGTGATCGTTCTACCCTGTAAGTAGAACAATCATTCTACCCTTTGTCGGGTATTGAGAGAGCACTATGTTGAGAGAACAGATTGCAGCAAGCCTTGAAGTAGCGTTCAGCCAACAAGGTTTTGCTGAGCCGAGCGTTGCACAGCTGAAAACAGCGTGCGATGTAAGCCTAAGAACCTTGTATAAACACTTCCCTTCAAAAGAAGCGATGATTGTTGGTGCCTTGGAATATCGACACCAACGTTACCTAAATTTCTTGTTGGAAACGTCGCCTGAAAAGGGGCTCGAATCGGTTACTCATATCTTCAACAAGCTCCAACAATGGTTAGAAGAGTATGCGCCGCACGGGTGTATGTCGATGCATGCGATGGCCGCGTTTCCCGATAATGAGCTTATCAGCCAAGCGGTTACACAGCATAAACAGCAAGTTCGTTCATTGATTGCTCAGCAGAGTTTGCGAGAGGATCTCGCGACACCGCTGTTTCTACTTCATGAAGGTGTATCAGGTGCATGGCCAGTATTGGGCGAAGAAGCGGTGACATCAGCACACAATATGGTGAAAAAACTACTCGAGGAGACAGTATGAATTTTGAGATACCTAAAACAATGAAGGGCGTAGAGATGCTTGGACACGGCGGGGCAGAGATGCTGGTTTACCGTGAAGACATTGTTGTTCCACAAATCGAGCCGAATGAAGTGCTGATCAAAGTGCTGGCTGCGGGCGTTAATAATACCGATATCAACACGCGAATTGGTTGGTATTCTAAAAGCGACGACTCTGACGATGCGAGCTGGTCTGGTAACGCTTTACAGTTCCCTCGCATCCAAGGTGCCGATGTGTGCGGTTTCATTGTAGGGGTCGGGCAAGACATTTCTGCTGATCGCATTGGTGAGCGTGTTCTGATTGAGCCCTGCGTAACTGAGGTGTACGGGCAAGATTTACCGCAACCATGGTACTTCGGCTCAGAGTGCGATGGCGGTTTTGCTGAGTACACCAAAGTGGCCGCGAAACACGCTTATGCGGTGAACAGCACTATGTCGGATGTTGAGCTAGCGTCTTTCCCATGTTCTTACTCGACGGCAGAAAACATGCTGACTCGCTCGAATGTGATTGAGGGTGATCGCGTGCTTATCTCTGGCGCATCGGGCGGTGTGGGCTCTGCGGCTATTCAGCTAGCAAAAGCTCGTGGCGCGTATGTTATTGCCATCACTAGCCCAAGCAAGAACCAACAGTTACTTGAACTTGGCGCTGATGAAGTGATTACTCGTGATGCGGATTTGGTTAAAGCGCTAGGTCAAAGCAGTGTGAATGTGGTTATCGACTTAGTCGCGGGTGACAAGTGGCCGGAATTCCTTGAAGTGCTGAAACCACATGGTCGTTATGCAGTCTCTGGTGCGATTGGTGGTGCGATGGTTGAGCTTGATGTTCGCACTTTGTATCTCAAAGACCTTAGCTTTTTTGGTTGCACGGTTTTAGAACCACAAGTATTCCAAAATCTAGTCGACCGTATTGAGAAGCAGCAGATTGGCGCTATCGTCGCAGAGGCTTATCCGCTAGCCGATATCCATAAAGCGCAAGATGAGTTCCTAAAGAAAAAGCACGTCGGTAAGATCGTGTTGGAAGTCGCTCAGAGCTAACTTTAGACAGCCACACATCTAATCTATGTAAGAGCGAGCAAGTGTTATTTGCTCGCTTTTTTTGTTTCTGGCGAATACGGGCGGGCATAGTCTCGCAGCGTGTTGAGTAATAGGTCCTATACAGCTGAAAAATTAATGATTCATTTATCACTGTGTGGTTTATGAATTAACTGTGCGATAATCACCGCCGTTATATATCCCGAATTGTTTGATAATCATCTAGGAGCCGTATTGATGTTTAAAAGGGTATTGCAGGCATTATTCTCACCGTTTGTTGATTCAAAAAACAAACCCTCTGCAGAGCCTGCCCAACAAGAGCAACAACAAGCCGTTGCTACTGATTCTGTTCAGTCTTCAATCTTTGTTCCGCCTTCGTCAGCTCAACCATCATCATTGATCGTCGATAAGACGCTTAGCCTTCACGATGGTGAATTCCTTGATTATTTGTTTGGAGAGTCTCGCCTTCGCACGGAGTCAGACCCGTTTAGCGATTTTGTCGCTTGTCAGATCGAACGTTTGATTCGCTCTCCAAAAGCTTTGCTTAATGAACTGCCAGTGATGCCAGCCTCTGTGACCACGTTAATGGCAGAATTACAGAGCGATGAGTTTGATGTCGATGCACTGTTAAGAGTGATTGAGCGCGAGCCGAGTATGGCAGCTGATGTGATTAAATTGGCTAACAGCGCATTCTACAAACGCAATGAAAAACAGGTTACCGATCTAAAAACCGCATTTCTAAATATGGGTTCTCAAGGGCTTATAGAAGGGGTTGTGAATAGTTACATGAAGAACTTCACGCCGGGCAACAATATTTACTGGCGTCATTTCGGTGAGAAAATTTGGAATCACAGTGTTCAAACCGCGTCGTTTTCTAAGGAGTTGATGAAAGACTCTTCATCCCAAGAAGATCAAGCGGCGGCGTACTTTGTTGGGTTAATTCGCAACTTAGGCAAGATGATCATTTTCCAGATGATGGTAGAAGCCTTCAAGCATGTTGATCCTTCTGTTCCGCCTAACTCGTTAGCATTGAAGCGCCTGATGAACAGCTACTCTATTCGCCTGACTTACACTATTGCTAAGTTCTGGGAGCTGCCAGAACCTGTGTTGACCGTGATTGGCTACCAAGAGTCTAGCCGATACGAATGTACACCACTTGGTCAAGCTGTGTTTGAAGCTAACTACTTGAGTGAGTTGTACTATTTATTGGAAGAACAAACGATTGAAGTCGAGCAATTTAAGTGCAGATGTAAAGAGACACTAACGTCGCCTACGGCATACAAAGTAGCTAACCGTATCTATAAAGAGTCTCAATTAGCGCTGGTAGGACAATAACGGCTGGCGTTGGCTAGGTTGATTCTGAAGTCGTCATAAAGCGGTATTTTCTAAATGGTCTTACTAAGCAGTAAGACCATTTTTGTTTTAATTATCGATTAAGGTATCTTAGCCAGTTCTTGTTTCAATTTATCGATTTTACGCAGTTCTTTTTCGATTTTACCCTCATACTTTCGGATTTTATCCGCTCTATCGTCTCTTTTGGCTTCTTCTAGGTCAGCTTGGTATTCAGCTAAATCTTGTTCATTGGATTCAATCTTCTCGCGGAGTTCATCCTTCAAACCCTCATTAGTGCAGTTCTGTTTCGCCGCTTTCAAGGCCGTGGTTAATCGCTCTACTTTGTACTGATTGTCGTACTGTTCCGCTTTCTTTATCTGATATTCGATCTCACAGAACTTCTTTTCACAGCCTGTAAGTGCGTCGCATTGGGTGCTCGCCATGCTGTTAAAAGAGAATGCGCAAAGAAATAGTAATGAGCCTTTTAGGTGTCGAGTCATGGTTTACCTTCTTATTGGGGCTATTTAGTTTGTACTTATATTTTTTGAGTCTCACTTCGAGAGTACATTAGCACCTGCTCACTTTGCTATTGGCAGGGGAGTGTTAAAGATAAGTCGCTGTGCCTAATGACTTATTTTTGAACATGGCTAGATTTACAAATGGCTAATCCACAGCTTGTCGAGTTCGCACCAACCGAAACCATTCACTTGCGCGCCGTGTATCTTTTCAGAAATCTCTAAGTTGAACGCCTCTTGCTTGAGTTCAGTCACAACCCCAGATTCATGCAACCAATGCCGAAGCGCCAACAGTGCATTCATCGCTAACTCAAAGTCTGGCTGGTTTGTTATTGAGGCTAAGCCTTGTTCGATTGTCTCTAGCATCTCAGCAGGCAAAGTTAAGTCCTCAAACGGAAAGCGAGTGAAAAAGCTTAACCACGCAGTGAAGGTGTCGTTCTCATCAATAATGCTGCATAGCGCGACGTCTTTGGTAGTTAGGTAGTGAGTTAGGTAATGTCCATATTCGACGCTGGTTTTGTGGTCGCTAGACACTGACAATTGCTCGAAAAGGGTTTGGCATTCAGAGGTGTCTTCAACGGTGAATTCGCGAACGGTTTTCGACAACATCGGGCTTTGAATCTTAAAGAAGGTTGAGCCGAATTCCGGTTTGGAATAATGGTCATCGTCACGCACGGTGGTCGTCTTTTCGGGCAGTTTCACGCACACCTGATTTTGAGCGCAGGCTTTGCTCTGTGCCCATTCTGGATAGACCCACAACTCGACTCGATTGAGAATCGGCGTGCAGTGTGAATAGGCGCTATTACGGCTCAATCTCAACATTTTGCTTGAGAATATGTCTAATGAGAACGCGCCAGATCCAATCAGCCTATCAGTCGGTGATGAGTGATCAAATATGGAAGCTTCAGCTCTGGCTAGAAAGCGTGGTAAATGCCAATCAGGTTGATTCAACTTCACGACAACCACATTGCCTGCCAAGACAGTGACCTCATCAATATGCTGATAACAGCGACGCCATATTTTGCTTTGGCAGAGCGAGTTAAGGTTGCGTGCTATGTCTTGAGGTTCAAGCGTTCGACCGTTATGAAAGTGAACACCATTGTGAATCTGAAAGTGCCATTGTGTCGCATCTTGATTAGGTTGCCAATGATAAGCCAGATCGCCGCTGAGTTTGCCGTGCTTAACTGAGGTTAGGCGTTGGCAAACTTGCATCACTAAGAAGCGTTCGGTGCGTCTAAGTACTCGTTGAGGGTGAAGCGCTTCGAGTTCTCGGTGAAAGGGGATGTACGCGATATTTTGCGCCGGCGGATTGGTACTGCTTAGAAAGGCTTGCAACTCAGTGCCAGCATTGCGGCCGTTGAAGCTTAAGGTGCTAAACACCTGTTCTATGTTGCCTGCGTCAGCTTGGGTTTGTGCGTATCGGTAACACGCCTCAATGGGCTCAACCAGACACGTCAGCTGTGCCTTCTTGCTGCGGCCTGAGCTAGCTTGCCACTCAATCCAACCTTGCGCTGTCATTGCTTTGAGTAAGGTCTGAACGTGACGTTCACTCACGTGCAGCAGTGTGGCCAGTTGGTTGACTTGACAGTGTGATGCTCCAGGCCCAAACGCCTGAAATATCTTTTCATACAGTTCAAGCTTGCGCTTAAGGTTGCCCAATTTGCTTTTCCTAACGACGAGGTTGAGTTAAATGTGGATAGCCAGAGTCAATCAGTGCGTTTTCCATCGCATCGAGAACTCGAGAGGTTATCTCTGAGCTTAGGATATTCGATTCAGTTTTGCCTTGAAGGACTAACTCTGAAAAATGGTCGATTTCAAACTCGAACCCATTGCCCGTCATACGGTAGTTAATAGTCGACTTGTTGCCTTGATGCTCAATCTCAATAAAGGCCGGATTCCACCATTTTTCGTGGATGGTGATCTTGGTATCAGGCCCACTCAAATGTGCTGTTCGGGGAAGGTTCTGCACCGTTGATGCCGATATCTTACCGCTTATATCGCCAGAGAAGGTAAAGCACGCATCAGTATCAACATTTGCCCCCTCATACAGACACGACATCTCTACCTGAGGTTTTGAAGGTTTCACACCCAGCGTTCGACACAGATCGTAAAAGAACCAAAGCCCATAGACGCCGACATCGAGCGTTGCTCCGCCTGACAAATCCGGATTGAAGATAAACAAATCGGGCTCATAGTCGTGATGGTTACCAAAGCTAGCTTCGATAGAATCTATCTGAATGTTGTTGTCGACCAAGAATGATTGGAGCTCACGATACGCGGGAAACACCACGGTTTTCATCGCTTCTAACAGCATCACGCCATTTTGTTTCGCAAGGGCTTTCATCTCAAGCCAATCACCAAGATTGGTGAAAGCTGGCTTCTCGACCAATACGTGCTTGTTATTCTTCAGAAACAGTTCAGCAAGTGGCTGGTGGTATGGGTGAACCGTAGCGATGTAAACCGCTTCAACGCTTGGGTCATTCGCCATCTCTTCGTAAGAGCCATAAGCCTTGTCGCAACCAAACTTATTGGCAAACGTAGCTGCGCGTGAGTGATCTCTTGCGGCAACGGCATACAATTCACCATGCAGACAGTGCTCGGTTACTGCTGTTGCGAATCGATTCGCGATATTACCTAGCCCTGCGATGCCCCATTTGATTTTGCGTTGCGTGTCGCTCATCAGTTGCTCCAAATCGTTGTTTTGTCTCAGTGTACTCAGAGACGCCACATACAAATAGAGAACAGATTTCTCAACTTGTTCTCTATTTATTTTATTCTAGTTGAAGCTCAGGATTAGCTCTGTATGGAGCGTTTCCAATCGGCTAGGGCTTGAATGTGTTTTGGTCCGATGCCACAACAGCCACCGACGATATTCGCACCCAATGCGTGCCAGCGTTTAGCGTAAGCTAAGTAACCTTGGCCATCCAGCTCGCGCATTTCTTGAAACATGTCATTCGCTTCATGTTCGCTGCTGATAGGTGCAAAGTTATTGGCGTAGACACCAATTTCTAAATCATTGCCTAGCTCATCGATCACTTTCTTAGTATCTATAATGGCTTGATCCATCACTTCAGGCACTGAGCAGTTAAACATAATGCCTGTCGCGTTCGATTGGCAGGCAAGTTTGATGGCGTCTGTTACGCTCTCGCCTGAACGAATATTGGCAGAATCGCCCTTGGTATCTTCCAAACTGAATGCGTAGTAACACGGCTTATCTGATTGCTTAAGTACCGCATGAATGGAATCGAATTCTTGCAGGCTACAGATGGTTTCCGCTATCCAAAGATCGATGTTTGGGTCTTGAGCATCGTAAAGCGTTTGAATGATTGGCGCTGCTTCTTCGACCTTAAACAAGTCTGGTCGGTAGCTGCCAAATGGCGGTGGAATTGCACCCGCAACGTTTACTGTGTGAGAAGCATTGTCAGCAACTGCTTTAGCCAGCTCACCAGACAGTGTGGTTAGTTCAAAGCCTCGTTGCTCGAACAGCTCTTCACCCAAGTGAAAAGGTACACAGGCGTAGCTATTGGTGATCAGGATTTCAGCACCTGCATCGACAAAGTTTTGATGCGCTTGGCTGACAAATTCGGGGGCTTCAATCAGCGCTTGAGCACTCCAAAGCGGTTGAGAAAATGGCGCGCCAATTTCTTTGAGTTCTCGGCCCATGCCGCCATCAAGTATGGTTAGTGTTTTCATATTCAATACTATCTAAACAATTGCTGAAGTTCTGCCGCCACCATATCAGACAACCTTGTCAGACAGAAGCCATCAAGACTCTGTGTTATCGAGAAAAGGTGTCGGACTGTTTTGGAGATAGCCACGGCATAATTTAGATTCATCCTTTCCCAATAATGTGCACCACCACACGTATCACTACCTATACGTATGAGTTGCATATTTGCTATTGTAGTCAGTAGTTTAGAGCGGGTTACTGACTTATGAAGCAGGACCTTACCATTTTGGTCTACAGCATGAACTCTGAAGTGGTTTTAGCTAGGTCGATACCGCAGAAATAAGAATAATCAGACATGGTGCCTCCGATGCATTTTAATACCACATAAGGGGGGCAGAACCTCGGTAGGGGGAATCCATGTCATTCGTTATGCTTTTTAGAGGAATTTATGAGTGTAGAGAACTGGTTGATAGGAATTGTATGTGCAGTGATCGGCGTTGTAGCAGGTCATGTTCTAACTTCGAGATTGTACAACCAAAGAGTAGAATCTCTAGAACAGGCGATGAATGATGAGTTTGAGTTTCTACGTGTAGAAATGGAACGTTGGTTCCCTAAACTGTTACTCGAACATCAAAAACCAATTCAGGATGTTTATTCGGTTATTCCGGCCATTGACTTGTCTCTGGTTGAAAACATCGTTATCGAATTAGCTTCGAGCAAGCGTAGAGTTACGAGAGAGCAAAGGAAACTTATAATCAGGTTAAAGTTTCTTTTGGCGCATGCAGTAGAAATTGACTCGCAGCGAGGGGTACTAGTTAAAAAGTTATTTGAATCAGAAAACCTAATTGATCTTGGTGGAAAGCGAGAAATAGGTAATCGTATTTCTTTCCTAACAGCTCAATTACTAATAGATGCCGCTGAAACCATCTTTTATTTAATTAAATTGTCTGAAGAACAGCGCAATTTTGAAATTAATGAACACCACAGTTATAAAGACTATATTGATGTTGCTTGTAAGTTATCAAATGTGGAAGTTCAGCCTGATGTTTGGCGCATGGTTTATGTTAGGGCAAGATTACGAAGCCCCTTGCCCTGCAAGGACTTGCGAAAGGT
>NZ_LAUM01000029.1:0-292 GCF_000972265.1 Vibrio sp. ECSMB14106 | reverse complement strand
CGCTAGAATGGCCGTCCACTTCGAGAGGCTCCTTACTTAAAAGGAACATTCAACAAGTGAAGCTCTTTAACAATTTAAACCTATCAATCTGTGTGGGCACTCGTTGATGAATATCAAAACGTTTTATCTTCCCTTTTTATTAAGAGAAGTAAAACAGATTCCTCGGAATCAACTTTGGTTTCAATGAACTGAGTGACCAATACAAAGTTAAGTTTACTTAATTTTGGCACAGTCAATTCATTGTCTTTCTGTTGGAAAGATAATAGCTTTAGAATTACTTTTTGTAGTTTTG
>NZ_LAUM01000028.1:0-83405 GCF_000972265.1 Vibrio sp. ECSMB14106 | reverse complement strand
TCAACGAGTGCCCACACAGATTGATAGGTTTAAATTGTTAAAGAGCTTTGCTTATCGAAACTTCCTTTTTACAAAGGAACTCTTGAAAGCGGACGTGAATTCTAGCGATTTAATCTTGAGTGTCAAACACTTTTTAAAATTAATTTCTTTCGAACTTTCCGTCTTACTGGTTACTGCTGAAGCCTTGTGGCGTCTGCCGTGTCAGTGAGGCGGCATTATAGAGATCATCGAAAACATGGCAACCCTTTTTTGATAAAAATTCAAAAAAATTGATTAAGCGACTACTTTTACGTCAAAATCCTCTTTCACAGGTTAAAGCTCATACAATAATGGGCATATTACTTAAAACTTTGCGATTAGATCTTTCGAAAAATCCTCTATATCTAGTTCAATGCTCCATTTATCACCCAGCTCTAGGATGTTATCTAGCGATTGCTGAACTGTTTTTATCGTCAATGTGTTGTTGTCTAGGTCGTATACCTGTTTTTGCGTGGTGTAATAGAAGTACAGGATAGTCAGCGCATCTCGGTCGCCTTGCTCAGCTTTGGGTTGAATACGCTTGAGCTTACGATAGATTTGATTATGGATTTGTTTGAGATTCCACACATAAAGGGCTTCCTTAAAGTAATCATGCCCTTTCACACGGCTCGCGATAAAGGCATTCAGTGCGACTGATAAAATCACACCAAGTACATTCAAATGAAAATTACCTGTTGCTTCCCCAGTAACAGATCCAACTGAACCAAAAAGTTCAATCAGAATGCTACCGAATACGATGGCAAACAAGGCGAGTGACCCAACCAGTGAAACCAACAGTAGGTTCATCTTTTTTCTATATTCTTCTTTATTAATCTTCTGTAACTTCATCAACTACTTCCTTATGTAAGTCACCTAATAATTTGCGCATACTATCTATGTAAACCTTGCTTCGCTTCAACCCTTACCATCTTGTAATGTGGTCACTCTCTATTTAATAAGCAGAGTTATTCCGATAAGTACTATACATAACTCCATTTGACTTCATTAATAGAAAAGAGTTACATACCGCCACAATTTTGGTTATTCATCAATTCATGTTGATAATGTCCGTTTCGCTTTATCACATACTGACAAGGTACATTCCATGCGTTCATTTGTATTACGCGCTCGCGCAGCCCCTACAGAGAGCAAACTTATCTTAGAAGGTGTTGGGCAAGACGCTCATACTGAGATTCTGGCTCATACTCTGATGAACACGATCTTCGTTGCTCAATCTCATCGTGAGAATGTCACCGTGCACCTTGTATTAGAAAGTACTAAAGACTTCTCGCGTACGATCACTTTCGATTCAAATGAAATCACCAACATTGGCGGCTTTCATGAATCGGCATTGTTATCAGCGGTAGTAAGAGCGGTTGATGCTTCTCAAGGTATGACCAAAGAGCAGACTCGTCAGGTTGAACCTGGGATCGTCGTTCGCACTATGAGCTTTGAAAAGTTGGTTAAAGAACTGGCTGAAAACCACCAGCTGTACATGATGGATAAGAAAGGCGACTTTATTCGTGATGCAGAGATTGTAGAAAACCCATGTTTCCTTCTGACTGACCACATCCCTATGCCGAAGAAAAGCTACAACAGCTTAAAGCGCTTAGGAACAGAAAAGATCAGCTTAGGCCCGAACATGCTGTTTGCTTCTCAGTGTGTTGTGTTGATCAATAATGAGCTGGATATTCGCGGTTTCTAACCCGATGAGACACAGCCATAATAAGTAAAGCCAGCAATTGATGCTGGCTTTGTTGTTTTCATAATCTGCAAATCACTTTGCTTTGGCTAACAGCTACGCTGCTTCCGCTTTAACCACAGGTTGATAGCGCCCTGGTTTATGGTTCATCGCAAGGATCAAGTTAGTGACTATCGCGCCCAATACAGATAGTAGTACCAGTGACACATCAACGATAAACAATGAGAGTACGACAATCGCGCAATCTAGTGCCATCTGAACTTTGCCCGCACGAATCCCAAAACGTTCTTGTAAGAACAACGCCAGAATGTTGAAACCACCTAAGCTCATCTTATGACGAAAGATCACCAACATGCCGGTGCCAATTAAGCCACCTCCTAATAATGCTGCATACAATGCATGAATCTCAGCAATCTGAATCACGTGGTACAAGTAATCTACCGCGAACGAAACAATCGAAACGGCAATAAAGGTGCTGATGGTGAAACGCCAGCCCATACGAGCAACCGACAAAATATAAAAAGGTAAGTTAAGCGCGAAGAACACTTGGCCAAAACTTAGGTCTGTTACTTTGGTAATGAAGATCGCTAGGCCAGCCGTGCCTCCAGTGAGCAAACCGACTTGGTTAAAAAATATAACGCCGAGTGAAACCAGTGCACTACCTAAGATCAGTGCCAGTAAGTTTTCGCGAAGGTTGTGATCTTTATCCATATGATGACTCTCCCTGAATCTTTAACATCGCGTTTCAGTCATGTTGAAACGATTTGCGTCCAAATTTACGATATTTAACAGATAAGTCGAGTTAAAGACCGATGTTACTTAATGATTACTTTGTATATTAGTTTTTACATCATTGTTAAACTCTCAAATAAAGCAATAAGTTACATTGAAAAATCTATGTATTCATTCTAAGTTACAAGGTTCAATCGTTTAACAAACGACCTTCAAGTTTCTCTACTTATTTGTCATGTTTGTATCAACGCTAACAAAGCATAAATTCACACATAAACTTCACTGAATAATAAGACTATTCCTGCCATTTTACTTTATAGTATCCGCTTACTCCTTTAAAACTAATCCGCAGGCTTATGGAATACCTAGATCAGACCGCCCTTATTGCGATGGCACTCATTTTTGTCGGCTCGTTTGTACAAACCGCAATCGGCTTTGGTTTGGCTATTGTTGCTGCCCCACTGTTGTTTTTGGTCTCGCCTGACTATGTACCCGCGCCTATATGTCTCGTTGGCCTGTTTATTTCTATATTCAATGCGTTTAAACACCGAGCAAACATTTCTATTGGCGGATTAAAAATCGCACTGCTTGGCCGTATTCCGGGCTCGATAGCTGGCGGGGCTTTGTTGGTGATGGTTTCAACGAGCGTTCTGTCTCTGTGGTTAGGCTTATTGGTAGTATTTGCGGTGATTGTCAGCTTGCTGCCGTTTAGATTAGAGCCGACCCCTGCCAAGATGGGCATCGCGGGATTCTTCTCAGGGTTCTTTGGTACAAGTTCAGGTATAGGAGGTCCACCAATGGCGTTGCTACTTCAACACCAAGATGCCAATCAACTTCGTGGTAATCTTTCCGCGTTTTTCGTGTTTAGTTCTATCATTTCATTACTGGTACAGATCCCAATAGGCTTCTTTACGATGCACCATTTGATCATCACAATCCCGCTACTTCCAGCCGCTTGGTTGGGTTACAAAGTGGCGTTATTGACGACGCAAAGCATTCCTAAAGAGAAGATACGCATTGGCTCTTTGCTGCTATGTTCTATCAGTGGCTTTACGGCAATCTGGCAGGGCTTAGCTGGCTAGTTATTGGCGATAAAGACGAGAAGAAGAAATACATCTTAGAAAACCAACACAGATCAAACACCCAATAGATAAAAGGACGCTCTATGACTTACGACGAATTCAATGCATTCTGCGAGTCACTGCCTGCAACCCGATATGTGATGCAGTGGAATAACTCTCACGTTTGGAAAGTGGGTGGAAAGGTGTTTGCGATTGGTGGTTGGGGGCCGAACGACGAGCCTGCATTTATCTTCAAAGCGTCCGACCAGAACTTCGACTTTCTGAAAGAAGAGCCCGGTTATAAACCTGCGCCCTACTTTGCTTCGCGTGGTATGAAATGGATTCAGCTGTTTGAGGGCACGCCAGAAAAGGATGAGGAATTGAGATACTACCTCACTGAGTCACACCGAATTGTCTCTTTAGGGCTAACCAAAAAGAAACAAGCAGAACTCGGTCTCAATCAATAACGAGACTGTCCGCTTGTAATCGGTTATTCAATACTATGTTAACGCTTTAAAATTCAGGAAGATCCTAGAAATTTGATTGGATCTTAAAAGCTTAAGTCGCTCTTAAAAACTTAGGCAGTAAAGGTTCTATTTTTTGCGTTGGTACCAGTGGCACCAATAGGTAGATTAAACCCGCAAAAGCGATAGATGCAATCAAGTCTTCAGGACGATGCATACCAAGCCAAACACGACTATAAGCAACGCCACCAGCCCAAACCAGTAAACCGCCGGCTAGATAAAAGCGTTTCGCCTCTAAGAGAAGACCACCAAAGAACGCTAAACACACACCGACGAAAATCATGTGTCCCGACGGGAAAGAATAGTCCGTTTCGCCAAGCCAATGACGTGTTCGCCACTCGCTAACCCTATCTTGCACAGATTCTATTGCCGCGTTTTTTTCTGCCGATGGTAACTCATAAAACAGCTCCGGCATTTCAACCACTTCCTGTGTAACCAAATACTCAGAATAAGGACGCGGGCTCTCTGTTGAATGCTTTAAGAAAGTCTTCGCTGCAAAGCTAAGCACCAATAAAATGCCCAACTGCAGATAAAGGCTGACTAGCTTAGCTTTGGAAAATTTCATCGTAAGCAAAACTAAAGACAAAACAGCCAGCGTTATCAAGAATCCTTGATTACCTGCTGAATACGTCACGAACGTCATGAAGGCACCATAGAAAGGAGAAATCGTACTTTCAAGGTCGAAATCAGATCCAAAGATCAAAAAGAGTACTAGGGAATACAAACTTAGAACGAGCAGTAATAAGCCTTTAGACTTGTTAGAGAACAGAGAAGTCATAGATAAGATCTTTTGGATAAAGTGGTCGGATGCTATCGCAACTTAGCATCGCCAACATCAATTTTATGTCAATGATAATCGCCAGACAGCCATTCATATTCACAGTTGGATTAGATTAATTAGAAACATCACAACGCTACGTTAAACTGAGTTATGGCATATTCCGTCGACTAAGTAAGCACTTATCAAGTTCATAGGGCTGAATCTGAAAAACTTTGCTGTCAGTCCTTTAAATCCACTATTGAAAGGATTACCATCTGGTCTGCTTTCAAAGCAAAACAGATTATTAATTTTTATTCTCAGGGCGGGGCGAAATTCCCCACCGGCGGTATGTTTTTAGCAAAATCTAAAGATAAGCCCGCGAGCGCTCGATTCGTCGAGGTCAGCAGATCTGGTGAGATGCCAGAGCCGACGGTTATAGTCCGGATGAGAGAGAATGAAAACACACTCGTTTAAGTTGGAAAGGCGCATCTATTTGTTGAGTTGATGCCTCCAACTCAGACGAGTGCATTTCGTTTTGGATAAACCATAATGAGCTAATGCCAATCGTATTTGGATTGGTATAAGTCTACTTGTAATGAGTTGGCTTTGTTATGCTCGTCGGTTGAGATCCCTCATACAGCCCTGATTCTGGTGATATTTTAGGAGTTTAACCATGAATCAGTCTTCACTACTTGCCGAATTTGGCGAACCAATCACTCGCGTTGAAAACGCACTGCAAGCTCTACGCGAAGGTCGTGGCGTACTGTTACTTGACGATGAAGATCGCGAGAACGAAGGCGACATCATCTACTCAGTAGAACACCTAACCAATGCTCAAATGGCACTTATGATCCGTGAATGCAGCGGCATCGTGTGCCTGTGTCTAACTGACGAGCAAGCAAACCAACTTGAACTTCCACCTATGGTTGTAGATAACAACAGCGCAAACCAAACTGCGTTTACGGTGACTATCGAAGCAAAAGTGGGCGTAACGACAGGTGTTTCTGCCGCTGACCGTGTAACGACGATCAAGACAGCTGCTAACCCAACAGCTAAGCCTTCAGACCTAGCTCGCCCTGGTCACGTATTCCCACTGCGCGCACGCAAAGGTGGCGTACTGGCTCGCCGCGGTCACACAGAAGGTACTGTGGATCTAATGCAAATGGCTGGTCTTCAATCAGCAGGTGTACTGTGTGAAGTAACCAACCCAGACGGCACGATGGCAAAAACGCCAGAGATCGTTGCTTTCGGTAAACTGCACAACATGCCTGTACTGACCATTGAAGATATGGTGATGTACCGCACTGAGTTCGACCTAAAACTGGCTTAATGTTTAATGCTTAGTGCTTAGTATCCCGATATTAACTCAAGCGCATTGACCTAAACAGATTTGGGCTCACCAATTGAGCCAAGCTTATTTTAAACAGGGCATAGTGACTGTCACTCAAACAGCTTTTACAGCTGACTGATACCGTCCAATAAACCCTGTTAGAATCAGAACCGCATACAAAAATTAGAGCCTCACTGATTTCAGTGGGGCTTTTTTCATACTCACGTCCGATAAAAAACCGAGCTAATTAGCAACTATTATCATTAACAATACACACTTGTTATGTTATAACATCTCTAATCATTACTCATAACTAGGACAAAAGCATGAAAAAGCTTGCCGCACTGGCGCTACTTTCCATCATTGCACTACTCATATGGATATTTTTACCATCGAAAGAAACACAACCAACAACGCTAAACATTTCTGGCCCCTTTGAATTTACCGACCAAGATTTATCTAAAAACGGCTATTTATTTACACGGTTACAAGTCGTTGAAGCGCTTACTGCTATCGATAAGTCAGGTAACATCACACCTTTATTAGCGAAAGAATGGACAACTAGCGCAAACAATCTACGTTGGGAATTCACATTGCGCCCAGACGTTGTTTTCCACGATGGTTCACCGCTTACCGCGCAAGCTGTTCAAACTTCTCTTTCTCGCGCTTTAAAAAAACCTGGCGTATTAAAGCGTGTACCTATCAAAGAGATATCAGCTTCAGACAACCTTCTAGTGATAGAACTATCTCAACCTTATCGACCATTGCTGGCCGTGTTAGCGCATTACACAGCAGCGATTGCAGCACCAAGTTCGTTTGATCAACAAGGAAATGTGGCACAGCTGAGTGGTACAGGTCCTTATAAAATCCAAGAGTTACAAGCTCCTCATAAAGCGCATGTTGTCAAAAATACTGACTACTGGGGCACAAAAGCCTCGATTGAACATGTTCACTACCTTGCAGGTCATCGCTCTGAAAGCCGTGCTTTATTAGCACAAACCGGTCAAGCCGATCTGGTTTACACACTCGACCCAGCCAGTATCGACCTGCTTGAGTCAGCAAAGAATGTTGAATTGGTGATGGAGTCCATCCCAAGAACGATCCTTATTAAGCTAAATAACGAACACCCACTTTTGAATCATTCAGATATACGTCAAGCAATAAGTCTTGCGTTAGACCGAACGGGTATTTCAAAACAAATCGTCCGCGTTCCAGGCTCTGAAGCCTATCAACTTTTTGCCCCTTCTCTTGGCGCATGGCACATCAATAACCTTGAGCAAACTCAGCGCAATATCGACCAAGCGAAAACATTACTCTCAGGGCAAGGTTGGCAGGAAAATGAGGAAGGTCTCCTTTCGCGAGAAGGCAAAACATTCGATATTACTTTAACTACCTACTCAGATAGACCAGAGCTGCCTATCGTAGCTACTGCGATTCAAGCTCAGCTTAAAGAAGTCGGTATTCAAGTGAATATTTCTATCGATAACTCAAGTGCAATTCCATCAAAGCACAAAGACGGCACATTAGAAATGGCGCTCGTGGCGCGTAATTTTGGCACTACGGCGGATCCCCTAGCCTTACTAATGCGCGACTTTGCTAGCCATAAAGGCAGTGACTGGGGACCAATGAACTGGTCTTCTGATGAGTTCAGCAGCTTACTTCAACGTCTATCGGTTGGACCAAACCAAGAACAATATAATCTAATGACTCAAGAGGCTTCATCCATATTAGCGGAAGAAATGCCGCTGATTCCTGTGACTTTCTACACTCAATTAGTCGCAGTTAATGAACGTGTTAACCACTTCTCATTTGACCCATTTGAAATCAACTATCGCATCTCAGAGATGACGATTAATGATTAATATCTTAATCCGAAGAGTACTCCAAGCCGGCTTTGTGGCTTGGAGTATCGGAACACTCACTTTCATTTTAATGCGCTTGTTACCCGGCGACTTTGCTTTTAGAATTGCAGCGGGTCGTTACGGGTACGATTATGTGGATGCAGATGCGGCACAAGCGGTTTACCAAGAGCTTGGGCTTAATCGCTCTGGCTTGCAGTTATACCTCGAATGGCTGTGGGATCTTCTCCATTTTGATTTAGGAACATCATTGATTAGTGGTACCCCCGTCATTGATGAAATCAGCCACCAGCTCGGGCACTCCATTTTATTGGCAGTAGTCGCGACCGTCATTTCTCTTCTCATTGCCATCCCAATCGGTATTTATTGTGGAAAACGGACCGACTCTTTTGCAGACAACTTCTCGCTATTAGGTTCCATCATCTTAAGAGCTCAGCCTGTATTTCTAATAGGTTTGGCCTTGGTGATTATATTTTCGTTACAGCTGAATTGGCTTCCTGTGGCAGGCTTTGGTAGAGTCGAGTTTATCATTTTGCCCGCCCTCGCCTTGGCACTATCGCTGGCTGCAATGTCTAGTCGTCTTATAAGAAACGCCACTCATGATGCCATCACAGCACCGCACTTTTTATTCGCTCGTTTAAAAGGACTCAGTGAGGCGCAAGCTTTTCAGCATCACGCTCATAAACACATCGCTTTACCTGTTATTACTTTTGTTGGTGTTCAAGCAACCGGGTTAATTGAAGGGATCATTATGATCGAGTCATTATTCTCTTGGCCGGGTATTGGTCACGCGTTAGCGCATGCGATTTTCCGTCGAGATATTCCTATGATTCAAGGTTCTGCTCTGCTGATGGGGCTTCTATTTGTGGTCATCAACACCTTAGTCGATCTTGTTAATTACCAATTAGATCCTAGGCAACGCGCGAATAAACCCTCTGCTTTATTTTCAAAATTTGCACCCAAGAAACCACGAGCAGAATCCGAAAAAAAGAAGGTTAAGATCGTATGAATTTAACAAAGCCGCAATGGTTAGGTCTGATTATTTTAGCCGCCTTGTTATGCCTAGTCATGCTAGAACGGGCTGTCTATCAAGGTGATATTGCCAAGCAAAATTTAGACCTTGCATTCACAACGCCTTCTGTCGAAGAACCTTTAGGCAGAGACCATTTTGGACGCAGTAATTTGGCAAGATTAAGCCACGCCATCAGCACCTCACTTTCCATGGCATTAATCAGTATTACTACCGCTGCGTTGTTAGGGACGTCAATGGGAGTAATCGCTGGTTGGAAACAAGGATGGTGGGATAAAATCTTTTCATTCAACGTGAACATGATACTCGCCATGCCCGGCTTAATTCTTGTTTTACTTTTTGCGGCAATGGTTCCGGGATCATTCCTCATTCTTTACATCGCCATATCTCTCATGCTGTGGGTGGATTTTTTCCGCGTGTCACGCAACCGAACGTTGTCACTCATTCAGTCACCTGCAGTAGAAGCCTCTCGACTTTATGGGTTCAACCACTGGTATATATTCAAGCGTCACTTGTGGCCAGATTGCCGAAATGATTTATTCACCCTGTTCTGTTTTGGTACGGGTAATTCAATACTGGCACTCGCGTCTTTAGGCTTTCTGCATGTTGGGCTCAAGCCGCCAGAAGCTGAGCTCGGCTTAATGATGGTTGAACTATTCCGTTACTACCACCAAGCCCCTTGGGTTTTGATTCAACCGGTACTGACCGTTTTTCTTCTGGTATTAAGCTTTCATTTATTAGCTCAAGGAAAACGTCACACGCAATCCTCAAAAAACCATGCGCATAATGAACCGGGAGCTAAACAAGAAAAACCCCAACTAGGCAAACAAGCGGATAAGGGAGTAACTGCATGAACGCAATGTTAAAAATTGAAAACCTGTCGATTCATACTGACACTCAAATCTTAGTCCAGAGCTTAAACTTAGACTTATACCCTCAGCGTCCGCTCACCGTTTTGGGCGAAACAGGTGCGGGGAAAAGCCTAATCGCTGCAGCTATCGCCGGCACCTTGCCTGATGCCTTAAAACCAGAGGGCGACATTACTTTGTTTGATGAGCTTAACCCTTTAAACCGAGAACGGTTTTGGGGAAAAGAAATCGCATTATTACCTCAAGAACCTTGGTTAGCACTCAATCCGCTTCGTACTATAGGATCGCAGATAAGCGAAGTTCATAAGCTGGTTTTAAACGAAGATCGTTCCCAGAGCGACACACTCACCCATAATGCACTTCAACAAATGGATCTGGGCAAAGATGGAGATAAACACCCATTTGAACTCTCGGGTGGAATGGCGCAACGTGCTGCGTACTTATGTGCGACTCAAGCTGGAGGCAAACTGTTAATTGCCGATGAACCCACAAAAGGCTTAGACGAAAGCCGACGTGATCACGTTGGGCAACTTCTCCTTTCTCACTGCCAACAACTTGAAAATGGCAAACCCGGTGGCCTGCTCACCATCACTCACGACATTAAGCTGGCTAAAATGCTAGGTGGTGACATCATTGTCATGAAAGAAGGCGAAATTGTTGAAAGGGGAGACGCTAAAGCCATTTTAGATCAGCCACAAGCGGCCTACACAAAAGCGCTAATCCAAGCGCAACCTGAGTATTGGTCTCTTGAACAGCCAACTTCCTCGCAACCTTCAAATGAATCAAATAGTCACGCTACTTCCTCAGAGGTTGGCATACAAAGCGGGCAGAAGCCATTGCTTGAAGTTGAAGGTTTAGCTATTTACCGCGATCAAAGAACACTCTTTTCAGATCTCACGTTCTCATTATCACAAGGTGAAATACTGGGAGTTTATGGTGACAGCGGATGCGGAAAGTCTTCTCTCGCCGATACTTTACTAGGGTTGCATCGCGACTTTTCCGGCAATATCGACTGGCTTCAAAAAATCGAAAAAGGACAACGCCTTAAGCTTTACCAAGATCCACCCAGTGCGCATTCTCCTCACACAACACTAAAAACGTTACTTAATGACTTATGTGCGCTTCACAAGCTAAACCGGTCCAAGATACCCGCACTACTAGATAGATTGAGCCTTAACTCTGCTTTGCTTGAACGTCCATCAAGCCAAGTATCCGGAGGAGAATTACAGAGGTTCGCAATTTTACGAGCGCTACTGATGAGCCCAAAACTGTTAATTGCAGATGAACCCTCATCACGATTAGACCCCATCACTGCGGCACAAACGCTAAGGTTAATTGTTGAAGTATCGAAAGAAGCTAATTGCGGCCTAATTTTGATCAGCCATGATCAACTGGCTCTGAGTAAGCTATGCAATAAAGTGATCGACTTATCGCGCTATTGATTTCTGGATCGATCGACTTATTGGGCTATAGACCTAAACGAGCTTCGCGGTTATCTGCCTTCTCAGTGGTACATTCGCCGTAAATCTTTAGTCATACCTTCACTATCTACTCACTGAATGTACATCTCTGTGTAACCCAATCTGACTAACCTTGTACAAGAGGTTAGCCAGATTATAGCTATTTGTGCTTCAGCCATAGCAAAGTCTAGAAACTGTAAAAACCTTTAACCTCTTCTATCGCACTCACTCGAATGGTGAAGTCATGCACCATGATTGATCATCCATAATTAGATAAAAAACATAACTCAATGAAATATAACACTTATTTATTTTGGCACGGTGTCTGCACTACCACTAAGTAGGTATACAAATATTAGGAGTTGAATATGTTTGTAGTTATTTCAGTGGGTTTATCCCTATTAGTACTTGCAGCCCTGTTTTATTTCTCAAGGAAGAGACAAACAGCGCTATCACACAGGTTTGAAACCTTAGTTCTGCTTAGAGAGTTATTGTTGTTATCACGCAAACATCGCGCGGCAACGCACTATGCTCTAGCTTATAAATTGTCTAGCGACTCGATTCGCAAAGTGAACGAGATTTACGACAACATACTTGAAGTATCTGAGCTGCTTCAGTCCCATGTGTCGTTTGATAGCCGCCCTATGTATCGCATCTATCACCTCAAGCTCATCGCCATGCACAGTGACTGGCAAAACCGCAGCTTGGTGCGTAACCAATCAATTCATGGCAAAACGATTCGCCACAGCATGTTCTTAATGGATGAGGTGATGATCATTTGGTTGATTCAGTCTGAACGAGAAGACATGAGCCGTGAGTACCACATGAATTGGCAACAGATCTTAGATTGCATGGAGATCTTGACCAAGTTACGAATGTGCATACCTGATATGGAAAAGCCTGATGAGTATTTGAGATTCAAATTCTATGCTTCTCAGACACACCGTAAACTCAACCAATTATCAATGATTTGCCCTATCAGCAGCGGTTCACCGGTTTGCACACGAGCGATGCATGCACTTACAGAGATCGCATCGAGCAGCGAAGCGACCCAACCGGCAGATAGCATGTACGAATTAACCAGTGATATCTCTAGCGTCGTGTCGCAAGTCTACGACCAAGTATTATCCGACATTACGAGAAGCTTGTATCAGCCTTTACCAGACATCAACGAAAAGGTGATAAATACCCGATTATCCGTACATCATTACATGTAAAGACTTCGTGAGAGGAGAGCGTGCTGGAACTCTGAATTATTGAGTTCGAATCCGATATCACCATTGATATCGGATTTTTGTATTTATGAGTTTGAAAAATTCTATTGCTATGTATCATTGCCTATGAAGTTTCAAACATCCCCAGACTTGATATCGCTAGACCAAACCTCCGCAGCAAAATCTATGAACTGACGCACAACCGGCAGCTGATAACTACGAGACAAATACACCGCCCAAAGCACACTACTCGGTGAAATAAAATCATCCAAAATTCGTTTCAATTTGCCATCCGCAATCAGTGGATTGGCTAAATCACAGGGCAATCGAACAACCCCTTTTCCATGTTGCGCGGCGCGGGTTAATACCCCAACATCATTAGCTTTGATAGTGCCAGACACCTCAACAGAATAATGCTGATTATCCTTCACGAAATCCCAATTAGAGACACTCAAATGGCGAAAACAATTGTGCTGTCGAAGCTCTTCGACTGTTTTAGGTTGACCATGTTTATCTAAATAAGCTTGCGATGCACACACCACCGAATCAATTTCCATTAGCTTACGAGCAATCAAGCTATCGTCAGGTTGATCGGTATAACGCAGCGCAATATCGATTCTGTCATCCACCAGCTGAGCAAAACGGTCAGAAGCAAACAGCTCGACCGTGATATTAGGGTGGCGCTCAGTGAACTGTTCGACCACATCCAGCAGCATGTATTGAGTTAAACCAATGGGTGCAGCAATTCGAATGGTTCCTGAAAGGTCATCGGTTTGATTGAGTGAAGTAACTTCTAGCTCAGCGGTTTCATAGAGGATTTTCTCACAGCGCTGTAAGGCGATTTCTCCTGCCGTCGTCAAGCTCACCTTTCGAGTCGTCCTATGTAATAGCCTCTGCTTCAACCACCCTTCTATTTCTTGAACATGACGTGAAACCTGCAACCGACTCATATCCAAATGCTCAGCCGCTCGGGTGAAGCTGGCACAATTTGCGACTTCAACAAAGCTACGCATCGCCGTCAATCTATCCATCACACTTTCCCTTGTCCATTGAACCAAGTCTATTAGATAACTACATAGATACAATCTACATCATTTTACGATATTTATCGCAGATTAGTGAACTATTAGACTGCAATGGCTGTAGAGAAACAGACTCAATAAATAAGATAATTGGAGATACATTATGAAAATTGCAGTATTAGGCGCATCAGGTTGGATTGGTAGTCACATCGCTCAAGAAGCTCAAGCTCGCGGACACGAGATTGTAGCTGTTGTAAGAGATGCAAGCCGTGTAGAAATCAGCGATGTTGAAGTTCGTTCATTTGATTTACAAGATCAAGCAGCCAGTCTAACGACTGCTTTCTCAGGCGTTGATGCGGTTATTGCTTCGATTGGCGGACGTGCTCTAGGCAATCACGACATCGTAAAAAGCACAGCAACTAAGCTGCTTGATACACTGCCAAGCATTGGTATCGAACGTCTACTTTGGGTTGGTGGTGCGGGTTCATTAGAAGTAGCGCCAAACGTACCGTTAGTTACCGTTCCGGACTTTCCAGCAGAGCATAAGAACGAAGCGCTAGCACAAGGTGAAGCGCTTGAAGTGTTCAAACAGTCTAACAGCGAGGTTAACTGGACGTTCATTAGCCCAGCAGCAGAAATCTTCCCGGGCGAGAAACTGTCGGCCTACCGTACTGGTGGCGACCAACTGCTCACCGACGAAGATGGCAACAGCAAAATTTCAGTCATCGACTATGCAATCGCGATGATTGATGAACTCGAAGCTGGCAAGTTCCCACGCCAACGCATTGGTGTCGCGTACTAGTCTTGATGCTGCCATTGCTTTAGCTTTATAGCTTTAAACCCTGCTCTTATGACCGCTTAGCCCAACTGGTTAAGCGGCTTTTTCGCTTCCTTCGAAGCGCCAATATTAAATTGGCACCTTTTGATAGCAGCATGTCGTTATGCGCGAGTGCATGGCGCGATGGGATACCCCACAATTTACCTCGTCAGCAACAATAATGAAAATAACGAGGAATCCCTATGAACACTTCAAACATTGCGTTAATCACTGGTGCATCAGGTGGTATCGGCCTTGAACTTGCAAAAATTCATGCAAAGAAAGGGGGTGACCTTGTCCTTGTTGCCCGCACGCTGCCAAAACTGGAAGCGCTAAAAGCTGAGATTGAAAGCCAATATAAAGTCTCAGTCCATGTGATTTCAGAAGATCTCAGTGATCCTCAGAGCCCGCAACGAATCTTCGATTACACAGAAAGTCATGGGCTTGAGATAAGTACCCTGATCAACAACGCAGGCTTTGGTGGTCATGGTCTGTTTCATGAGCGAGCGCTAGAAGCTGACTTGTCGATGATTCAAGTAAACATCAATGCTCTGGTATCACTGACTCACTTATACCTGCAAGGCATGGTTGCGCGTAACCACGGTAAAGTAATGAACATGTCATCGACCGCTTCTTTACTGCCCGGTCCACTGCAAGCGGTGTATTACGCAACTAAGTCGTTCGTGACGTCCTTCTCTCAAGCGATCGCTCAGGAACTCGAAGAGAGCAACGTTACGGTGACAGCGCTATGCCCAGGTCCCGTAAAAACAGGGTTTGTAGAAGCCGGAGATCTTAAAGATGTCGATGCTTGGAAAAATGCAAAATCACCAGAGTCGGTTGCTCAAATTGGTTATCAATCGATGGAAAAAGGCGAGTTAGTGGCGTTTAATGAGAAAGGTCTAAAGTTCATGCTTGAATGGCTTATCCCACTGCTACCAAGAAAAATGGTGCTAAAAATGTCTCGTCAAGCAATGGAAAAACAATAAATCAATCACGCAACGACAAACGTACTTCGATCTCGGTTGAGCGATGTATGCTTATTCGGTTTAAGAGAACTTATTCGTTTTAAAAAGCGCTTAGTCGGTTTCAAAGAGCTGGTCGGTTTCGAAGGGTTTGATCGATTTACAAGAGCTTAAAAGCTAAACAGGTATTAAAGGGTAATTATGAAACGAGCGAAGAAATTCACCTACTCCCCGAGTTGGAAGCTGTTACTTTGTGATATGGGCATTGATCCGCTCTCGGTGCTCAAGCACGCAAAATTGCCGATAGACCTTTTCAATCGTCAGAATTTCACCTTAAATCCAAATGAATATTACCGACTCTGGGATGGTATTGAAGCCTCATCTGGTGAAAAAGAAGCACCGTTACTACTGGCTAAGTACATGACGGTAGAGGCGTTTGATCCTCCGATCTTTGCTAGCATTTGTAGCCCAGATTTGAATACGGCCCTGCAACGCCTTAGCCAATACAAACCTCTGATTGGCCCGATGATGTCTGATGTCCAGATCAATTCAAAACAGACCAGCATTACCATCAGTTGCTACGGCTACGACGCGGAAATCCCAAAATACCTTAGCGTGTCTGAGTTAGTATTCTTTACCCAATTAGCACGCTTGGCGACCAGAGAAAACATCAAGCCAATAGCTATCGAGTTACCACTGTTGCCTAGCAACCTAGAAGATTATAAATCGTATTTTGGTTGCGACCTTACGCACAGCGAACAGATAAAAATCACCTTCAGTGCTAAAGACGCCGCTTTGCCCTTCTTGACCGAGAATGTCTCTATGTGGGCATTCTTCGAAGAGTCGCTCAACAAAAAACTGGTTGATTTGGATTCAGAAGCATCGACGTCTGAGCGAGTGAAAGCCACTCTGTTAGAGTCATTACCGAGTGGTGAGAGTTCGATTGAAGGTATCGCGAGTAAGCTTGCAATGAGTAAGCGCACCCTGCAACGCAAACTCACCAATGAAGCAGAGAGCTTTCAAAACCTACTGCAAGAAGTAAGAGGTGAATTAGCCGATCATTATTTGGAAAAGTCGACACTGTCACTGGGAGAGATATCCTTCTTGCTAGGGTACAAAGAAGCGAACTCGTTTATTCGTGCGTATAGCAATTGGAAAGGCGTACCTCCGGGCATCTACAGAGAACAAGTTCACTGATTTTTCTCTCTGTGATTCAGTCCAAATGGCCACAGTTGTGCAGCTAAAAATACAGTTAATCGATCGGCAAGTGCCCTGTTTTCACTAGGATGACGGTCTCTTCTTCCACATAAGGAAAATGCTCGCTCATGTGAGGGCTACGCATCCAGGTGTGTTTCGGGTACTCACCGTGTTCATCTTTAAAGGTGCCAGACAAAACGAAGATCTCTTCACCACCAAAGTGACGATGTGGCTGAAAACGTTCGCCAACCGGCCACTTCACTAATGCGACATGCTCGTGTTCGAACTCATGCAGTGGCATCACTTGTAAACCACCAATCCCCGGAAGCCACTCTGCATCTAGAGTATTGATGCGAACTTGAGTTAAGTCTCTCGCATCAAATTGGTTGAGTTTAACCAAGATCGTGCAGCCATTTTTGCTTGATGGAGAATGCGCGCTGCTCGGCGGATTACGGATATAAGTACCGGCAGGGAAATCACCCGTTTCATCTGAGAACACACCCTCTAATACGAAGATCTCTTCGCCTTGCGGGTGTGGGTGCTCAGAAAACGAAGATTCAGAATCGTACTTCACCACGCTGGTCGTGTGGCCCGACTCTTTCTCTTCTCTTTCTAACGGCTTACGCCAAACCCCTTTAGCAGGGCTTGCAATCCAATCCAGTAATGCGGTATCAATCACCAATCTCTTTGCAAAATCCATATTCAACATCATAGCGGCCTTACTCTTGTCTGGTGTTATTGGGTTTGATCTTTATTCTAAGTTAAAAATGATAGAAGCAGCAGAGTAAGTAAATACTTACTCATGTCATTCAATGCCAAAAATGCTCACCAAGCGACCGCGATTTTTTGCAAGCGAGTCTCAGCTGACTGGCATTTGCTCAAAACGGCCTTTTACAAAATCAATGAAGGTTCGGATTCGGCTCGGTTGATAGCGGTCTCGATGGTAGATCGCTGAAAAGTCTACTTTGGGCACGACCCACTCATCAAAGACCTGCTCCAATTGCCCGTCATTGAGTTCTTGTAAGCAATAGATGGTTGGAACACGAATAATCCCGTTGCCCGACTTGGCGCCCTGCACCAACACTCGGCCATTCTTACATTGCAGTCTGCCCGTCACATGCACATCGACCGTTTTCTTAGTGTCGTCCAGTGCTTGAAAACTCCACTTACGCACCGATCCCGTTAAGCAGTCATGGTGGATCAGATCTTTAGGATGACTTGGCTTTCCTTTACGAGCGAAATACTCAGGGCTCGCGAGTGTTCCCATCTCAATGTCCAGAAGCTTTCTTGCGATAAACCCTGCATCTTCTAAGCTTCCCATGCGAAAAGCGATATCGAACGCGTCTTCAATCAAGTCGACTCGGTTACTACTGAAATCAAGACTGATGCTGATGTCTGGGTAGAGCTGCATAAACTCATTCACTAGATCCGCAATGATCACCTCACCCAAATAACCGCCGACACAGTTTACTTTTATATCGCCGCGCACCTCTTCGACATCGTCCACCGCAGCAATCAGAGCTTGGTCTATATTATCTAAGGCTTGTTCACATCTCGCGTATAGATCTTGCCCTGCGTGCGTCAGCCTTAAAGTTCGAGTGGTGCGGATAAACAGGGTCACTCCCATCTGCTTTTCTAGACTACTCACTTGGCGTGATACGTGGGAACGAGACACATCTAACTCCTCCGCCGCTTTGGTGAAATTACCTAAACGAGCGATCAGCACGAAGGAGCGAATATCAGACAGATTAATTTGATTGAGCATAGTCGCCAGCTTACTAATGAAGTTATGAGATAGACGCTTTTATTGTTGCACCACAGCAACAGTGTTTCAAGTAAAGCGCTATATATCAACAATGCTATTTTCCTTAATATACCTCCATCGCAACGAAGCAAGGCAACAAGCACTTGATTCGAAGGCACTTAAACAATACGTCGTAGCCAACCGACGCAATAAAAGTACAGAGGAAATAAAATGAAAAAACTAATCGTAATTACAGGTGCAAGCTCTGGTATTGGTGAAGCAATCGCTCGTCGTCTAAGCGATGAAGGCCACCCTCTGCTACTTTTAGCTCGTCGTATTGACCGCCTTGAAGCGCTGAACCTACCAAACTCTCTATCTGTGAAAGTAGACGTAACAGACAAATCTTCTTTTGATGCAGCAATCGCACAAGGTGAAGAGAAGTTTGGTCCTGTAGATGCGCTTATCAACAACGCTGGCGCAATGCTTCTTGGCCAAATCGATACTCAAGACGCTCAAGAGTGGAAGACAATGTTCGATGTGAACGTGATTGGTCTTCTAAACGGCATGCAATCTGTACTTGCTCCGATGATGGAGCGCAACACAGGTACTATCATCAACATCAGCTCTATCGCGGGTAAGAAAACATTCCCAAGCCACGCAGCTTACTGTGGTACTAAATTCGCTGTTCACGCGATTTCTGAAAACGTTCGTGAAGAAGTGGCGGCTTCAAACGTTCGTGTTACCACTATCGCACCGGGTGCTGTAGAAACTGAGCTTCTGTCTCACACAACATCTCAAGAGATCAAAGACGGTTACGATTCTTGGAAAGAAGACATGGGCGGCGTATTGGCAGCTGACGATATCGCTCGCGCTGTATCATTCGCTTACCAACAACCACAGAACGTATGTATCCGTGAGATTGCTCTAGCACCAACTAAGCAGCAGCCATAGGCCTTTGCTATCGCTACTAAACAAGCGATGAACTAAAAAGCGCCACTACTTACCCAGTAGTGGCGCTTTTGTTTTGCTTCAATTTAATTACTAGCAATAAGCGAGGTTAGAACTCAACGCGGTAAACTGATGTGCTGCCGCTCACTTCGTTGCCAACCGCAATAAAGTGGTTACCAGAACGTGTGAAATACTGAATTGATTCTGGACCTAAGTCACCCGCTTTCGAGTTGTAAGTATCGTTGTCGCAATCACCGTCTTCATCAACCTTGGTGCACGCTGGCTGAGTAAAGTCGCGGTTGTTCAAGTAGCTGATGAAACTTGCGCTCTTAGGCTGCGTTACATCGTAAACCATGATGCCACCTTGGCGCTCAAGTCCAATAAAGGCATAGTGCTTGCCGTTGATCTCTGCCACTTCGACGGCTTCAGGTTCCGCTCCTTTATCATCACTACGATCGTCACCGCTTTGGTTGTTATCATTGGTGCTGTTGAAGTTTGCAGGATCTTGCTCAAGTACGATTCGAGCAAAATCATCACCGCTATCAAACACTAACTCGCCTGACTCATCCCAGATAGAGAACGAGCGGCTACCGAATGCTTGAACCTTTTGGTCAGCAGCGAGTGTCCCTTGTGGCTTAATCACTTTAAGACGTGCAAGTTGCTTGTTGTCTTTCAATGCGCCAGCTAATGGATGGTTAGCGTCAACGTCTAACTTCTTGCCGCGTACTTCATCGACATACGCGATACAAAAGTCTTTTTCTGTGGTGTAGTTTTCGGTGTCTTGATAATCGTCACCGTCCCACTCAAAACCTTTCTCATCACACATTTTTTGCGTGGTCTTGATGCCATATTCACGACCGTCGCCTTCGTTTGCAGTCACGATATAGGTGTTGCCATCAACACTGTAGCTAGTGATGCTGTCTGGCATGTAGAGACCTTCTAACATTGCGTAGCTTTGTAGATTACCGATGTTTTTCTCTTTATTTGACGCATCTAGCTTAGCGCGATCCCAAGGCTTACCGCCTAGTTCAAGAATCGCATCCACTTGTGCACTCGCCACATCAATGGTAGCCAAAGCGTTGTTCTCTTGAAGCGCTACGTAGAGTTTTCCGTTATCAGCAAACGTTAGGTATTCCGGTTCTAGATCTTGAGCAACGGTTGCATTCGGCGCAGAGATTCGAACCTTGTCGGTCAGCTCTGCATGGCGAGGCTGACCTTGATTGAATACCTTAAAATCGATCTGCGTGACTCTTGCTTGCAGAGGACCATAAGTTAAATCCACCAGTGTCACTGAACCTTCAGGGTCAATGCTGTAATCCGCATTCGGCTCACCTTCATTTGCAGAGGCAATATAGCGACCATCTTTCGAGAAGCTCACCATGTCCGGTAATGCGCCAGCCGTATAAGTAGTGATCAGCTCTAACGTGTCTGAACGATAAAGTGCAATGATGCCGTTCTGTTGCTTGTCGGCATTTTCAATCGCGACAGCAACTAATCCTTGATGAGTAGACACACTGTTCGCTGCACCAATATCAATACCAGAAGCTGCAGCCGCTGATTGAAGATCAATAGAGCCCTTAGATGTTGGTTCGTTAGCTGAGTTCATCGACAACACATCGACTTTCTGCGCTTGAGCATTCACAACATAAAGCTTGTCGGTACATGAATCGTAGCTGACGATTTCGGCTGCAGAAGTATCAAACGGGGCGTCGGCAATTGAACGGCCAACTAGGCTGATTCCGGTTACCTCAGCATTGGAAGCACTTGGCTGCTCGATGGATTGGCACTGAAAGCTAAAAGCATCAAGTGACGTTTGAGATGGCGTAGCAGTCGTTGGTGATGTTGAAGTTGATTGAGAACACCCAACTAGAGCAGAACTTACCGCGATAGGTAATAATAGTGTCAGCTTATTAAATTTACGATTCATATATCCTCCATAATTTGAATCGCGATCATAGAGGGCTGTTATGACACTTATCTTTCCCTTTTGTTAACAATAGGTGACCACAATCGGTTTCTTTTCCCTATAACAACAGTAAGTTGGAGTAAGTATTTCATTAAAAAAGATGCAAAAAAACGCCCAAGCTGGCTGGTGCTTGAGCGCTCGGAATCATCTAACAAAGGTTAGTTAGAAGTTGTAACCACCGCCAATCATGAATGCCCATGGGTCGATATCAACATCTGTAGAGTATTGTGTGGTAATTCCACCGACTGTTTGCTTGTACTTAGCGGTTGTACCAATATCTGCATACCAAACCGATGCGTTTAGAAACCAATCTTCATTGATCATGTAATCAATGCCTATGTTAGCCGCTAAGCCCCAAGAATCATCAAGAGATAGGTCACTCAAGCCTGCACTTTTACCCGTACTATTCAAACTTTCATCGAAAAATACAGTGTAGTTGATACCAGCACCTACGTAAGGGCGGAAATCACTGTTCGCTTCACCGAAGTAGTATTGAACCATAAACATTGGCGGTAGCTGTTTAGTGTCGGCAACTTTACCTAAACCATTGACGGAGATATTGTGTGAAAATGGACTCGCTGCTAATACTTCAAAACTGAGGTTATCAGTAAACATGTAGCCGAAAGTTAAACCAAGCTGAGTATCTGAATCAACTGAAAACTCTAGGTCTGAATTGTCAAGAACAGCGCCACTGCTGTCATTTGGAGATACTGTTGCTGCACCAGCACGGATGATGAAATCACCTTCTTTATGAGCAAGAACATTGGTTGACAAAAGAGCCGCAATAACCGCAATACCACATACTGTTTTTTTCATTATTATTTCCTTTTTAGGGCTTAATTCTTTATTGGTGAATGAGTAATCATTTCTTATTTTGCGTGCAAGGTAGCATAGAATAACCCTACTTTATTGATGGAAATCAATTTGTGAAAGGTTATGGTTATTTGTGTAAATTTATATCGACTCGATCACTTTATTTCCTCATTTTATTGACAGTTTTGTAATGCATATTTTCCGTGCATCATTCCTTTAAACACTTCACCTTAGCTTTAATTCGACCTGTTTGTGCCAAAATAGAGCAAGCCAAGACCTCATGCGCATCAATTTGGTGCAGCACCACGCCGTCAACTCACACCTTGTTTAATATTCAATGAGTTACATTTGGCTTAGTGCTTGCAAGTGTATGTTCATAATCATAAATACATTGAGGTTCTGACCATGCAAGACACTCTAACAATCGTTCTGGCCGGCGGTGTTGGCTCTCGGCTTTCCCCTCTCACCGATAACCGTGCAAAACCTGCGGTACCCTTTGGTGGTAAATATCGAATCATAGATTTCACTCTCGCGAACTGCTTACACTCTGGGCTACGACAAATTTTAGTGCTGACTCAGTACAAATCTCACTCTTTGCAAAAGCATTTGAGAGATGGTTGGTCGGTGCTTAACCCCGAGCTCGGCGAATACATCACCAATGTTCCCCCACAAATGCGCACCGGTGACAGCTGGTATAGCGGCACTGCCGATGCGATTTATCAAAATTTGTATTTGCTGTCTCGCAGTGAAGCCAAGCATGTGGTGGTGTTATCCGGCGACCATATCTATCGCATGGATTACGCGCCAATGCTCAAGCAACACAAAAAGAACGAGGCTGACTTAACGGTAGCGTGTATGGAAGTATCGATTGATGAAGCCAAAGAGTTTGGTGTGATGGAGATAGACGAATCCCTGCAGATCAATAACTTTACCGAGAAGCCACGTTACCCTGCGAGTGTACCCGGTAGGCCAACCCGAAGCATGGCTTCAATGGGGATATACATCTTTGATAAGGAAGTCCTGACTCAAGCACTACTGACGGATGCAAAAGACCCGAGTTCAAGCCACGATTTTGGTAAAGACATCATTCCTAAGTTAGTCGGAAACAACAGTGTTTATGCCTATAAGTTTGGAGATACAGAAGGCCGAGTTACTCAAGACGCCTATTGGAGAGATGTTGGAACCCTAGACTCCTATTACCAAGCCAATATGGACTTGCTAAAACCAGTTTCCCCTATCGATTTATATCAGCCTGATTGGGCAATCCGTACCTACGAACCGCAACTGCCACCAGCACGAACCGTCGCTTCTGTAGAAGGGAACCAAGGGATATTTATCAACTCGATGATAGCGAACGGGGTTGTAATTGAAGGCGGGTCTGCGCAAAACTCTATCTTCTTTCCTAAAGTAAAAGTCAGCAATGCCGCGATTGTGATTGATAGTATTCTGTTTGAAGATGTTGAAATAGGAAAAAACTGCCATATCCAAAACTGCATCATCGATAAGAACGTTAAGGTGCCTGATGATACTCAAATAGGCATTAATAGCAGGGACGATGCCGAGCGATTTCATGTTTCAAAACAAGGTGTAATCGTAGTGCCATCGTCTTACAAATTCAGTTAATACACGCCTATGATGAAACTAGATTTCTCAATCCAAAGGCAGCTCTGCGTTGCCTTATTTATGTCTAACTTAACGGCTCACTAGCCCTTGTGGAATGAAAGGATGAGTGCCGTCCATCATATAATAGTCAGCGGTGATTTGTAGATTTAGCACTAGAATATATATTTGGATTGATGCTTTATTTGGGTGATAAAAACTAAGAAAGGAAGGTAGGTTAGAGCAATTCATCAAGAATGAAGTATTTTTGAACATGTCTTTAAAACACGAAACATAATATGCGTTCAGTTAATCGGACTTTCAAGGGAGCAAGGATAGATTATTTGATAACACTGAAGTCAATCACACATGTATGCTTTCGCTGTTGGTTAAACTATCCGATGTTTGCTACGTTTAAGTGACACAGTCATTGGAAAGGTATGATTTATGAAAATAAATGTTCAAACACATCATGTATCAATTAACGACGAGTCACGCAAAGACATCGAAGGAAAATTCGAGAAGATATCTAACCATTTCCCATCACTGATTAGCTGCGACATCATCATTACAAAAGAGCACAGCAAGCATCAGGTTGAAGTGTTCACCAACTACGAAGGCGTACGTGTATCGGCAAAAGCTACTGGAGACGTTATGTACCCAGCAATCGCTTCAGCACTCAAGAAACTTGAAACAGGCCTGAGTAACCGTAAGGGACAATTGAAAGCAGACCTGCATGAGAAGCCAACAAGTACGAAGCCAGAAATTGCTTCAGATATCATCCAAGAGATGAAATTGGTATAACTCTATAAGTAGAAGCGACCTAACTAATAGAAGTGCATAAACCAACAGAAGCGCATTAACTAATAGAAGCGCACTAAGGTTTTCAAAGCCAGCACATGTTGCTGGCTTTTTCGATCTATGGCCCCAAACGACCTTTCCGTAACTTTGATTTTATCGATAAAAAGTCTAGTCACCCCATTCTTTCCCCACTCTAAAATCACCATCACTTTTAACAATCTTAAGTCACTGGTTGCTATAACAATAACAGATAGTATTTGGTACAGTTATAAACAGTAATAGAGACAATAAAGGATATTTATTATGAGAAAAATCGCGCTACTTCTATTTCTATCCACTCAAATTATGGCTTGTACAGAAGTCGGAAGTGAAGCTTGGTGTACTGATATGAAAGAGAAACCTAAAGGTGACTGGACGGCTAATGAAGCTGGTAACTTTGCCAAGCATTGTATTTTCTAAACATACCGCAGCGTTCATTAACGATACAGATCGAAAGGCGTTTAACGACAAACTGATCACTCTATATAGCACTAAAAATCGAATAAGTGAGTTTAAGGATGGAACACCAACTAAGTAATGACTGGAAGCATATCGAATGGGTACTAACCGACGTCGATGATACGCTCACTTGGCAAGGCTCACTTCCTCCAAATACCTTGATTGCGTTGCAAAAGCTAAGAGACAACGGAATCAAAGTGGTCGCAGTTACAGGAGCCTGTGCTGGTTGGTGCGATCATATTGCGCAACTTTGGCCTGTCGATGCCGTGCTTGGAGAAAATGGCGCTTTCTTGCTAGAGAAGCAAGACGGTGCATTACAGCTTTCATCGGAAATTCCGCTAGAACAAGTGCGTCAGAACCAAGCCAAGCTAAAACAACAAGTCGAAACGATCTTGTTGAATTACCCAGACTTATCTCTAACTTTGGACCAACCTTACCGCTTGTGTGAGGTCGCTATTGATATCGGCCAAAACCGTAAGCCTGTTGATCCTGAAATAGTGCAAGAGGTACTTGAGAGAATACATGCTTTAGGCGCATACGCGACGGCCAGCTCGATTCATATTAATGCTTGGTATGGAGAGCACTCAAAGAAAAACGCGGTGCATCTTTTTCTCGCAAATAAAGGCCTATCGATCGAACAGATCCATAACCAAGCCTGTTATGTCGGCGATTCAATGAACGATCAACAAATGTTCGAGTCGTTACCTCTATCCGTTGGCGTGGCTAATATTAAGCATTATTGGGATAAGCTAGATCATCACCCAAGTACGGTGATGTCGCAGCCGGGTGGCTATGGGTTTGCAGAATTTGTGGATGCGCTATTGGCAGTTAAAAGCTAGACACTTAAAAGCGAATCACGCCCTTCTAATCAGATCTCAGGTCACTCTTTAGACATAAAAAAACGACCGCTAGGTAGACCGAAGTACCTAGGGTCGTTTGAGCTTCAAAGTGCTAGATAAGCTCTTAACTTTCACACAACAAACTGTCTATATGAGTTTGTTACGGATATGGATCACTACGGCTTCAGCAACGATAACCACCGCAAAGATACTCACTAATACCATCGACACTTTTTGCCATTCAAACAAATTCTGCGCATCGTTGAGCACCACACCAATACCACCAGCGCCTACCAAACCCAATACCGCAGATTCACGCACATTGATATCCCACCGGAACAATACAATTGAGTAAAATGCGGGCATCACTTGTGGCCAATAACCTTTAAGTAAGATACTCATCCACGAAGCACCTGTTGCGCGCAAAGCTTCAATAGGCCCCATGTTCACTTCAGCAATAGCTTCCGCTAACAGCTTCCCTACAAAGCCGATACTGCGAATGGCGATCGCCATGATACCTGCGAGAACACCGGGGCCAAACAGTGCTATAAACAACAGTGCCCAAACCAACGAATTCACTGAGCGTGAAGACACCAGAAAGAATTGAGCAACCCAGTTCAACGCTTTATTCGGGGTAATGTTTGGCGCATTCAATAACGCTAACGGAATTGCAAATACCAAGGTAAATAAAGTACCTAACGTTGCGATGTGCAGTGTTTCAATCATCGCTGCGTGGATCGATTCGGGATAGAAGGCATAGTCCATTGGCACCATGCGCTCAAACATATCAGCAAACTGCGCTGGCGCGTCGTATAAGAACTCAGGAATCACTTCCACCGTCTGCCAAGACCAAACAATAGCACACACTAAGCTGAGGTAAACGGCAAACCGAGCCACGCGTTCGTTGGGTGTAAAGCGTTGCCACTCTCTATCGATAGATGCAGTTGTCATTAGAAGATTCTCCTAACAATGTTGGAAAGAAATTCACCGACAAGAATCAGTGCGATAATGGTGAGCAAAATAGCGGCGACAAAGTCATAATCAAAACGCTGGAATGCCGAGAACAGCGTACCGCCAAGGCCCCCCGCCCCCACAATACCCACCATGGTGGAATTACGTAAATTCGAGTCCAGCTGGTAGCTAGCAAAACCAATAAAACGCGTGAAAACCTGCGGCATCACCGCATATAAAATGACACTGATGAAACTCGCGCCTGTTGCCTTAATCGCTTCAACTGGTTTAAAAGAAATTTCTTCAATCGCTTCTGCAAACAGCTTGGCGATGAAGCCAATGGATGCGAATACCAAAGTCAAGATCCCGGCCAAGGCACCAAAGCCCACCGCTTTCACGAATAGAATTGCAATGATCACTGGATGAAAAGAGCGACATAGCGCAATAAAGCAGCGTATTGGCGTCGACACGATTGAAGGCATCATGTTTCTCGCGGCTAACAAGCCTAAAAATAGTGAAATGACGATACCAAAGAAGCTTGAGATAATCGCAATCTGCAAGCTCTCTGCTAAACCGCTCAATAGTAAGCTGGTACGCGAAAAGTCAGGCGGAAACATTCGAGATAGTAGCCGTTCACTTTCACCAAAGCCGATGATCAAACGATCAAACGTCAGCCCTAATGTCGAAAAGCTATAGAACAGGTAAGCAATAATGCCAGCGATGATCGCACGGTTCGTCCATGACACTTTAAATGGGTTTTCATGGTTCGCTGGCGATGTGCTTGATGAAATGCTTGGCGACGAACCTGGGTTTAATCCAGCCATGACTCACCCCCGTAAATGATTTTTAGATCTTCTTCTGAGATCCCTTCAGGGCTACCGTCATAATGTACTTTACCGTTACACATACCGATGATGCGCTTGGCATAACGCTTGGCCAAGTTCACATCGTGGATGTTAACCAACACGGGAATGTTTTTCTGTTCTGCGAATGTCTCCATCAACTCCATGATCTCAACCGCGGTTTTCGGGTCGAGTGATGAAGTCGGTTCATCCGCCAATAAGATATATGGGTCTTGCATAACGGCGCGAGCGATACCGACACGCTGTCTTTGCCCACCCGACAAACTGTCGGCACGTTGGTTAGCAAAGTCTTGCAGGCCAACAAATTCAAGTAACTCGAACGCTTTGGCGAGGTCTTGCGCAGAGTAGTTGCGACGCCATGCATTCCAAGCGGTCATGTAACCTAAACGCCCGCTCAACACGTTTTCGATAACCGTTAAACGCTCTACCAAGTTGTACTCTTGAAAGACCATGCCGATATGTCGACGCTGTTTACGTAGTGCTTGGCCTTTTAATTGAGTCAGGTCAGCGCCATCAAAAATGATCTCACCTTGGCTTGGATCGTTGAGACGGTTGATACAGCGCAGAAGCGTACTTTTACCGGTACCGGATGGGCCAATGATCGCGATGATACCTGGCTCATCGATATCAATATTAATGCCTTTAAGGATTGGCTTGCCTGCCACGTATTCGTGGAAAAGGTTGTTTATCTTTATTCCTTCATAGCTTGCTACGGCCATACTGCATTTCCTTTTGCGAATTTTCGAATGATCTATGCCCTACCCGCGAGGGCATAGATATTTAGTTGAAGTAGGTATTTTTAAAGGGCTAAGTCTTTCTAAAACTTAGCCTTCCAACAGAGCTAAGAACTAGCCGTTGTTTGCTTGTTTTGCTAGCTCAGCGGCTTTTTTCTTCGCGCGTTTAGCCGCATCTTTTTCAGCGAGTTTCTTAAGGCCAGCTTTTGTGTAAGCCGTACCTGTCGCGTGGGCGATATCACGAATCACGTCCCACTCTTCTTTGTAGCTGATTGGTGAGAAGCGGTCTGCACCTTTGAATGATGCGCTCATCTCTGGAGTAAAGCGGTAGCTAAAGAAAGCCTCGTTGATCTTCTCAACCAATTCTGGTTTTAGGTTGTAAGCATACCCAAATGCAGACGTTGGGAAGCGTGGGCTACGGTAGATGATCTTCAGTTCAGAATCGTCAACACGACCTGCTGCTACCATACGATCGTAAACATCCGATGCCACAGGTGCTGCGTCATAGTCTCCATTGAAAACACCAAGAATAGATTGGTCATGCTTACCTGAGTAAAGCACTTTGTAATCTTCATCTGGCACTAGGCCTTTCGCTGGGAATAACGCACGTGGAGCTAGGTTGCCAGAGTTGGAAGATGCAGAAGTGTGTGCAACCTTTTTGCCTTTCAGATCAGTCATTGTATTGATGCCGCTGTCTTTACGTACAATCGTGATTAGGTTGTAGCCTTGGAAGCCAGACTCATCGCCCTTCACCGCAATTGGAACGTAACCTGCTAAGTTAACTGCGTAGCCTGTTGGGCCAGTAGAGAAACCCGCAACGTGCAGTCGACCAGAACGCATCGCTTCTACTTGCGCAGAGTTCGAGTGAACTGTGTAGTAAATCACTCGCTTACCCGTGATTTTACTTAGGTGAGCTTGGAAATCTGCAAACGCATCTTTGTACAACGCAGGGTCTTCTACTGGCGTGTAGGTAAACACAAGCGTACTTGGGTCATTCCACTCATCTGGGTTCTTTGGTGAATCGGCCACCAAATCTTGGTTTTCATCACAGTATCGATCGTCTAACACACCACGGCTAGAGCAGTCGCTTGCCATAGCCATTGAAGGAAGTAGTAATGAGCTAGCGATTAACAGTCCTTTAACACTGATTTTCATATTCAAACCTTACTTTTACTTATTGTTGAAAGTCACCTTCACTATTGCAGCCTTTGTGCCACCTTTTTATACCTTTAATTTCAGTTACTTAAATAAAAATCCAAACTGACTAATATCTTTTGAGTCATAAGTGTCCAACTAAAAATCCATCGTTTGGGTCATTTCTGTCCCGTCGATTTCAGTGGTAAAAAAAGAGCCCGAAGGCTCTTTGGTTCACTGCTTTTTCTCTTATTATTCTTTGGCTAAGCGCTCTCTATACAAACGCTATAATTAGCGACGTAACAGCGCTCTCAGAATTGCCTATGCGTCACTGTCCATGCAGTTAGCGTAATAAGTTACCGTTGCAGGCCAATCGCTGAATACACCCATCACACCCACATCTTGTGCCAGCACATCAAGCATTTTCATCATATCGCCATCATTGTTGATGCCGTCTTTCACACTCTTGTAGTACCAACCACCGCCTTGCGCTAGCGGGCCAGAGCGTTCCAGTGTCCAAGCGATAATGTCGAGGTCTGCATCCTTAGCAAGCTTGGCGTAATTAGACGCAACCAGTTCGTTGTTTTCGTCTAAATCAACCAGAGCAAACAGAGGTGGTGCGATGATATTCACACCCGCATCGTGCAGTTCCTTCATGTTCTCAACAGACGCGACAAAGTCCGCTTGCTCATAAACACGGTCATCAAGATAAACCGCTTGTTTGCCGAACTTCGGCGTCTCATTTATCCAATACTTCACATCATCCAAGTTGAATGACTGCAGGTAAGTCTCAGAAGGCTTGAAGCCCGCCTCTTTCAGTTCATCCACCAACTTCTGCGCATACATCTCTTGGCTAAATCCATTGAAAGGCATATCTACCGCTGCTGATTTCAATTCAGGAGTGACCTTCACGCCGTACTCTTTAAACAGTGCTGCACTTTCTGCGTGTGTCATCAGTGTGCCACTTTGGCTGTAAAGATCGGTTCTCCAGCCAGGAGTGCCATTCATGTACTCTTCAACCGTGGTGGCTTTTGGGTTCGCACCATCCATTTTACCTTTGAGCGTCTTAAACTCAGCCAGCGTGAAATCAGAAGTACGGCACTCAACTTGAGCATCTTCACCTGTCGCTGGATTAGCTGGTGTAAAAGGGGTTGAGCACTTCTTAGCAAGATCTGGGTGCGCTAATACATCGGTCGTGGTGTGCAGATCACTTTGCGAGTGACGACATACCAACGCCTTATCTTTGGTGAAGGTCACATCACATTCGACGACACCAGCGCCCATTTGAATCGCCGCTAAATAAGATTCCTTAGTGTGCTCAGGAAACTGCATTGCAGCTCCGCGATGCCCAATAGAAAAATCGCTACGATGAAAAGGTCCTTCGCTACAACTGAGCAGCTTTGTTTTCAAAGGGCTCTCATCCATATTGTTAACTAAAAAGAGGGGACGAGGTCCTAAGTTTGCTGGTTCTGCAGCGGCCCATGCCGTTATTGAACTCATACCGAGTATCAGAGCAATCGAACCTTTCAGTATTTGCTTCATGTTTGTATCTCCTTGCAACAAGCAATTATTTTTCTAATGTCCTTTATTCGATCATTCAATGTTGGATAGCTGTCATATATAGATAGCTGTCATATGTTTTTTGACTCAACATCGAATAACCTCATGTGGGCTGACGCCACAATGTAGGGATTGCACGCTTTGTGCCAGATGTTAAAGCCCTTTTATTACAATCACTTGAAACAGTTAGCCATTCGACTAAAAACCAAATGGGTCATTGTTGTCTTGTGCTTTTTCTTTTGGCTTTTGCTTTTGGTTTTGGATTTCCATTTAACAAACACCTGAACGAGTTAAGCTTTAAAACTCTCTTTATCCAATTGGTGTTTTTTCATTTTTCGATAAAGGGTTTTACGCGGTAAATTCAGCTTACTTGATACCTCGTTAATGTTGCCTGCGCTTTCTATTAGCGCTTCCGTCAATACATTTCTTTCGTACTGCTCCATCTGCTTTTCAAAAGCGAAATCTTCTCCAGGCGCTTCACAAATTGGCGATTGAAGATCGAAGCCATCACCGACGATACCTAACACAAATCGATCAGCGACATTACGCAGTTCACGCACATTACCCGGCCATTCATGTCGGCATAGCTGCTGAATTTGTTCCGGGTAAATCGTCGATGGGCGCGTTTTGTATTTGTGGCTCGCTTGAATCACAAAGTGGCGAAACAGCACCTGAATATCTTCTTTCCTTTGGCGCAGTGCCGGAAGGTTTAAGCTCGCAATGTTAAGGCGATAAAAGAGATCGGCTCTGAATTCCCCAGACTCACTCAAGCTCGCGAGATCAGCTTTACTAGCGGCTACCACGACGATGTCGACAGGTATCAACTCGTTACCACCAACACGCTCAATCATTCGCTCTTGAATCACCCGTAGCAGTTTGATTTGCACCGCAATCGGCATGCTCTCAATTTCATCGAGAAACAGAGTACCGCCATTGGCTTGTTCTATTTTGCCAATACGCTTCTTATTCGCGCTAGTAAACGAACCCGCTTCATGACCAAACAACTCACTTTCAATAATGCTCTCTGTCATGCCACCACAGTTAATCGCGACAAATGGCTTAGCCTTACGACGGCTAAATTGATGCAACGCGCGAGCTATCACCTCTTTGCCCGTTCCCGTTTCTCCGTTGATGATGGTATCGACGCCAGTATGCGCCAAAGCGAGTACTTGTTTACGTATGGTATCCATCGCTTTTGATTGGCCGATAACCACAGATTCAATCGGTAACTCCTCTTGTTCATCGCCGTCCGAGGTTAAAGGACAATTATGCTGACATTGTGTCAACGCGAGATCGAGCTTTTCCACCAGTTCGCTGGCATTGAGCGGTTTTTCTAGGAAGTCGAAAGCACCTAGCTTCATCGCTTCGATAGCCATCGGAATATCACCGTGTCCACTCATCAACAGAACAGGAACATTGCCCGCTCGGTGTTGAATTGAACTTAACAGAGTCAGTCCATCCACTTGTGGCATTCGTACATCACACAATACAACCGACTGACTGTTTGCTTTGAGCGATTTAAGACCAAGGTTAGGGTCAGTAAAGGTAGTCACGCTAAACCCTTCTAGCTCTAACATTTCACTCACAGCCTCGACAACATCGATTTCATCGTCGATAAGAACTATGTGTTTATCTGAATTCATGAGTCTGTGCCTTTTAGTAAAGTGACGATAAAAGTGGTACCTTGGTGTTCAACCGATTCCACGTGAATTGAGCCACCAAAGTCTTTAATTATGTTGTATGCGATAGATAAACCGAGTCCAAGTCCCTTACCTGTTGTCTTGCGGGTATAAAATGGGTCAAACAGATACGGAATATCCTCTTCAGAGATACCTGAGCCGTTGTCATTAACTGAGAGCTGAATAGTATGTGAGAGCTCGTGCGTAGAGATTCTGAGTTGAGGTTGCTCTTTGTGTTCAACGGCATCCAAAGCGTTACTGATCAAATTAACCAATACCTGCTCTAAGCGAATACTGTTGGCTCGAACCATCAGGCAACTCTGTGGTGAATACTCAATAGACACCTTGGTCTGCCTGGTTTCAAACAGATCAATCGCATCACCAATCACCTTTTCTAATTCAACATTATCGATCTTGCCATCGCTCTTACGAGAAAAGGCTTTCAAGTGACGAGTAATCGCTACTACTTTCTCTAACAGCACTTCTATTTTCTTCAGGTTATCTTGCGCTCGTTCTGGCCTTTGCTTGTCGATCCAAAGCTGCGCACTACGAACGTGACTATTTACGGCCGTTAATGGTTGGTTGATCTCGTGAGTGATCCCGACACTTAATTGCCCCAACGCAGCCAGTTTTCCGGCTTGGACCAATTCGTCTTGGGTCACTCTCAACTTGGCTTCGGCTAAGGTGCGTTCTTCGACCTCTGCCTCTAATTTTCGGTTAGTTTGCTTAACGATTTTGGCCGTGGTTTGGAATACCTTCAGGTACTTGGCCATTTGCGTCACTTCGTCTTTACCACGAATAGATACTTCGGTATCTAAATGGCCGGTAGAAATCGCAAACATGTTGTCTTTAAGCTGTAAAAGTCTTTCCAAAATGCTCTTACGTACGTAGAACCATGAAATAGCAGCGGCAGCCAATACGCTAAATAAAGAGAGAAAAAGAGAGAGGCGCTGATTCGATTGCAAAGATTGCTGCGCCTGCTGAATCGATTGGTCAATATTGCTATTCACCTTGCTGGTGTTACGTTCGATCTGCACTGTTAATTGGTTCAAATGCTCACGGCTGTTTTGCAGGAAGTATTGCTCTTGATAGAGATGATCGAGCGCTTTGTTTTTCATCCCATACAAGCTGCTATCGCTTGAGGCAAGGTTATAAATCACCGTGAGTTGATGATCTAATTGAGGAAAGTCACTTCTTAAATCACCACTTACCCAGAGCTTCCACCACTCTTCTCCTACCTGCTCGAGTCGGTAACTGGTGTAATCCAGTTCATTAAAACTGGAATCGTTATACAGCTTTTCGACCAAGCCTAATTGGTAATAAAGCAGAGACTTGAGCTGTGTGTACTGGATTTGCTCTTTGGCAGACTCAGGTAGGCTATCAAGTGAGTCACTGGCTTGCTGCAATAGAGGATAAAAGCCTTCTAGCAAATTACGAAGCTCTTGGTTGAGCTGTTCTGACTCAATTTCACTTTGATACAACAAGCTAAGGCTGTTGTTAACTTGGGCGATAAGATCTTTAAAATAGGAGTGATAATCCGGAAACTGAACCATAACGCTATTCATCACGGAAATAGCGTCTTCGATTTTTAGCATCGCCTGTTTGCGCTCTAAATTCGATTCAGCGTCACCGAGCTGAGAAGAGGTTGTGATAATCACTCGCACCATATCATTGAGGCGTGCGGCATTATCTAAGGCCGGGATATCACTCTCCTTTAGCTCAACAAGACGTTGGTTTAAATCATCGAAAGTAAAGCTGGAGACAACCGAGAGGAAGATAGTGGTCATCGATAACATGGCTAACGCAAGTACTAAGCGCAGCTCAATACCTTTCCAACCAAACCACTTACGACGTGGGATTTTGATCGAGAACGGGCGCTCGAAACTATCCTTATTTTCTACAACCTCGGAGACATGACTACTCACTCGCCCCACCTTCTTCTCATCAATTAATCAACAGGAACTGTCAATGATTCAATTAGTTAGGGGGTGAGCCTTACTTAGGTTTGCATCGAATAGCTTTAGTGAAGCTATTAAATGAAGAGTAATCATTAACATTTCACATAAGATATCATAACAATTGTTTTATAAAGCTTGAGCTGTCTGTTTTGCGATAATAGAAAGTGACCGCACCGACAGAAACGTGATTACTTTATCAATACGCCCGTAAATTATACGAATAGCGCGCTCAATCAAGCAGTAAAAACCTTTGATTATTTAATAAGTTAAGGACTAGAGATCTAAAAAATCGCACAAGCTTTCACTCATACGATTTCATTCATGTCATGTCCATCGATTAAACGGGCTCAACGAACTAAAGAATAATCATCCCATCTCGATAAGTCAGCGCTGGAGACACGTCTTGGCCGAGCAATACAGGGCCATCAAGGTCGACAATCTCAGATTGAACAGCAATAGGCAGCGCCGCTCGCATCGCCAACGATGTACCGAGCATACAGCCCGACATAAGAGTAAAGCCAAGCCTTTGGGCTTCTTCTGCAAGTACCAAGGCTTCAGTCAGACCGCCCGTTTTATCAAGCTTGATGTTGACCATTTCATACTTGCCCAACAGCGATGAGAGCTGTGAGGTAGTATGACAACTTTCATCAGCACACAGTGGGATCGGGTGCTTGATGTGTGCCAGTGACGCATCATGTTGCTGTGGAAGAGGTTGTTCGATCATCGCAATATCAAATTCTGTCAGTTGATTGAACAGCTCTTCGAGATTCAATCCAGTCCAAGCTTCATTGGCATCCAGTACAATTTTAACTTCGGGAGCTGCTTCTCGGACAGCGCGCACACGCTCTACTACTTGTTCACCATCAAGCTTCACTTTTAGAAGTTTTGCTCCATTCGCGACATAGTCTCGAGCCTGAGTCGCCATCGCTTCCGGTGTGCCAATCGAGACGGTCATTGCTGTCACGATTTGAGCAGGTAACTCAAACAAGCTGTTTGGAAAGGTCTGGTCGTTCTGCTGAGCTTCAAAATCCCAAAGCGCACAATCGACCGCATTTCGCGCTGCCCCTCCGGTCAATAAAGACTGAAGGTGATCTCTTAGCTCTGCCGGATCGGTAACGCCTCGTTCAAACATGGCTTCAAGTGCGCTAGTTGCTTGTTGGATTTGCGCTAACACAGACTCCGATGACTCGCCGTATCGTGGGTAAGGCGTGCATTCGCCCTGAGCTCGTTTGCCATCATGTTCAATGTAAACACGAACAACGTGACACTCAGTTCGACTGCCACGAGAGATGCGAAAAGGCGTTTGCATCGCGATAGTAATGGGTTCTGCTGTAATCTGCATAATTTCACTCGGTTGATGTTCGCTTTAACAAATGGAAACGTAGAAATGATGAAGTCGTTAAAGTGAATGTCGCAAATGATCAGTAATGGGCTGTACACCAAAGCGCACTGGATCTGTCACCGGCACTTGATAGAGTGTGGCCCATTCTTGGCACAATGTCTCAGCATCTTCAATGCTAATCGCCGACGTGTTCAAACAGATACCCACCAGCGTCGCGTCTGGGTTGGTCTGTCGCGCCGCTTGCAAGTTGGCTCCAATCGTCTGTTCTATACTTGGTAGTTGAGCATGAGGAAGGTTACGAATATGTGGTCGCCCGACTTCATGGCACAACACTAAGGCATCGGCTTGTGCGCCATGTAAAAGACCCAAACTCACGCCTGCAAACGAAGGGTTGAACAAAGAACCTTGCCCTTCAATGATGTCCCATTCGTGGTCGGTAAAATCGGGGCTAATCGCTTCCACCGCGCCGGAAATAAAATCCGCAACTACAGCATCAATCGAAATGCCGCTGCCAGCGATCAAGATACCAGTCTGCCCTGTCGCTTTGAACAGAGCAGATGTTCCCGCTTTATTAAGCGATTCTTCAATAGCTAAAGCTGAAAACATTTTACCGACTGAGCAATCTGTTCCGACAGTAAGCAGGCGCTTACCTTGACGAGGCTTACCGTTACCAACCTTTAGGTCACCATCAAAATGGCGTACATCATGGAGCTTAGTCAACCCTCGCTGTTGCATCTCAGCAAGCGGTGAAAATTCACTCAAGCGCTGGTGCATGCCAGACGCAATCTCAAATCCCATTTCTGCAGCTGCCATTATGGTTGGCAGCCAAGAGTCAGGAATAACGCCACCTGGGTTTGCGGTGCCAATGACTAACGTTTTCGCGCCCTGTGCTTGCGCCTCTTGTAAGGTTATATCCGTTAAACCAAGAGAAACCGTATTGCCTGTTAAACGCAGTTGGCCGAGGCAGATTTCTGGTCGCCATTGATGAATACCGCGAGCGGTTTTTGCAGCGAGTGGGTCAGTAACATCCCCAAGAAAAAGAAGGTAAGGTTGAGCGATAGACATGAGTATTCCTAATTAATAAGTCCTTGTATGAATTTACTTTAATTAAGAACTTCGAAGGTGCCGAATGCTTATTTATCGAATGTCTATAACGCAAGGTTATAGGTGAAAAGTTAAGTAATGCTCAAAAAGTGAGGAGTTAGAAAGAGCACTGTAATGCTGAAATGAACTGCTTAACCGCAATCGACTGTGGCGAGTGTTCCGCAAACAAAATCGAAACCGAGAATTGTATGTCTGGCTTCAGTGGCAACATGCAAACCGCTTCATCATCTTGGTATTGAGCGGCCGTCCACGGATCCACAATTGCAAGCCCCGCTTGGTGCTTCACCAGTTCCGCAGCTGCACTGTAACCACGAACGGATATCGGATGATGATAATGCTCATCTCGCGCTATCAAGCTTTGATGCAGCAGCAAACCCAGCGGATCTCGACTATCAAGCCCGATGATTGGCAGCGGAGAACGAATCAGATCATCCAGGGTCAATTCAGTGGGTAAATGATCAACTCGATCTGATGGAACCAGAACCTTCAGTGATTGGGTCAATAACGTTTCAGCCAATACCGCCGGCGGCGCTTCATCCCCAAACGCAATAGCAATATCTAACTCATGCTTTAATAGCCCAGCACACAGTTCGTCACGGTTGGCTGTTAGTAACTCAAAAGAGAGTTCTTGCTCACGAGACATTTGGGCGATCACTGGTGTCAATAATTTGGTCGCCAGAATCGGTGGCGCACCAATACGTAAATGCTGATGGCCTTGCTTGACTTTGTTGGTCAAAGAACGAAATTGACCCAGCTGTTGGTAGACCTTCTCCGCTTCCGGTAACAAAGTTTTCGCTTCAACCGTTGGTACTAAGCGCCCTTTAACTCTTTCAAATAAACCAAACCCGAGTTGTTGCTCTGTGTGCGCCAGAATACGCGTCACGTTAGGTTGTGACACATGCAGATTACGTGCGGCTCCAGATACGGTGCCGGTTTGCATGATGGCGTAAAAGACTTCCAGTTGTCTTAGATTCACATTGATGTCCTTATGGTTCAACAAGCAAGCTCAAGTTTTGGTTGTTGTATTAGCAAAGTTGTTATCTATATGGCTGCCTGTGTGGTGCTATAAAACTGAGCAAGTAACCCTGCAATATGAGGTTTGAAAGGTTAAGACAAGTACGTAACTGCTGCAGTTCTTTAAGGGAAGATAACCTCTCTAGTAAAGTATAGAGAGAGTAGTTTCTCCGATTGCTTACAGGATAGATATTACAGGATAGGTAACACGACAAGAAGAGATTTACTTTTCTTTGATTAGCAGATGATTACGGTTATCGCGGCTTTTTTGAATAAGCTCGTTGCTTTCGTCCATTTCTTCTGACTTTGCAAGACGATCATAAAGCAGAACATTCACTGTTGCTGCCAAATTCATGCAGCCAACCGTTGGTACATAAACAACATGATCCGCTCTATCAACGATATCTTGAGAAATAGACCCGTCTTCCGGGCCAAAAATATAGATAGCATTTTCTGGATGTTTAAAACGCGGAAGCGGTGTTGCACCTTCTGCAAGTTCTACACACACAATTTGGGTTTCAAGCTCAAGGTTATCTAAAAATGACTCCACGCCAGTAAGCGGGATCGTACGCGCTGCACTCTTAGTATCAGTGTGGAATTTCGCGGCTTTTTCGTAGCGTTGCCCTGTGTATTTAACTTCATCGACTTGGTAACAACCCGCCGCGCGCATAACAGCACCAACATTCGTCGGGCTCTTTGGGTTAGTTAGACCAATAGTCACATGGCTTTTGTTCATGAATTTTCTCACTTAACGAATAGGCATAGCAGGGTGCTACAAAGCGTCGCATTCTAACAAAGCAATGTCGAATGCAAAAGCACATAAACAACCAGATAACGACGTGCACTGACCCTGATTACATAGGCCTCACGAGCAGAAAACAGAACCACCTTCATATTTACAAAACAAATGTTATTTAGGATAGCAATTAAACAACAAGTTCATTTACATTTTTAATTCACATTAATAATCTGTTGAAAACTGCATTGGACAATCGCACAGGAAGCGTGACATGACCCTAACCATCAAAAATCGCCTTTATATTCTCTCTTTCATTCCGTTGCTACTAATGGCAATTGGCATGATGAGCGTGACGTATATGAAGAGCACCGAGCTAACCGAACAGCAAGTAGAATCGACGCGTAGCAATATGATGGCGATGAAAGAAAAGGAACTCAAAGCATATCTACAAATGGCCTACTCTTCGATCAGTCCATTCTTGGATAGAGGTGCAACGCTAGAAGAAGCCTTACCAACATTGAGAACCTTAGAATATGGCGAGTCTGGCTATATTTTTGGTTATGACTCGAAAGGTGTCCGAGTCGTGGTTGGGCAAAGTGAAGATGGAATTGGTAACAACTACTACGATCTGCAAGATAAGCAAGGTAACTATTTAATCCGCGACCTCATCAAGAACGCTAAATTGGGTGAGTTCACAACTTACTATTTCCCGAAACCAGGTCAATCTGTCGCGTTACCAAAATTAAGCTACTCAGTATTTGTTCCACAGTGGGATTTGATGTTGGGTACTGGCTTCTACACTGATGACATCGACGCTGTTATTGCCGAGATGAAAGAAAGCTCCAATGCTGCGCTACAAAGCTCATTGACTGCTATCGCAATGTTCTGTGGTTTGATTGCCCTTGTTGTCGCCGTATTCGCTGTTGCTGTGAATAGAACGATCATGCAACCCCTAGAGCAGTTTGATCGTTCGATTAGCGCGTTTGCGAGTGGCGAAGCCGATTTAACCGCTCGAATGGAGGCGTTCAAAGCACCGGAATTCACCAGGCTTAGCGAAAACTTCAATGCCTTCGTTGCCAGTCTACAAACCATCATTCGCAGCGTAAGTGATGTGGGTCAGCAGGTCGTATCAGAGACCACCAGCATGTCTTCTCGCGCCGCTCAGGTCGATGAGATTGCTACTGGCCAACGTGAAGAAACAGAACAAGTCGCAACAGCAATGACAGAGATGACCACTACCGCACAAGAGATCTCTGGTAATGCAAGTCAGGCTGCGGATTCGGCAAAACAAGCGGAAAACAACGCCAAAGAAGCTCAACAAATTGTCAATGCTGCTGCAAACTCGGTAGCTGGCCTCGCGAGCGAAGTATCAGAAGCGAACACAGTGGTATCTCGTTTAGAAGGCGATGTTCAGAATATCTCGTCTTCACTGGCGGTAATCCAAGACATCGCCGAGCAAACCAACCTACTAGCATTAAATGCCGCGATTGAAGCCGCACGTGCCGGTGAACAAGGACGTGGGTTTGCCGTAGTTGCCGATGAGGTTCGTAAACTTGCAAGCCGAACTCAAGAAAGTACGGGCGACATCCACAAAATGATCCAACAACTAAAAGCCGCTTCAGATGCTGCTGTAAAAGCGATGGATTCGAGCCAAAATCGCAGTGCTCAAACGGTGGAAGAAGCAAATGCTGCGGCTGCAGCTCTGGCGAAAATTCAAGCGTCGATAGATACCATCATGGACATGAATTCACTTATTGCAACAGCGACAGAACAACAGAACATTGTTGGCCAAGAGATATCTCAACGTATTGTTGTGATTTCCGACCAAAGCTCGCAATCGGCGGAACTCGCGAATCAAAACCGTACTGGTAGCCAAAACCTCAATAGTCGTGCAAATGAGCTGTATCACTTGGTGGATCGCTTCACCGTCTAATTTAAGCCTGTACACAGTACTTTAATGTTTAAAGGTGTCTCGCATTAACTAAGTAGTGGGCTTCAGAATCTCTATTCTGAAGCCCAATTTTGGTTTAATGATGCATTAATACAAAGAAGCCATTCAAATAGAGCCAATATTCTGTACTTACTCAAAGACAGCTCGGTTCATACCATTAACCCAATTGCTCGAAAAGAAACTCCACTAACAGGCGAACCTTTGAAGACAAATTGCGGTTCTGCGGATAAAGCGCCCAAATCCCCTCTTTATCGTCTCGATAATCAGACAGCACTTCAACCAACTCTCCCGACTCTAGATCTTCGCTTACGTAATATTCAGGTAATTGAACCAAGCCAATGCTCTGCTTCGCTGCATCCAGCAATGCAAGACCACTGTTGCACTTAATACGCCCATTGACACGAACAGAACGAGGGCGACCGTTTTCTTTGAAACGCCAATGTTCAAAACCACCCACCAAACATTGATGATTAGTCAATTCCGAGAGCGTATGTGGTTCTCCAGAGCGTTCAATATATTTGGGGCTAGCACAAACATAAAGTTGTCGCTGTGAGAGCTTCTTTGCTACCAGGCTAGAGTCCTCTAAGCGACCTAAGCGAATCGCTACATCAACACCTGAGTCGATAAGATCAAGCTTTTGGTTGGTTAACATCAGATCTAATTCTACCTGTGGGTAGAGCTTTAAGAATTGGTGAAGAATTGGGGCAAGTTGACGTTCCCCATAGGTCACAGGAGCGGTGACCTTCAGCAGACCTTTTGGTGTAGATTGCATCTGTGTAACCGCAAGTTCTGCAATTTCTAAACCTTCAACTAACAACTTACATTGTTGATAGTAAAGCTGGCCCGCTTCTGTCAAAGAGACTTTGCGCGTGGTTCGGTTTAATAATTTAACCGCGAGACGCTCTTCAAGGTTCGCGACTCTACGACTTATTTGAGCCACTGACGTTGCAAGCTTCTGCGCCGCACTGGTAAAACTTTCACGTTCTGCCACTGCAACAAACTCACTTACCCCTTCCCAATTGGCCATACCTTTATTTACCCTATACTGAACGATGGTTACCCAGACAGTGTATTGAAGTTACAAATCAGTGTCACCATGCTCGATAGGTTATGTGCATAGAGATACCGACTACAACCATTAAAAACCAATCCCCCTAAACGCCCCATAGACATCACCGTCAGCTCAATGCTGTATCCGAAGACCCATTGCATGATCAGCAACATGACTTGCTAAAGCCACTTTCAAAACCTTAGCACTCATGGCCCCCCTGTATCGACTGCCGAATGTTTAAGCAAGGGGCAACTTGAAAAAGATAAAACCAAAGGAAATATTGTACTTATTTACCACAGATATGCTCAAATACTGGAGAAGTCATAGAAATAGAACCATAATGTACGGCTCAAAAGTAAATAGGTATAAACATGAAAATTTGTGGTGTTGAAATCAAAGGTAACGACGCAGTCATCTGTCTTCTTTCTCTATCAGATGGTGTATTTAACATCCCTGATTGCCGAGTTTCTAAGGTTGCGATTAGCGACGCAAACGACACACAGAATATGAAAGACTTTCAATTCTCATTTGCAAAGTTAATGGAAGATTACCAAGTAGACAAAGTTGTGATTCGTCAACGCCAAACAAAAGGTAAATTTGCTGGCGGTGGTTTTGGCTTCAAACTAGAAGCAGCAATTCAGTTGATCGATGGACTAGACGTCACTGTTGTGTCACCAACTGACATCAAAGAAAGCCTTAAGCGTAACCCTCTTATGATGAAGTTCAAAGAAACTGGCCTTAAGCAATACCAAGAAGCTCCATTTACAACAGCTTATGCGTGCTTGATGAAGCGCTAATTCTTAGTCGCTAACAAACAACTCACCAGAAAGAGCCTGAATATAATTCAGGCTCTTTTTATTGCTATCAGTCTAATGCAGCTCGTCTTCGCGGTTTCATTAAAACTGGCTTCTTCACTACCAAATATACCGCTGTAGCTGACAAGGCAAACCCCATTGCACCATAGGTGTCAAACGACTCGCCAAAAATAAGCCAAGCTTGAATTGCCGTCGTTGGCGGAACTAAATAAAACACCGATGCTACGCTTGAGGATGCACCATGCTCAACCATATACAACAGCAACAGAATTGCTACGCACGATAGAACAATCACGAGCCAAGCAAGCGTTAGAGTAAACTCCAGAGTCCAGTTCACTTGCATGGTTTCGTAACGCATCGCGAAAGGAAGAAACAAGGCCGCGGCTGCTAGGTATTGCACCATCGCCCCACCCACCATATCAGTCCCCTGACAAAAGCGCTTCTGGTATAAAGTGCCGCAGGTAATGCCAACCAGGGAGACTAAGCACAATAATGTCGCAATGCTTTTTTGATCATCCGATTGCCATTCAATATTCCCCATCAACACTAAGCTAATACCGGCAAAACCAAGCGATAAGCCAAGCCATTGAGCGGCGTTAAAACGCTGTGACGTGCAGCTGACCATGATCAGTGCCGTGAGAATAGGTTGTAAGCCAACAAGTAACGAACTGAGCCCCGCAGGCATGCCAAAATTTATAGCAAAGTACGTTCCACCAAGGTAGAAACCATGAATCAGAATGCCCACCACGCAGGCGTGAATAAATGCTCGACCACGAGGAATACGACGCTTAAGAAACGCTATCAAAACTAAAAACAGCGCGACATTAGCGACCATCCTAAGTGAAAGTAACGTCGCAGGCTCGGCGTATTCAACACCAAGACGTGCGCCAACAAAGCCTGACGACCACAATATTACAAACACAAACGGAATCATTTTAATCAGCATTACAAACCTCTGGTCAACTCTTCATCAATGCTGTTACCTTAGTTGGGTACAGATAAGTAATAAAGATACAGATATAATACTTTTAATGGTTACAGATTGAGAAAAAAACGAGAGGTGAATGTGTGGACGTAGAACTCAGCAGCAACAAATATCTAGCGACCGAGCAGCACATTAAAGATCAGATAGAGAAAGGCTTGTTTCACCCCGATGACCGATTACCTTCTATTCGCCAACTCAGTGAACAACTTGGAGTAAGTAAAAATACCGTGATTCGAGCCTATCAAGAACTCGAAGCGACAGGCTGGGTTTATTCTGTTCCCAAATCGGGTTATCGCGTCAAAGCACCTAATACCACTAATTGGGATACGCCAAGCCAACCTCAAAAAGTTGATCTATTGTCAGTCACAAAATCTGTACTCTCTCCCCCGAAAGGTCGTTTAAAACTGCTGGCTGGCTCTGCCCATCCCAACATCAACAACCCCGCCATTCGTAGCTTATATGCCGAAATCGGTCGACACAGCCGTTTACAAACCCAATTACCGGGTTATTACCAGTTACCGCCCGGTGACGAGCAATTAGTAAGGCAATTGTTAAAGATCACCCATGATCTAGGCGTACCTGCGGGATCGAAAGAGATTGCGATTACTCATGGTGCGCAACAAGCGATCAGCCTGGCTTTACGGGCATTAACCAAGCCGGGCGACATCGTAGCGGTAGAGTCACCGTGTTACTTCGGCAACTTGCTGCTACTTGAATCACTGGGTTTGCAGGCTCTAGAAATACCAAGCAGTGTTAGCCACGGAATAGACATCCCATCGCTACAAAGTGCACTTGATAAATGGCAAGTAAAAACGCTGCTTCTCACACCGAACTTTACCAATCCAACAGGTTCGCGAATGCCGTTAGCTAACCGTGAGTTATTATTAGAGGTCACTGGCTCTTTACCGCTCATCGAGGACGATGTGTTTGGTAGTCTGGCGTTTGATAGACCAATCGCCAGCCTCAAAGAACTTGATAACCAAGATCGGGTTATCTATGTGAACTCACTATCTAAAACCTTAGACTCGCGCTTGCGAATTGGCTGGCTACTGTCGGGGCGTTACCAACCTTTGGTCGAAAAGTATCAGCTTTGCGACAACATGGGCAGCTCAAATTTGATGCAATCCGCAGTGGGGCAATTCCTCACTACCGGTAAATATCGCAGTCATTTATCCAAAATGAAACGGCTCTACCAAACCAATCAAAAGCAATTCCAAAGCCTGTTAATACAAGCATTAGATAGCTACCCACACCTTAAAGGACGCTATCATTTATCGAAGCCAGAGGGATCTTTTCTAAACTGGATAACACTACCTGAATCGGTCGATAGCTACGCGGTCTATCAAGATTGTTTAAAACATAAGTTAGGCATTTTACCCGGAACAGTATTTGGGACTAATGACCAATACAGGAACTGTTTGCGATTCACTGTTGCCAATATTGAAGAGAGTAAAGAGTGGAAGGAAGGGGTTGTGACACTAGCGAATATAATCGCCAGGCACGTACGTTAGGTAACCTTGTTAAATCCACATTCAATCCAAACAACAAAGTCCCACTCAACTGAGCGGGGCTTTCATCATTATCATATCTTGAGTTGCTTAAATACGATGGTTAGTTAAATGCGATTAACCTTGCCAAGCGAACTGTTCAAATACTTTGTCTACGGGCGTTTTAGCAACGTGGTTTACGTAGTTACTGATCACTTTCTGAGACAGGCCAAGAATCACTTCTAGCACTTGTTGATGACCGTAGCCCGCTTCGAAAAATGCTGCCATTTCACTTTCAGACACATTACCGCGATTCCGCACCATGCTAAGCGTAAAATCATGCAGAGCTTGCAGCTTTTCAGTAGGTAAAGCCGTGCGATTACGCAATGCTTCAGTAATAGCAGGGTCAACCTTCATTGAATGTGCGATACCTGTGTGTGCAGGAACACAGTAGTGACATTCGTGTTCCACGTTGATGGTTTGCCAAACAACCGTTAGCTCTTCCGCATCGAAAGATGAGTCACTAAACGCCTGATGTAGCTGGGTGTAAGCCTTAAGTGTGTTTGGAGATTCAGCCAACACACCAAACAAGCCCGGCACTCTGCCCATCTGCTTTTTAGCGCCTTCAAGAATAGGTTGGCTTTGCTCTGGCGCGGATTCTACTGAGTGAATTTTGAAGTTGCTCATGGCTCTATCCCTATCAATTTACGGTTCTAAAGTTATTCAATCACGGAGCAATTAATGAATGTTCTCCGTTGGTGTGAAAACAATATAGATCAAACAAGAACGATCGTTCAATTTATACATTGAAGCAAAAAAAATATCTTTTGTTCATAACAAGAAAGCCCAACAGGCAACACCTGATGGGCTTTCTCTTTTTCTCAATTTTTTTGCAAGCGGCTACCAATATTCTGCGTGAGCCAAGCCTTTAACGCAGCTCGACTTTCCACTTTTCACTTTGACTTGACCACCAGTCACGATTGAGCTACCCAACCGTGAGGGAAACTCAACTCAAAGGGCGCTGGGACCTGCTCAACGGTCATTTTGCCAAAACCCACTTTTGAATAGTAGTCAGGATCACCGTACGTCACTGCAAGCTCAATACCCTGCTCTTTTAGAAACTGCAAACCGAAGTTAATCAGGCGCTGACCAATACCACGCTTTTGCATCTGAGTGCTCACCGCCACTAGCGAAAGCAAATATGCCTTGGTTTCATCATCAAATGAAAGCGGCGTAAAGATAATCGCGCCAACAATCGTGCTATCCGCATTCGACTCACTAGAATCGTCTTCAGCGACAAAGCAAAGTAGCTCTGTCGGGGCTGTAGTCGTTAAAAGGTCGCTGGCAAGCATACCCACGGTTTTACCTTCGTTCTCGCCTTCTGAATCCGTAAAGGTTTGAGTGAAAACTTGAGTGATCGTTTCGATTTCGTTTGAATTATATTGTCTAAATTTCATGGTGTTACTCACTTACTTTAATTTCTTGAGCACAAAGAATTGATAATCAAAATCACGTTGTTCAGAACCTTTCGAAGGCTGTTGACCCAAGCCGTTCTTTGATGTGTTGCGATCGAAAAATTGTTTAACTTCATTGTCGCAATCTACGAGCGCTTTTGAGTTCGGCATCGTTGCTTTAAGCGCTTCTACTCGCTTTTGAAAGGGCTGGTAATACGCAAGCCAACCAGCATCGCTCAGTGCAAAGTGCTCCAAGACTTCATAACCCGCAGCTTGTGCCTGTTTAATTCGCTCGGATACCGTCGTCATGTTTGGATACTCTTTTTGCCAGAACGCTTTGCTCGATTCGTTAGGTTGTTCGGTATTCCACACCAAATCATTAACGACCAATATGCCGTCATCACTGAGTAAATTTCGCCACTGCTTTAGCGCCTTTTCAACACCCATGATGTAAGCGCTGCCTTCCGACCAAATTAGGTCAAACGACTTAGCTTCAAACGGCAGATCCATCATGCTCGCGCACACGGTTTGGACGTTGCTTTCTAAGCCAAGAACCTGTGCTTGCTGAGTCAGAACATCTAAACTCGGTTGATCATTATCTACCGCCGTTATTTGCACATCCACTTGATGTTCTACTAAGGCTTTCGCTAACACAGAGGTGGCAATACCTTTACCACAACCGATCTCAAGCACACGTTTAGGAGAAACCGAAACGTGTACCAACGCCGCTAAAGTATCTTCCGCTGTTCCTGGCCCTAAACGCTGTAAACCCGCAAAGATCACCTCAAAATCCGCCATGTACTGGTCATGATCGTTCATGTCTTTTGAAAGCCATTTCAGTCGCAGTGCTTGCTTCTCATCAAAGCCTTGCTTAATGAGCCAATCGAGATGCGCATCAGGCGCCACCTTGTCCATCGATTCATGCCAATCTTGCAAACCACTCTCGCCTAACAAGGCCGATAAAAGATCTCTCGAACGCTGTTTCTGAGCGATCTCTTCGTCCAATTGTTCGAGTCGGTTTTGTAACAAGGAGCGGTCAACCTTGGCATCCAAACACGCCTGACACTCTTTCAACGTCAGTCCACCCGCTTGTAACTGCTGCAACAATTTCACACGCTGCAAGTCGCGTTCGGAATAACTTCGATAACCATTACTGGTGCGTTGAGCTTCTATCAAACCCAACTTTCCATAGTACAAAAGCGTTGAACGGCTCAGGCCAACGAGCTCCGCTAATTCAGATATGCGATACATCCACTTCTCCCTCATTTCAGTAGTAAAGATAAACTATGAAGTTGTAGTCGGGTCAACAGAATTTTCGACACTTTTCTCGTTCTTTACCTATTTACCTTCAAATTGATAAAGCGATCTGAGCGTGTCTTTTATCCATAGAACGGTTAGTCATCGACATTGCCTGAACGGGATTCAGGAAAGGAGAGGTATTAAACTTGATGAATTGAAAACAATTAGCTAATAAACATACTTCTTTTTAATCGAATTTTGCCAATTTCTAAATCATTCAATAATGGACGAACGTTAACTAAACGATAAATAAACTCACCGAATGAATACTTAAATCAACCACACATATACACCAGAAATTCCTGCTTAAATTTTTTAGAAAAATTCAAAATTTATTAGAAATTAACCCCTAACTTTACTGAGTAATTTGTTAGGCTTGGCAACAAATATTTACAATCCAACAAAAAATTAATTGGATACTTTGAGGTTGCTTTCTTGAATATGAAATTATTCGGCAGTTCTTTGATTCTGTCAGGAACTGCATTAGGGGCTGGCATGCTTGCTATTCCCATGGTGTTGGCCCAATTTGGCTTCATGATCAGCTCAGTGCTGATGCTACTTATCTTTATCGGCACCACATACTCTGCACTCCTCCTGGCAGAAGCATGCACTAAAACTAAAGACAACAGTGGCATGAGCAGTGTTGCTTACCTCACTCTGGGCAGCAAAGGTAAACACTTTATCAATGCACTCTTTTACCTGTTGCTAGTATGCATGTTGATCGCTTATATCTTGGGTGTCGGTGACATCATTCATAAGCTACTGCTCGACGTTGGTGTCGATGTATCAGCACCCGTTGCGTATACCATTTTCAGCCTATTGATGGGTGCTATCGTAGTCTCGGGCAAGTCTTATATCGACAAACTGAATCGCGGGCTATTCATCTCGATGGTCGTGATGCTGTTTATCGTTATCGCGTCATTATTTAGCAACATTCGCCTTGATTACCTAACTCAAACCAGCCAATACACGGCCAACGACGTGGTGCAATACAGCGCAGTTATCTTTACTAGCTTTGCCTCTATGGTGGTGATCCCGTCACTGGTTATCTACAACCGTGAAGCAACTCAAAAGCAGATCCGCAATATGATTCTGCTAGGCTCAGTGATTCCATTAATTTGCTACCTAACTTGGTTATTCGCGATTATCGGCAACCTTGGCACAGACGCGATAAGCCAGTTCCACAATATCTCTGAGTTGATCTCTGCGTTCAGCGGCCAATCTGCTTGGTTGAAAGTGGTGATCGCTCTGTTCTCTGCTTTAGCCTTGGTGACTTCTTTCCTCGGCGTGTCGATGGCGCTTTACGACCAAAACAAAGACGCGGTGACCAACAACAAAGCGTTGGCTTATGCGCTGACCTTCATCTTACCTTTGGTATTAGCAGAGCTATTCGCTAGCCAATTTGTAAGCATGCTGGACTATGCAGGCATGGTGCTAGTGTTCCTAGCTATCTGGGGCCCACTCGCAATGGTAGTTAAGGTTCGTAGACCTGACTTCCCTCACCTACAAACCGAAGGCAGCTACACAGCAGCCGGCGGCGACACGGCACTAATGGCAACATTCGGCTTTGGTGCGTTGATTTTCGTGTCTTGGTTTATGGGGTAGTTCATCACTCGGTCATAGACCTAAAAAGATACCAAGAAGAGCAGCTTTGGCTGCTCTTTTTTATGCCTAATATTCTTATCTACAAACTCTACCTTCATCGCCAAACCCAATTAACTAAGCCTTCAGACAAAGTAATTAGACACAATCATTTAGATAAACCCTCTCTCAGTATTTCAAACTCCAGCCCTGCTCAAAACAGCATGATCTATGATCATATAAAGTAGATCGATTGCTGATACATCTGATAATTAGATCACAAAACAACCTTAATGGTATTGTATTGGTATTATCATTTGAAATACCATCATTTGCGTACCCTACAGTACTAAAGGACATAATAATGAAATCGAATAGCTTCAAACTGTCTTCAATGATGTTCATTGAATGGTTTATCTGGGGAGCATGGTTTGTTCCCCTATGGCAAATACTCAATACCAATGGATTCACACCAACTGAGATCGCATGGTCTTACGCATGTACCGCGATCGCCGCGATCATTTCACCGATCTTAGTTGGATCAATCACCGACCGATTCTTCGCTGCACAGAAAGTACTTTCTGTAATGTTGATAGCAGGTGCAGGTTTGATGTACTTAGCGGCTCAGCAAACCGAGTTCGCCACCTTCTTCCCACTACTTTTGCTTTACTCGTTAACTTACATGCCGACGATTGCACTGACCAACAGCATTGCTTTCTCTAACGTAGAAGACGTAGAACGTGACTTCCCGCGCATTCGTGTAATGGGTACGATCGGTTGGATTGCATCAGGTATCGCTATCGGCTTCCTACCAGGTTGGTTAGGCTATGGTGATATTTCATCAAGCAATATCCCACTTATTCTTACCGCTTTAGCATCTTTGGCTCTGGGTATCTTCGCGCTAACATTGCCAGATACGCCACCGAAAAGTACCGGAAAACTCAGCCTTAAAGTGATGCTTGGCCTAGACGCTATCGTGCTGCTAAAAGACAAAAACTTCCTAGCATTCTTCGTTTGTTCTTTCATGTTCAGCATGCCTCTAGCGTTCTACTACATCTTCGCTAATGGCTACCTAACTGAAGTCGGAATGAGCAATGCGACAGGTTGGATGACGCTGGGTCAGTTCTCTGAAATCTTCTTTATGCTGGCACTACCATTCTTCACAAAACGATTTGGTATTAAGAAGGTATTACTTCTTGGTCTATTTACTGCCGCGGTTCGTTACGGATTCTTCGTTTACGGTAGCGCAGACACTTGGTACCTCTACTCGCTGCTGTTCGCAGGCATCCTATTGCATGGTGTGAGCTACGACTTCTACTTCGTAACGGCCTACATCTATGTCGACAAAAAAGCACCGGCTCACATGCGTACCGCTGCGCAAGGCCTTATCACATTAGGTTGCCAAGGTATTGGTAGCTTGCTGGGTTACCGCTTAGGTGGCGTGTTGATGGAGAAGATGTTCGCTTATGACGAACCACAAAACGGACTAACGTTTGACTGGGGTGGTATGTGGGGCTTCGGCGCCATCATGATAGCCATCATCCTAGTTATCTTTATGTACTTCTTCCGTGAGCCAAACGGCGAGATCAAAGAGATCAAAATCGACAACAAATCAGATGGAAACCCATCAGAGCAGACTCAAGTAGAAAAAGCTCAAGCGTAATTTTATACCTGCTCAGTCTCTCTCCTAGTTTCTGACTGAGCAGCTTTTAGATAACCTATTTTTGGTGAAGTAAGATGAGCATTTCAAAACAAGACAGAATTTTAGGCACTTTTTATGGTCAAGCACTGGGTGATTCCATGGGAATGCCATCAGAGCTTTGGCCAAGAAACCGAGTAAAAGCACACTTTGGTTGGATTGACTCTTTCCTGCCGGGGCCAGCTGAAAACAACGCCGCTTGTTATTTCGATGCTTGCCAGTTCACAGATGACACCTCAATGGCGCTGGCTCTTGCAGACGCTATAATTGAATGCGATGGCGAAATCTCACCAGAGATTATTGCTCGTAACGTATTAAGTTGGGCTGAAGGTTTTGACGCATTCAATAAGAACATTTTTGGCCCGAGTTCAAAAGCCGCGATGCGCGCTATCAAGGAAGGGACATCAATTGATGAACTAGAAAACAACGGCGTGACCAATGGTGCGGCAATGCGCGTGTCTCCAATGGGCTGCCTAGTACCAACCACCAGCCTAGACACCTTCATCGACCAAGTCGCATTAGCTTCAAGCCCAACCCATAAATCAGACGTAGCGATTTCTGGTGCTGTAGCTATTGCATGGTCGATATCTAAAGCGATTGAAGGTCACAGCTGGAACGCAATCAAAGATCAACTACCCGCGATTGCGGTTGCTGCTCAAACTAAGAACATCACCACCTTCAGCGCTTCGATGGGGGCACGCATTGAATTGGCTCTGATGGTTGCTTCAGAAAACAGCGGCGTTGAAGAGCGTATGGAAAAGATCTATAACCTTGTTGGCGCTGGTGTGAGCACAATTGAGTCTGTACCAGCAGCAATCGCCATGGTCGAACTAGCTCAAACCGATCCAAATCGCTGTGCCATTCTATGTGCAAACTTAGGTGGTGATACCGATACGATAGGCGCAATGGCTACAGCAATTTGTGGCGCATTGAATGGTATTCAAGCTATCGATGTCGAACTGAAAAAACAGCTCGATGACGAAAACCAACTCGACTTTACCGGTTACGCTGAAACCTTCCTACGCTTAAGAGAGATTAAGGAGCAAGGGTATGCCTCATAGTGCTTTGATTACACTGATTCCAACTCTACAAAACAAACGACAGTTGTGCCTAATCGGCGCTGCTGTGGTCGATATTGTGACAGAAACACCTGCCCTACCGAAACGTGGCACAGATGTAGAGCTAACCGAGAAAGGCATTCATGTCGGCGGTTGCGCTCTCAACATCGCCATTGCATTGAAGAGGCTCAGTGTTGACTCTGTTAACGCTCTACCAATTGGTCAAGGTAAATGGGCAGATATAATTACCGCTGCTATGGCCAAGAAAGGCCTAACAAGTAGCCTACAAGATCCAAGTGGCGACAACGGGTGGTGTTTAGCGCTAGTAGAGCCAGATGGCGAACGTACTTTCCTATCGGTTAGCGGCGTTGAGAACAATTGGAATCAACAAGCACTTGAGCAGTTGGATCTTAAAGACAATGCGATCGTCTACCTTTCGGGTTACCAATTATCTTCAGCTTGTGGAGAGAAGATCGTTAGCTGGCTTGAAACATTGCCAAGCGGTATTGAGCTATTCATCGATTTTGGCCCTCGTATTGGTGATATTCCAAAGCCACTATTTGATCGCCTAATCAAGCTGAAACCGACCGTATCTTTAAATCGCCAAGAAGCAAAAGTGCTCGGCATGCAAGAGATAAATACTTTTGTAGAACAATGGCATAACCAGTATGGATGCCCACTAATTCTGCGTATCGACAGTGATGGTGCTCTGTTCGCTACTCAAGATGGCTACGGGAACGTTGCGCCATTTAAAGCGACCGTGGTTGATACTATTGGCGCAGGTGATACCCATGCGGGTGGCGTGTTGGCGGGCTTGGCTTCTGGCTGGGAGCTGCCTGACGCGATCTTACTTGGCAATGCGGTTGCGTCTTATGTGGTGAGTCATGTGGGTGGCGACTGCGCGCCAAGCGTTGACGAGATAACTCACTACCTTAACCAATACTAATTCCTGTTAAGTCATGTAGACACAAGGCTCAGTATTACTGGGCCTTTTTGTTATGCCTGTCTTTCTTTTACCTAGCTTTTTTGGCCTTTCTAATATGAATCATTCTTCTGTTATGAACCGTTTTTCTAATGCAAATAACAAAGCGACAAGGATTCTGCTTGCGAGCTGTGGAATCAACCTTTGCATTGGTGTTCTCTATACCTGGAGTGTATTTAAAAACTCTCTTTTGGACCTTGGTTGGAACAACACTCAAGCCTCGATGCCCTACACCATCACTATAATCACCCTATCATTGGCGCTACTCATTGCTGGTCGTATTCAAGATAAAATCGGCCCACAAAAAGTATTAATGGTGGGTTCTTTGATGGCTGGCGCGGGAATGATCTTGGCGAGCCTCTCCTTAACGCCTTGGAACCTTAATGTGAGCTTTGGTCTAGTCACTGGTGCCGGTATTGGATTCGCTTACGCATGCTTGAACCCAACGGCAATGAAGTGGTTTCACTCTTCTCAAAAAAGCATGGTCAATGGGTTACTCGCCACTGCATTCGGGCTGGCTGCTATTTACTTGGCACCTCTTACTAGCTATCTAATCTCAGAATTCGGTCTAGAGCAAAGCCTTCAAATACTTGGGGCAGGTTTGATTTTTATCGCCTTTCCACTGGCTTGCTCTATCAAAAACCCACCAGCTGGGTATGAACCCAAAGCTCGCTCATCAGAATCGGATTCCTCCAAGCCAATGTCAAAGCCGAGCCGCAACTACATGTGGAAAGAGATGCTCGCAACCAAACAGTTCTACTTACTGTGGTTTACTTACGCTTTGGCGCGGCAGCTGGTTTGATGATCATCGCCAACATCACCTCTATTGCTGCTGAGCAAGCCAGTATCTTAGAAGGCGCTTATTTGATTGTGACCTTATCGATATTCAACTCAGCAGGTCGATTAGTGTCTGGGCTATTGAGCGACAAGATTGGTGCGTTGAAAACATTAGCCATCGCGCTTGGGCTGCAAACCATCAATATGCTGCTGTTCAACCAGTTTGTTTCTAGCCCGACTTTAATGGTTGGCGCGGCGTTGGCAGGCATTGGATATGGCACCTTGTTAGCGGTGTTTCCTTCAATCATGGCGGACTTGTACGGCTTGAAAAACTTTGGCGCCAACTACGGTGTGCTTTATACCGCTTGGGGCATTGGTGGCTTTATCGGCCCTATCCTTGCGGCAATATCGGTGGATTGGTATGGCAGTTACTCGATAGCCTATTTGATCTGTGCTGTGTTGGTGAGCATCGCCACAGTCCTGACCTTCAAAGTAAAACCCATTTCAACAGAGCCTTGTAGCGACAAAGCGTCAGCCTCACGTTATCAGCTGAAACGTTCAAACTAACTGGATAAACTTCTGAGTGGTGGAATCTTTGTTTCGCCCTCAGATTTCACATTTCTATTAAGTGCGGGCTGAGAACTTCGGGTATACTTCGATTAAATATAAAAGCTAAAACAGACCTTTATGAGCGCTTATCAACCACTGCTTACCCTGATTCAAGAACGAATCGAACAGAAAGATAAATCACCCTTATATCTGAAGATTGCCGATTCAGTGAAGCTGGCGACTGAGCAACAGATGCTCAAAGGTGGAGACTTCATTCCTACCGAGCGTGAGTTCAGTGACAAGCTTGGTGTGTCTCGTATCACCGTTCGTAAAGCGTTGGATATATTAGATAAAGAAGGCGTGATTGTTCGCTCGCGTGGTTTGGGTACCATGATCAGTGAAACGGTTGAGTACTCCAGTAAAGAAGCGACCGGCTTCTCTCAACAAGTGGTTTTGAAAGGCAAAAAGCCCGACACGTTATGGATTAAGAAAGACGTGATTGCGTGTTCTTCTGAAATAGCCAAGATGCTTAAAATCGCCGAAAACGATCAAGTCTTTCTATTGAAGCGCGTTCGTTACATCGACGAGCAAGCCGTATCTATTGAAGAGTCTTACGTTCCTGCGCATCTTATCCACGACCCTGACGAGATCCAGTTGTCGCTTTACGACTACTTCCGTAGCCAAGATATTTCGCCAACCAAAACACAAAGTCGTGTATCCGCTAAGATGCCAACGGAAGAGTTTCTAGAAAAGCTCAACATCGATGAAACGGTTCCTGTACTGCTTATCGAGCAAACCGCTTACGATAAAAAAGGCGTGCCGATTGAATACAGTATCAACCGCTGTCGTGGTGATATGTATGTGTTCGTAAGCGAAGACTAGCATCAAAAATGACAGCAGATACAAAAAGCCCGTTAGTCTTACTTGAATTAGCAATCGCAACTAATTAACAGTAGGACTAACGGGCTTTTATGTTCTGATTACCATGGCCAAAAACTAAAAGTACTTACTTGGTCAAATTACCAAGCAATTGCTCACACTGTGCTTTTAGCGATTTAAGCTCATCTTCATTCATCTTAGAAAGACACAGCATTTCAACTGGCACGGTCTGCGCTTGCTCTTTGAGCTCTAGCCCTGCAGGCGTCAGTGTAATAACTCGAACTCGTTCATCTTCAGCACTGCGAGTTCTAAGCACGTAACCTTTCGTTTCCAAGCGCTTGAGTAAAGGCGTCAACGTACCTGAATCCAAATGCGTTTTTGCGCCTAGGGCTTTGACATTTATCTCTTTTTCTTCCCACAGCACCATCATCACAATGTACTGCAAGTAAGTAAGGTCAAGCGCTTTAGCCGCTTCATCCCCCCACAAAAAAAGAAAAAGTACCCCGCTAAAAAAATGTCCCGCACTAGGCGGGACATTTCGTTATATAACTCTCAACTTTAACTTTAGCTCTTCTCTTAGCTCTTAAAAGTACTCGCGATATCTTTCAGTGAAGCTGCCAGTTCAGCTTGTTCTTTGGCTGTCGCTGCAATTTGTGTTGCACCAGTGGTCGACTCTGTCGACTTCTGCTCTACTGCCATCACGTTTTGCGCGATGTCTTGAGTCACGACCGCTTGCTCTTCGGTCGCGGTTGCGATCTGCTCAGTCATGCTAAAGATCTCGCTTACCGATGCTGAGATTCCTTGTAAGGTGTGCTCCACCTCTTTTGAATCCTCAACCGCTTTAGACGACATCTTCTGGCTGTTATCAATAACATTAAACGCGGTTTGCACGTCTGATTGTAGAGAGCTGATAAAGCCTTCAATTTCAGCTGTAGATTGCTGGGTGCGCTGCGCCAGTGTACGAACTTCATCGGCTACGACCGCAAATCCACGACCTTGCTCACCCGCTCTTGCCGCTTCAATTGCCGCGTTCAATGCTAACAAGTTAGTCTGTTCAGCGACCGACTTAATCACATCAATCACACTGTTGATGTTATTACTGCTCTCATGTAAGTGCGTGATCTTTTCCGCTAGATCATTAATTTCAGATGCCAGTTTTTCGATAGAGTGGTAAGAGTTTTGAACCGTACTCAAACCTTCTTGAGACTGCTCATCGACCAGTTTAGCGGAACTTGCTGTCTGCTGAGTTTTAGCCGCCACCTCATTTACCGTTGCTGATAACTCTTCTGTCGCCGTCGCAACCAAGCCAATTTGGTCTTGTTGTTGAACCAACGTATTCGAGTTGTAGTGACAGGTTTGTGAGGTTTCTTCAGCAGCTGAAGCCAAGGTCAAACTCGATTGATACAAGTTATCGATGACATTCGAAAACTTCTCTAGCGTTTCGTTAAGTGCCGAAGAGATCTGTCCAAGCTCGCTGTTACCAACGAACTTAGCACGAACTGTTAAGTCGTTGTCATTACGAACCTTAGACAACATCACTGTAAGATCTTTTACTCTCATCGTCAGGTCGCTGATCGTCTTATAGCTCACGAAGGTCGCGAACAAGGTTATCAAAGCAAACAGACCAATACTCATCATCATCGCAGACTGCGCCTCTGACATTTTTTTCTCTGTCAGTGCGATAAGTGACTCTGCTAAGTGGTTTTCTGTTTTCTTTAGCTGAACAATACGTGCCGTTGATTGTGCGAACCAATACACAGGATCAACATCAAAACCGCTCATCTTAGATTCAGCCAAACCACGAAGCTTTTCTACTTCTGCCACCGAACGATCATTCAATTGCTGTTCAAAGAAACGAACGTTAGCTGGGTTACTCAATACCTCAAAGTTTGAGAAGTACGTATTTTGCTCAGTCACCAAAGAGATGAATTTAACCAACATGCCTGGGCCAAATTCATTTTTAGAGAAGGTATTATTTAGGACAGCACGCTCGATACCCGCTCGCTCTTTACCTTGTAAAAAGTTGTAGTAAGCGATGGTTTCAGTGGTGATGGCAGCATCAGAGCTAAGCTCAGCAATTAACGCCGATACGCTCAGCAGCTTTGCATTCAGTTGGGTGTAGTAACCCAAAGCCTCAGACAGCGGAATCGATTGAGAATCCACTCGATTTCGAATAGAAGAAAGTTGATTAAGGCTTTGGCTGATCTCTGTATTCAAACGGTTGATCTGTGGCAGTTCGATGCTAGCAGACTGCCAGTAATCGTTTCTTTGGTTGCGTCGGTTGTCGGCATTGGTTCTCTGCGAGGCTAATTCACTGACAAACTTGGTTCCTTGAGAACCAATAAAGCCAGCGGTCATGCCTCGCTCTTTTTGTAACTCATGCACTAACTCACTGTACACAACCGAAAGACGTGTCAGTTGGTTTAATGAAGACATTTCAGTCTTGGTTTCCACGCCCTTGGATATCGCTGAAACACTGAGCCAGAGAAACCCTAAGATCGGTAAAATAAGCAAGGCGATGATTTTTTGCTTAAAAGACATATCGGTTAATTTCATTTTTATTTCCTAGCAGCTAACAAATCTTTTCAGTCATCTAACACGCACATCCTTAATAAGATGCGCCTCAATTGTGACTGTATAATTATTCAACTTGATCAATATGCATCAATTACCGTGCCACACAGATCGCGATGCGATGAAGGTAACATTTAACCTTACAAAATTCATTGATTTACCGATAAAACTATTAGCTAAGCGACCTAACGATACCAAAAACACGTGCGACAACATTTTATTGACGCAATCGACTGAAAACTGACACATTTTTACCACCCAAAAGGGGTAGGTCTGCACCAATTATGTGCTCAGAGAAAACGATATATTCAGAACTAACTATAAATTCAACGCTCACCAGCGATTGATTCACAACTAACCAACTCCCTATTCTGCGCTGATTAACTGTCTATTCCTCGTTAACTAAATATGTATAATGCCGAATTATTAAAGTAGAGATTCGCAATAAATATGCGACAACAACTGAGAGATATTGTATGGATTGTCCCGCTTGCGAGAACATATCGGTTGGGAATGGGTAGAAGAAGCGGCCATTGAGCCCAATGAGGAATTCGATTGTCCAGAGTGCGACGCAACATTGATGTACACCATCGATGAAGGTACCTACTACGGCGCTCAGCACAAGACCGTAGAAGTTATTGATGATTAAGATGATTTCCTGATGATCCGGATTATTATTAACTCTTTGATGTCCTAAGCCTGTGCAAAGCAGCCAAACACACCTTTACTAGAACGGGCGTTCAGCATAAAATATTGAACATATGTTCAGATTAATGAAGTAGATGTTATGGCTAAGACCGCTAAGTTCGATAGACAAGACGTAGTAGATAAAGCAACGAACCTGTATTGGGAAAAGGGCTTTCATGCGACTTCTATGCGTAACCTGCAAGACGTGATTGATATGCGCCCGGGCAGCATCTACGCGACGTTCGGCAGCAAAGAAGGTTTGTTTAAAGAGACGCTTGCTCGCTATACCGAACTTGGCATTCTTAATCTGAACCGCTTCCGCGGTGAAAACGAATCGCCTATCAAAGCGCTGGAAAACTTCGTAAAACGCGCCGTTGTCGAATCGAAACAGAGCGCGCCAAACGGCATGTGTATGCTGGCTAAAACGGTCGCAGAACTGACTGATGAACACACAGAATTGTTAGCAGAAGCGAAGAAGTCACTTAAGATAATGGAAGGCGAGTTCGCCAAGCTGATTGCAGAATCACAAGAATTGGGTGAGATCAGCAAAGAGCGCGAGCCGACTCAACTTGCTCGTCATGTTCAGGTTCAAATCGCAGGCCTGCGTACCTACGCCAAAACTTGTGACGATATCGATTTACTCAACTCAATGGTTGAAGACGTATTTAAGTACCACCCTTTTTAGTGTCTGACCTGATAGATTGGGCACAATACAAAAAGACTCCACTTTCACCTTAATCGGCATGAGCGGAGTCTTTTTAGTTTTGAACTAGTTAACTTTATAGATGATAAACTTTGCGGTTTAAAGAGTTACACCTTTCTCATGATCAACGCCTGAGCATTAAGCATCGCCTCTTTGGTGCTGACATCTAGCGTTTTCACGTTCGCAAAGCGTTCAACCTCTTTAATCGCCACATCGTGAGCAAAGATCACCAACCTCGCCCTTTCAATGTCTTTTTGGGTAATTCGATTGCCTATCCCGTTGGCACCTTGTGTTTCGACTTTAATCCGAACTCCAAGATGATACGCCGCCTTTTCTAAGGACTTCGCAGCCAAGAAAGTGTGGGCAACACCAGATGGACAAGAAGTGATCGCCAATACATCCGCTTGCCCTTCTTCCGTTACCGAACCACCGGTAAACTGATTAGAATTCACTTCGCCTTCGACCACGTTCTTCTTCAGAAGAATCACAATCAGAGCTGTTGTTAGAGCCCCCGCTAGTGTCCCGACGATATAGCCAATCTTGCCATCAACCACTGGCAACACTATCCATCCGCCCCATGGTGCATGGTTCACTACATGGAACATAAAGCCGACCACGTTACCGACAATGCCACCAGCAACAACCGCAGGCAGAACGCGCGCAGGATCGGCGGCAGCAAAAGGAATCGCGCCTTCACTGATGCCGATCATTCCCATGATACCCGCAGCTTTGCCCGCTTCACGTTCGTCTCTTTTGAATTTCTTTGGCGATAAGAAAGTCGCCAGAGCCATGCCTAGCGGTGGCGTACAAATCGCAATCCCGACACCGCCCATCAACCATGGTTGAGTATTCACCTGAGTTTGGGCAAACAGCGTTGCTACTTTATTGATTGGACCGCCCATATCAAAGGCCGTCATCGCACCTAAAATACTGCCCAACACCACTTTTCCTGAGCCTGCCATGCCCGTGAGCATTTGATTCATCTCTAGCATCACTTGAGCTATCGGTGACCCAATCACCCACATCACCGCACCACACGTTACAAAGGTGCCGACTAATGGATAGATGAAGATCGAGCTTAACGAGATCATGCTGTCTGGCAGTTTGATCTTCTTGAGTAGATTAACCACAAAGCCTGCGAAGAAGCCGACCACGATCGCGCCGAGGAATCCGGTATTGTATTGATTGACCGCGACCCAAGAACCAATCATTCCGGGCGCTAAACCCGGTTTGTCGGCCATTGAATACGCGATGTAACCACCGAGTACCGCAGTAAACAGGGTTAACCCCGCAATGCCCATCTGTGCGATGTCAGCCAGAACACCGCTTTCAGGAACCGCGCCATGACCAGACATCATCACCGACAAAGACAAAAGTACACCACCTGAAACTACGAAAGGAATCATGTGTGAGGTACCGTATAACAAGTGTTCTTTGAGGCGATTAAGAGATTGTGCCCAAGGGCTGAGTGGCTCGACATACACTTCATGATGGCTAGAGGCGTAACTATCGAAAGGTTCAGAATTGGCTTCGAGAAACAGCTCTTGAGCTTCCTCGACCGACTCCACCGCCTTTAATTTTGTAACAAAGCCATCTTCGATAAGTCTGGTCGAAATCTGAGCCAGCACCTCAATATGGTGGTCGTCGTTGTTGTCTGGGGAAGCGAGCATAAAGAACACATCCGACAGTTCGCCGCCGTCTGCGCCATAATCGATACCAGAGCGGCTGATACCTACCGCCACAGCAGGTTTAGCTACGGCAGTACTTTTCGCGTGTGGAATGGCGATACCATCGTCAAAGCCAGTATTGCCGATAGCTTCACGCTTCCAGATATCATCAAGGAATTCACGTTTATTGGAGAGCTTACCGGCACGGTCAAGCAGTTCAACAAGCTCTTCAAATACCGCCTGTTTTGAGTCTGCTTGTAAATCTAAGCAGATGATCTCGGGCTCGATAATGTTGGTGATATCCATATGCTGCTCTGCCTCGCCTGATTTCAGACTGAAGTAATTACGTAAGTGATAAGGTTAATAAGATGAAAAGATTAACGGTGTGAAGGCATTCAATATATAGGACGAAAGGTGCATTAACTAGATTATTGTAACCAAGAATCTAGAGTGTGACGTCCACCTTTGAATTAAAAACGGGAATCCATAAAATTCACAGATTCAGATAGCCCTATCGATCCAAGTAAACTGTCGATCTAAGTACACCGAGAATAATAATGAGAATTATAGCGGTAACTGCGTGCCCTACAGGCATTGCTCATACATACATGGCAGCTGATGCACTAAATAAAACAGCCCCTAAGTTCAACGTTTCAATCAAGGTTGAAACGCAAGGTGCTATGGGTATTGAAAATTTACTAACAGCCCAAGATATTACCCTCGCGGACAAAGTGTTGATCGTCTCAGATATCGACATCGAACAACCAAACCGATTCGACCCTGCTAAAACCGTATTCATTCCTATGGAAGAATTGTTGTTGAGTGTGGATAAAGTCTTTATCAAGCACTGTCGGGCTTGATCCTTTCATGAACGAATACCAGATCACCTTCTTCGTTGACGATCCTGCTGCGAACTCACATGTCGCGCAGCCGCTTACTCGCTTAGCGAAGAAGTTCAAAAGCAACATCCGCATTATCAACATCACTCAAAACCGAACCGCCGATCTATCCAAATCCGTCGCGATGTTGCAAGTGGGTTTACTTCGTGGTGATTTGTGTCAGATCACCGCGGTCGGTATTGATGCAGAGTTAGCGTGTTTTGTTCTCAAAGACTTAATTGCCGAGCATTACGCCATGGTTGGCTCGCAAGTAAACCATGAGTTCTCTAAAGATTTAGTCCAACGCATGCCGCAGATATGTCCACCGTGTGACATCAAATGGCACCATGCCAAGGCACAAACTCAGCTAACCAAATTTGAGTGCTTGAAAGGGCTCGCTCACCTCGTTTATCCAGAAGATCCAGATGAGCTGATTCTGGCGTTTATTAAGCGAGAAGAGCGCTCTTCGACCTGCGTGTCACCGGGCATCGCACTGCCTCATGTGATGTTTGAATCGACTCAAGATCTCTCGATTGCCGTTATTGTCAATGATGACCCGATTGATTGGGCGTCACGTATCGGCGAAGTGCATGTCGCCATTGCTCTTGTTCTGCCAACCAAGCCACAGCGTGAGTACATTGTGGCGGCGACCAACCTAACTAGAAACCTCCTTCACAATCAGGTCAATGAACGTCTGCAAAAGACCCGAAGCAGTGTCGACCTGCAAGCTCTGCTGATGTACATCTCGTCACGCCTGATTTGATTACCAGCTCGTTAGTTCTAGATGGCTCCTCGATATTCAGTCGGCGTTCTACCGGTGCGATTCTTAAACACGCGACAGAAGTAGTTCACATCCTTAAAGCCACAACGTAGTGCCACTTCATTGAGCTTGAAGTTGTACTTCTTGAGCATGAACTTGGCGCGGTCGACCCGCACACGGGTAATGTACTCTGCTAGCGTCATGTGGCCTTGTTGGCGGAACATTCGCGACAAGTGGTTCGATGAAATGCTAAAGCGCGAGGCAATGCTGTCTCGGGTGATTTGACGGTGGAAGTTCTCTTGAATGTAGATACAAATCCCCTGATACACATCCTGTACTCGGCTATGAGATTTTTCTACGGGCGCTTCCAGCATGGTTTTACTGTATTGCAGTAGAGCTTGCAGCAATAACTCGTCCATCGGCTGCTTGTTACTCTCTCTCGCTAACGAACTTAGCGCCTCCAAGATGTTATCAATAGCAAACCCAGAGCGAGTCTGAATACTGTGCTTTTGGATATCGTAAAAGCTCTCTTCCCCTTTGCGCTTACTCACCAAGCTTAAACCAAGCTGGCGACGACCAAACAACATGCTCAGCACCGAGCAGTCAGTATCCCAGTTCGGCTTGTTCCAGCAGTTGGGTGGGATGAAAATCGCGTCTCCGGCTTTGGCAATAACGTTAGTGATCTTGCGATCATGACTCTCCATTTCATTGACATACTCTCCGTCTAACACCAACTCTAAACGTGGAAAGTTCACCTGATAGCTACAAGCGGAAGGTGTGTGGAAATCTCCCGCAAACCAGATGTTATGAAACGGTTCTCGCTCATTTAATACCGACGAGATTAGGTCATGAAATATCATTGTTTCGAACTCTTAAAAGCAGCAATAACGCTACGGCAATAGATATACTCCTTAGTGAAACATAGCGCTATTGAGCAAAATCACAATTTGAGATCTAAGTTACAAAAATCCAGTAGCGGGAATAAATCTCCAGTCGAAAGTCTGATATGGCACATTGTTCCCCCGATAACTCTACACGCCGAACCCCTTGCAAATAAAAGCCTCAAGTAGACTCAACCAATGTCAATAGAGGCCGGAAAACACGCCACTAACCGATCAAAATCACACTCCATTTATAAGGCAACAATCATCCAGTAAATGCGTTTTTTCTTCACTACAGAAGGCAAGTAATCAATTTCAGAATACCCCTAACAAAATAAAAAAGAGTAGGGGTTCATTATGATCACGACATTGATCAATCAAGATTTGATTAAGCTTTCGCTAAGCGCTAATTCAAAAGAAGACGTATTTAAAGAGCTGATAGACGTGCTTTACGCACAAGACAGAATCTCAGACAAAGCACAGTTTCTTGCCGACATTAAGGCTCGTGAAGAACAAGGTAATACCGGATTTGAAGAAGGTATTGCTCTGCCACACGCAAAAAGCACTGCGGTGATTAAACCCGCGGTTGTTATCGGTGTCCACAAAGAAGGGATCGAGTACGGCGCCGATGACGGTCAGCCTTCAAAACTGTTTTTTATGATTGCCTCTCCCGATGGCGGCGATAATCACCACATCGAAGTACTGGCAGAACTTTCTTCAAAACTGATTGAAGAAGGCTTTATCGAAAGCTTCATGAATGCTGAATCTCAACAAGCCGCATTGGAACTACTGCTTACCAAACCTGAACCTTCAGAAACGGAAAACAACGTTGAGAAACAAGGCTTCATCATTGGTGTGACAGGCTGCCCAGCTGGCGTTGCACACACTTATTTAGCCGCCGAAGCGCTAGAGAAAGGCGCGGCGGCTCTTGGTTACGACATCAAGGTCGAAACCAACGGTTCTATTGGTGTAAAGAACAGCCCGACTCAAGAAGAGATCGAACGCGCAGACGCGATTGTGGTGGCTTGTGACAAACAGGTCGACATGGCTCGCTTTGCCGGAAAACGCGTTATCTGCACCAACGTAAAAGCACCAATCAAAGACGCGCAAGGCTTGATTAAGCAAGCACTCAACGCGTCAAGCTATCAAGCAGAACAAGCACCTACCAACCAATCTGTTGCTGAGAAAGCCTCGCAAGCACGTTCAGACCTTTATCGTTACTTGATGAATGGCGTATCTCACATGATCCCATTCGTAGTCACTGGCGGCCTTTTGATAGCACTTGCACTAGCGATTGGTGGTGAGCCGAGTGAATCTGGCATGGCGATTCCTGCTGGCAGCATGTGGAACCAAATTCTAGAAGTCGGTGTGGTTGCGTTCACGCTGATGATCCCAATCTTGGCTGGCTACATTGCTTACGCGATTGCAGACCGCCCTGCTCTAACCCCTGGCTTGATTGGCGGTTGGATTGCCAACAACGGTTCTTTCTATGGCGCTGACGCTGGCACTGGCTTCATTGGCGCAATCATCGCCGGTCTATTGGTGGGTTACTTCGTAAAATGGATTACTTCGTTTAACTACCACAAATTCGTTCAACCGCTTGTGCCTATCATGATCGCTCCGATCACTGGTTCTCTATTCATCGCAGGCCTGTTCATTTTTGTTATCGGCGCACCTATCGCTGGGCTGATGGATGCTCTTACTGCACTGCTTACCAGCATGAGTACAGGCAACGTGGTTTTGCTTGGCATTGTCCTTGGTGGTATGGCCGGTTTCGATATGGGCGGCCCGTTCAACAAGGTGGCGTTCCTATTCTCGGTCGGCATGATTGCCAGCGGTCAAACTCAGTTCATGGGTGCGATGGCGTGTGCAATTCCTGTGGCTCCACTAGGCATGGCTATCGCGACCAGACTTGGCCGCAAGTTCAACCTGTTTGAATCTTCTGAAATTGAAGCGGGCAAAGCAGCAGGCGCGATGGGCTTAGTGGGTATCTCTGAGGGCGCGATTCCTTTCGCGGCCCAAGACCCGATGTCGGTTATCCCTGCCAACGTACTTGGCTCAATGACTGCTGCGGTAATGGCGTTCTCATTTGGTATCACCAACAGCGTTGCCCACGGCGGTCCAGTTGTCGCTCTATTAGGCGCTATGAACTACCCAATGCTGGCACTGCTGTGTATGGCTTCAGGTGCGGGCGTGACGGCGGTTACCTGTATCGCGCTTAAAAATCTACGCAAAGCCAAGCTAACAACAGCAGCGGCTTAAGCCATTTCAACTCCAATGGCTTGAGCCCTTCTACTGTCCTTTGTAGGAACGAATAGAGCTCGGGCCATGTTTCCCTTCATGGTGATTTCGATGTCTGATTTTTCTTTAGCGAACGACTCGTTCGTACAACGCTTTTTCTACCCTATGACCAACGTAATTCAAAACTACGCATGGGGTAGCCCTTCTTCGTTTAGCCAACTGTTTGGTATTGATAACCAATCTGGTGAGCCACAAGCGGAGATCTGGATGGGGGCTCACCCGAATGGTTGTTCGATGGTCACTGACAATGGTCAACAAACCACGTTGTCGAACCTTATTTCCAAGAATCTAAACCTGTTCCTAAGCGAGAAAGTCGCGAGCCGTTTTGGTGAACTTCCGTATCTATTTAAGGTGTTAGCTGCCGAGAAAGCGCTCTCGGTTCAAGTTCACCCGAACAAGCAGCAAGCCGAATCTGGATATGCTCTAGAAGAACAGCAAGGCATTCCGATGACAGCTGGCAACCGTAACTACAAGGATCCCAACCACAAGCCAGAACTGGTGTATGCCCTAACCGACTACACCGCGATGAATGGCTTTAGGTCGATCAACGAGATTCTTGAGCACTTCCATTACCTTGATATTCCCGAACTGCATTCGATGGTCAATGACCTAGCGGGCGACCAAACGCCTAATGGATTAGCGAGTTTCTTTGCGAGCTTATTGTCTTTGCAAGGTGAACAGAAAGGCATGGCGCTGACCATGTTGCTGGTGAAGGCGAAGCTTTCAGATACACCTGTGTTCCAGTTGATTTCAGAACTGGAAGAGCAGTACCCGGGTGATGTCGGGTTGTTCGCTCCACTGCTATTGAACGTGATCACCCTAAAGCCGGGGCAAGCCATGTATCTGGATGCAGAAACGCCCCACGCCTACATCAAAGGAACTGGATTAGAGATAATGGCGAACTCTGACAACGTACTCCGCGCAGGGTTGACGCCTAAGTACATGGATATCAATGAATTAGTCTCTTGTACTCAATTCAATGAAAAGCCTGCGGATAGATTACTGCTCAGCCCGATAGAGCAAGGTGATGTGATGGAATATCAAATTCCAGTCGAGGATTTTAAGTTCTCTATCGTGCAAAACTCACATCAGCGACAGATCACTACCGAAGGTGCCGAGATCCTACTACCTCTCGACGAATCCATGTTGCTTACTCACAAGTGCGGCGAAACCTGTGTGATAGAGAAAGGCCAATCGGTTTTCATTCCGGCTTACGCAGAGAGCTACAAACTCGATTGCGTTGGACGCGTAGCTCGCGCTTACAGCTAGCTCTATCGAGTAAATCTAGCTCTCCCTAGTAGATACAAACACTGATCATGCCCTGCTTTGCGGGGCATTTTTCTTCCTACAGAAAGTTATTTCAACACCGAAGTACACCATCAAATATGACTCATCTCACACTGGATGAATGATGCAAATCACACTTAATTTTGCTTGGTACAAATGTACAGTGAAGGGCTTTTATTTGCTATTTCGCGAATCGGGTTAATCCATTAATTTTAATTCAAGAACTTCAATAGTGAATGAGTTAATAAATGATCACACAGCTAACTAACGTCAACTTAATTAATAACAACCTTCAAGCGAATAATAAAAAAGAACTGTTTGAAGAATTGGCAGGCATGTTATTTGAGAACAACCGAATCAGTAATAAAGAAGCCTTCTTGGCAGACATCGAAATTCGTGAATCTCAAAGCATTACCTCAATGGACGGCATCGCTTACCCACACTCAAAAAGCAAGGCGGTAACTGAGCCAGCAATCGCTGTCGGTATTAAGCGTGAAGGCATTGAGTATGGCGATGAAGACGGCATCAACCCAACCGTGTTTTTTATGATTGCCTCACCCGATAACGGTGCAGACCATCATATTTATGTACTACAAGAACTATTTGGAAAATTCAGCGACGAATTTATTCAAGATATCCATAACACAAAAGACGAACATCAAATCCTTAATATTTTAATTAATTCATAAGGCGTAGAAAATCATGAGCACCCTAACAACTCAAGCTACGAATACCAATAATAAAAATAGTAGTAGCGACTTTAAAAAAATCCTTAGTACCATGAAAGGCCACCTGCTTTTCGGAACCTCACACATGCTGCCTTTCATCGTAGCCGGTGGTGTTCTGTTGGCCTTAGCGGTCATGGCATCAGGCAAAGGTGCAGTACCAGCAGATGGTTTGCTGGCAGACATCTCTAATATCGGTATCAAAGGCCTTGTTCTTTTCCCAATCATTCTTGGCGGCTTTATTGGTTACTCCATTGCAGATAAACCAGCACTAGCACCTGCGATGATCTCTTCTGGCATCATGGCTGACATGGGCGGCGGTTTCCTTGGTTGTATCGTGGCAGGCTTTATCGCCGGTGGCGTGGTGTTCCAACTTAAGAAGATCCCGCTTTCTGCGAACATGACGGCGCTAGGTGCTTACTTCATCTACCCACTTCTAGGTACGTTAATCTCTGCAGGTATCGTACTGTGGGGCATCGGTGAGCCAATCAAACTGTTCATGGCTTCAATGAACGAGTTCCTAGCGTCAATGGCGGGGGCATCTAAGATGGTTCTGGGCACAATCCTTGGTGGTATGACAGCGTTCGATATGGGCGGCCCTATCAACAAAGTGGCAACCCTATTCGCTCAAACTCAAGTAGACACCCAACCTTGGCTAATGGGCGGCGTTGGCATCGCGATTTGTACTCCACCTCTAGGTATGGCTCTGGCGACTTTCCTATTCAAAAACAAGTTCTCTAAACAAGAGCAAGAAGCAGGTAAAGCGGCAGCAATCATGGGTTCTATCGGTATCTCTGAAGGTGCTATCCCGTTCGCAGCAAATGACCCAATGCGCGTACTTCCTTCAATCGTTGCCGGTGGTATCGTGGGCTGTGTATTCGGCTTCATGACAGACGTTCTACTGCACGCTCCGTGGGGCGGCCTAATCACTGCGCCAGTATCAAGCAACATTCCAATGTACGTCGTCGGTATTGCGCTTGGCTCGCTAACCACAGCCGTTATCGTAGGCTTCTGGAAACCTGTAGCGGTAGAAACAGAAGAAGATATGATTGAAGCACCAGTACAAGCTCAAGCCGCTCCTGTAGCAGGCGAAGGCGAGTACGACATCGTAGCAGTTACATGTTGCCCTTCTGGTGTTGCACACACCTTCATGGCAGCGAAAGCACTGGAAAAAGCAGGCTTAGCAGCAGGCCTAAAGATTAAGGTAGAAACTCAAGGTCAAAACGGTATTCAGAACCGCATCACCGACCTAGATGTGGCGAACGCAAGACTGGTTATCTTAGCTCACGATATTCAAGTGAAAGACGCTCACCGCTTTGCTAACGCGAACGTGATTGAATGCTCAACCAAAGAAGCGATGAAGAAAGCCGCGACTATGGTGGCTATCTAAAACCTGAAACAAGTTAGAAGATAAAATTACTACCCCCTAGTAACTAAAATCCCCATTCGTTTTGTCAGCGAATGGGGATTTGTTTATCTAGACGAATTGGTCACAAACTTTAGCTCTGTAACGTCAGTTTGATCAACCTTGAGGGACAAGCGTCTCTTCGGTTTCCAAATCAAACAAGTGACACTGTAGCGTATTAAAGTGGAGTACCGTCTCTTCGCCGCTGTTTGCAATTCGGTCTGCATCGAAAGGTACACGTGCCACCAGCTTGTCTGCGCCGAGTTTGAAGTAGAGATACAGCTCGTTACCCATAGACTCGACCACGTCAAGCTTGTGCGTTTGGGTATTCACCTCCGACAACGGCGCATCGTGATTGGCCAGCTGAATGTGCTCAGGACGAACGCCAAACCACAACCACTCACCGAGTTTCTCTCGAGCGATCGCTTGCTTGTCTTGTGGTAGCGTCCAACGTGCGCCACTTTCTGATACTATATTCATTACGCCGTCGATCTCGTCTACTCTGACCTTGATAAGGTTCATCGCTGGCGAACCAATAAAGCCTGCAACAAACTTATTAGCTGGGTACTGATAAAGATTCATTGGCGTATCGACCTGCATGATCTCACCTTGATTCAACACACAGATGCGATCGCCAAGGGTCATGGCTTCCACCTGATCGTGTGTCACGTAGATCATGGTGGCGTTCTGCCCTTCTTGCTTCAGATTGTTATGCAGCTGCGCAATGCTGACTCGTGTTGAAACACGCAACTTTGCATCCAAGTTAGACAAGGGCTCATCAAACAAGAACACATCTGGCTTACGAACCATCGCACGACCAAGCGCCACGCGCTGCCTTTGACCACCGGACATTTCACCTGGCTTATTATTTAGCAGATGTTCGATATCCAGAGTTTTGGCTGCATCTTCAATACGCTCATTGATTTCGTGCTTTGGCAGCTTCTGTTGTTTCAGACCAAAAGCCATGTTGTCGTACACCGACATGTGCGGATAAAGCGCGTAGTTCTGAAACACCATTGAGATGCCGCGATCTTTGGGTGGCAGCTCATTTACACGCTTATCGCCAATGTAGACATCGCCTTCTGAGATATCTTCAAGGCCTGCAATCATACGAAGTGTCGTGGATTTTGCGCAGCCAGACGGCCCAACAAACACCATAAACTCGCCTTCGCGAATATTAAGATCGACACCATGCACGGCCTTAAAACCATTTGGGTAGGTTTTTTCTACCCCTCTCAGTGTGACTTCAGCCATAACCTGTCCTTAAATCAATTCGTTAAATACTATCTTTAGAATCTGTCGTTAAACGTTTTAGCCACGTTCTTGCAGTTGATTGAGCTCAAAATGGGCAACCGATGCGATAACCAGATCCGCTACTGGCTCTAATTCGCTGTGTTGTGCCGTACCTGTCAGCACGCCAACATTGCTTGCGCCTGCATTACGGCCAAATTCCATATCCGAAACCGTGTCACCAAACATGATCACTTCGTGTGGCTCAATGCCGCATTTTTCACAGAATGCGTTAAGTAATGCGGGCGCTGGCTTAGGTTCGATATCGCCATCGGAATAACCGACATAATCGAACATCTCGCTCAAACCTGATTGCTCTAACGTATAAATCGTTGAGTCTTTGGTATCTGCGGTCGCGATGCCTAAAATCATGCCTTGCTGCTTGAACAGGCCGAGCTTTTCAGTCACACCCGGCAGAGCTTCAATCCAGCTTGGATTATCTTCAACTTCGTCATTGAACGCCGCTTTGGTCACCTTAGTAAACTCAGCGAGCGAGACATTCGGTTGCAGCATGTTGAACCACGCTGCGGCGGTATCTTCCACTGGGTTTGAGGCTAATAGCCCATAGTTATCAACCACATCACCTTCAACCCCGATGGCCAAGAGTAACTCAGCTGCTGTGACAGTTTGATTACCTTGATGCTGGTCACTGTAAGATCTCACACGCTCACAAGCACCACGAGAAACGTTAAGCCACATCTTGTGGAACTCTAACAATGTGCCGTCTTTATCAAATAACATCGCCTTAAACTTCATCACGGCTCATTCGCTCCATTAGTTCTCCCCAAGTACGCACTAGGGGTTGGTTAAATTCTGGTTGTTTGCCGTCGAATACGGCATTGATGCAGCCTTCAAATTCATGCTCGTTAGATGAAGGTTGAGTACTGTTCATTAGTGCTGAAGAAAGCGCTCCGCGACGAATATCGACTCGGCACCAACGGTAGCCCTCATCAATATGGATACTTTGCAGCTCATCACTCAAAGCGATTCGATCTACAATCTCGCCATCCACCACGCACTCCGCGTAGTAAGGGTTTTCTGAATCAGCAACTGCAACACGATAACTAAGTGCCTGCCCTTGAGAATCATTACCCGGCAACAAGTCACCCAAATTGATATCAAACTTCAAACCACAGCGGCGCTCTAAATACACCTGTCCATTGCGCAGACCCGACAAAATTCCTTCACCACTTAAGCCATGGCTGTAAACGAAGGTCGATGGGTCGCCGTAAATAGAAGGCTCATCCGATTTAGGATTACGTTCATGAGGCTCAAGGTGCGAATCACTGCCGCCAATCGCCGTAATACGCTGGCCACAATTCCACATTTCATTGAGAACCAATAACGCCTCTTCGGTCGCTTTCGGTGAGGTCGACCAAGTTGGGTCACAACACACTTCAAACGTGGACACTTGGCTGAGATCCACTTGAGCGTAATGCCAATGCCACGGCTTCATCATCGGGTGATTAATGCCAAGGGAACTGTGTCCACTTTTAGCTAAGCTCAATCCCGCTTCCATCGTCGCTTGGCTGCTGTGTTCAACGTCTCTTAGGTCTAAAGACTTAACCGGGCCATGCACATTGAAGTGCCCGAGATCGGTCGTCACTTCTAAAGCAGGCAAGAACAAACATTGGTTTGATACAGGCAACTTAGGCTGACAAATGTTGTGCTCGGTGAAGAAGAAGAAATCGAGCCCTTGTGATTCAACAATCTCTTTCGCTGCAGCTAAGGTATTGTGACCATCAGAAAGCTGAGTGTGGGCGTGTAAATCACCACGATACCAGCGAGAATCAGAGCTCAACATGTGGCTGTAATCAAACTCGATATCGTGATCCGTTGTGACTGTTGGGTTCAGTTCTAGCTCACTCTCGATTCCGTCAGTATTTAGCTCATTAGAATGATTAACTAACTCATCAGAGCAAAGCACATCGACTTGATACTGCATCGCACGCTCGGTGCGAAACTCACCTTCAAGGTTGTAAAGTTCCAAGAACCACTCGCCTGATGGAATCGCACCATCAATAGCGCCTAGACCAGAATTTTTCGGTTGAATCGTAAGTGACTTGTGCGCCTTTTCAAACAGCACCTTGCCACGAAATGCTTGGTTAGCATCGTAGGTTGCTGCGTACAAGAATCCTTTTTTCACCGTTGTGCCGGTAATGGTTACGCAGTGAGAACCTGCTGGCACATCAAAGGGGATTCGTACTCTGCCAAACTGCAGCTCACCTTGAAATTGGGTCATTGTCTTCACCAAATTCGTCCTAATTGAAGGACTGGGTCAAAAAGAGGCCCACCCGAATAGATGGGCCTTTATGCATGCAAAGATAGTCTTAACCACTTTACAGATTAAGAACGATTCGCTCGGTTTAGTGCACGTTGTGCTTTCTTAGCCGCTTGTTTTAGCGCTTTGTCAGCAGGCACGTTTTGAATTTGAATCTGATCCGCAGCTACCTTCAGCGCATCCATAATCTTACCGTTGGTAGGGTCTAGGAAGTCTTTGGTCGCTGTGTTCGCTTGCTTCAAAGGGATCAGAGCTTGCGGGTTATCTTTGGTGAACGCTTGGTATTCTGGTACTTCAGACACGCTGTTACGTACTGGGATGTAACCCGTAAACATTGACCATGCGGCCGTGTTTTTCGCGTTGGTGTAGAACTCAATGAATTCGAATGCACCTTTTGCTGCCGCTTCGTCTGTGCCTTTTGGCATCACGTAAACCAGCGCACCCGCTTGTGGCGCAGAAGGATTTGAGCCCCAACCTGGCTGTGTGGTTGCCGAAAGCTTAGTGAAGTCCAAGTCACCTTGGTCACCCGATGAACCGGTGTAACCAAGCGCGTTGTCTTTCATTACGTCATCAATGGTTTTGTACCAGTATTCCCAACCTTGACCACCGTAGTGAATACGCATGATTTGATCATCGTGAATCCACTTACGGAAGCTGTCCCACACCTCAACCCATTCCGCTGAATCGATTAGCACTGTTTTACCGTCATCACTGATGATCTGCGCGCCGTTAGAGAAAGCCGCGTCAATCATGTTGTCTTGGCCCCACATCGGCTCCCAGCCGTAGAAGGTCACGTTGCCTTTCTCGTCACGCTGTGTGACTTTCTCTGCGACCTTTGCCACACCTTGCCATGTGTTTAAGTCTTGCTCGGTAAAGCCGTTATCTGCCAATACTTGCTTGTTGTAGTAAAACACTTGAGTTGTACCGTAAGCAGGCAAGCCGATGATGGTGCCATCGTCTGCGGTCACTTGGTCTTTAAACGCACCAATGAAATCAGAGAAGTTAAACTCTTCATCCATGAAAGCCGTTAGGTCACGACTCAAACCACGTCCGTGCATTGCTTCCGCACGACCTGAATCTAATAGCACAAGTTCAGGTGCCGTTTTAGATGCGAGGCCTGCTTGCAGCTTCTGGTAGGTTTCTGTGTAGTTACCTTGCAACGCAGGCTTCACCACATACTCATCTTGGCTCGCGTTGAACTCTTCGATGAGCTTAGTCATCATTTGCTGTGGCTTAGTACCACCGGAATACCAAAAGTTAACTTCGGTTGCCGCAAGAACACTGCTAGAGAACATAGACGCGCTTGCTGCGCCAGCACACACTAGTGCGAGAGTTTTTAATTTCATTTCCGTTTACTCTTTTACGCCGTTATCGGCGATACCTGAAAGAATCGTCTTTTGACAAATGACGAATAGAATTAACAAAGGCAATACTGCAATGGTGCTCGCCGCCATGATTTGCGACCAGTTCAACCCATAGTTACCTTCGGCAATAAAGTAGTGACGAATCCCGGTCGCAATCAGGTTAAGATCCTGAGTGGTGATAACCAAGCTAGGCCACATGTAGCTGTTGTAATTGGTAATAAAAGTGATGAGGAACAGTGTTGCGACTGCTGCTCGGCATTGCGGTAAGATGATTGCCCATAAGATCTTGAGCTCACCTGCACCATCAATTCGTGCCGCTTCAATCAGCGACGGATGCACCTTGATAAACACTTGGCGTAGATAGAACACACCGAAAACCGACGCCGCGTTCGACGCCACTAGTCCCATGTGTGAATCCAACAAGCCCAGTTTTGCCAAGGTGATGTAAGACGGAATGTAAGTCACTGCGCCCGGCAGCATGTAACAGCCCATCACGATGAAATAGAGCACCGTCTTCGAGCGAAACTTCAGCTGAGTCAACGCGTATGCAAACATCGCGGAATTCACAATCACCAACAGGGTAGTGAACAAAGCCACGCTAAAACTGTTGAAGATGTACAAGCCAAACGGCGCGCTGTGAAAGGTTTCGACAAAGGTTTCCCAGCGAAATTGCTCTGGAATCAAGTCCAGCGGGTTAGCAAAGATTTCATCGTTGCTTTTCAGCGAACCAGACAGCATCCATAAGAACGGGAATACCATGATGGTTCCGCAGGTTGCCAAGAACAGGTGCTTAGTCAGTGCGATAAACGAACGGCGATCCACTGAGGCTTTCTTTGACGCAACCTCTGATTTCGTCGCTTTCGTTTGGGCCGTGACTTTAGATTCAGCCGCTCTTTGATTTAAGACTTGATTGGCATCCAATACTTGCGTGGTCATAATTCTGTCCTTTCAAAAATCGACTAGTAGTACACCCAGCGCTTGCCGATGTAGGTATTAATAAGTGCCAACAATCCAGTAATCAGGAATATCACTAAGGATGTTGCGGCTGCCGGTCCCATTTCGTAACGCTCAAATGCTTGTTGATAGAACAAGTACAACAAGGTACGAGTCTCTCCGCCTGGACCGCCCTGCGTTAAGATCTGGAACTGATCGAACGCCTGCATTGCCGTGATAATGTTGACTACCACCAAGAAGAACGTGGTTGGTGAAATCAGTGGTAGCGTTATCTTCAAAAATCGCGTTAAGCTGCTGCACCCATCAATCAAAGAGGCTTCGTACAGAGACTCAGGAATCTTGTTGAGCGCACTGATGTAAAACAGCATCGTCCACCCAATCGCCTGCCAAACCGTCACGATAATCACCGCAATCAGGGCTGTGTTTCCGTTCTCTAACCATGGAATCGCGCTAAACCCAACCGACTCCAATAAGTGGTTTGCCAAGCCCGACTTCGTCTCGAACACCCAAGACCAAACAATCGACACCGCAACCGTTGGCGTGATCCAAGGGGAGAAGATCACCGCACGATAGAACTGGCTGCCCTTGAAGTTTTTGTGCAGCAACATCGCAAACACAAGCCCAAGAATGATGGTTGGAATCACCACACCGACCGAAAACCAAAACGTGTTGAGTACTGCTTGAATGAACTCGTAGTCCTCAACCATGTACTCGTAATTTTCTAAACCGATGAACGAATAATCTGGCGAGATGTAATCCCAATCGGTGAAGCTGATATAAATTGAATAACCAAATGGTACGAGCCAAAAAGTAAACAGTGGCACCAACAACGGTGCGGTAAATAACAGTACCTTTAAGCGGTTTTTCATTGGTTGTGAGAAAGCACTCATGGTGACCTCGTCCTTATTTGTATGCGGTTAAACTAAGTGTTTTTTATGACAGGTTAGTAAGAGTGCCCTTCATTTTTTTTATGGCTATCCATAAGAAAATCTTTACTCCAGTTCACCGTCTTCCATCTGGTGATAAAGCCAATCACAGAAGAAATTCACCTTGGCGCTACGACTGTGTTTAGTAATCAAATAGTGAGCAGATTCGGCAGGCATCGAGGATTCGCTTGCCAATACCAGGTCTTCTTTCTTGAGTAGTTCAGACACCGCGAGCGAACGCACTAGCAACATTCCAATGCCATGTTTAACTGCTTCTAAGGCATGCAGAGAGTTACTCACTTCGAGCAGAACCTTAGGTAATGTCATCTCGAATTGGTTGTGGCCAAGCCATTGCAGCCAGTTCTCTCGGTAACCTTTCACCTGAACCGTCGGCAGAGCAGCAAAGTCATGCTTGCTGAGTAATTCTTGATGCTCAGATTTGAATTGAGGGCTGCACACCAACTGCCAGTGTTCTTGAAACAGTCGCTCACAATGGGTGTCTTCGCTTTCGACCTTGCCGTTAGTCAGTTCGATATCGACATTCTGGCAAGGGTTGGTTGATGGCCAGTCCACCAGCTGAATATCGAGCCTGATAAAAGGGTATTTCTTATAGAAGGATGGCAGGCGAGGTAACAGCCAGTTATGACAAAAGGTGTGGTTTACGCGCAGGCTCAACACGTCGGTTTCTTTTTCACCGAACAAGATCTGAGTCTGCAATTTAAGGTGAGCAAGTGAACCTGCCACAATCGGTTGATAATGTTGAGCCGCTGACGTCAGCTTTACGCCTTTAGAGCTGCGTTCAAACAAGGTGGTATCGAGGAAGGTTTCTAAACTTTTGAGCTGTTGGCTAACCGCCGCTTGCGTGACACAAAGCTCTCGGGCAGCCGCGCCAATGGAACCAAGACGAGCAACAGCTTCGAACGCAACAAGAGCGCGTAGAGGGGGTAACATGGCTTCACCTGATTGAAATAAAAGTGAAAAATACTTCAATCAGGTTTCAGTTTTTTGCGGTTACCGTTACAGATTAATGACGAAGGGACGTTGATCAGATATTTATGATCAACGTCCCTTTTCTTCTATCTCTTATATCTATGCGTTAGGCCTGAACTCGCATTTAGCCTATCTATTCTTTGATGTAGAGGTCCTTAGAATAGATACGCCCTTCCACGTTGTTCTTCGCAAAGCCACCAACACTTGGTCGCACTAGGCGAGCCTGCATGTAGTAATAAATTGGCGCGATAGGCATATCTTCAGCCAGTAACTGTTCCGCTTGGTCATAGAAACCTTGGCGATCTTGTTCGCTGGTTGCGGCCAATGCGCTGTCCACTGCTGTGTCGTATTTGTCGTTGTTGTAGCGCGCAAAGTTACCGGAAGATTCAGAACGCAGTAGGCTCAAGAATGTCGACGCTTCATTATAATCACCACACCAAGAAGCCCGCATCACATCAAAATCACCTTGGCGACGTGATACTAGGTAAGATTTCCACTCTTGGTTTTCCAACTCAACTTGCGCGCCTAGGTTGCCTTTCAGCATGGAAGCGATAGCCACCGCAATCGACTTATTCGATTCACTGGTGTTGTAGAGCAGTTTGAAATCCAATGGATTAACCGCATCGTAGCCTGCATCTTTCAACAGTTCTTTTGCCTTTTGGTCACGCTCCTTTTGAGTCCATGTGCTGTATTCAGGCTGAGTGGCATCAAAACCTGCTGTGTACTCATGGGCAAAGGTATAAGCGGGTAGATTCCCCACCTGAGTGACACCATTGGTGATCACATCACGCATCATCGAATAAGACACCGCTTTACGCACTCGCGCGTCATCGAATGGAGGACGCGTGGTATTGAACGCGTAGTAATAAGTACACAGCAGAGGCACCGCGGTAAACGCATCTTGATATTTGCTTTTAAGCTGCTGCGCCATGTGTGTCGGTACATCAGACGTAATATCCACCTCACCCACCGCATAACGGTTAATCGAAGCGTTTTGGTTTTCGAACGGAATGTAAGTCACTTGGGTTAAGTGCGTATTTGCACTGTTCCAATATTTCGGGCTTTTCTTTAGCTCAATACGCTCATTCACCACCCACTCTTCTAAAACAAATGCTCCATTCCCCACAAACTGCTTAGGATCGTTCCATGGCTTATCGCTGCTCTCTAGCGTTGCCTTATGAACGGGCATCATAGATGTGTGGCCCGTCATCGCCACAAAGTATGGCACTTTGCTATCAAGCTCGAACTTCACCGTGTGTTTATCGACAGCGGAAATACCAAGCTCTTCAACAGGCTTTTTACCTTCTGCTACGTCAGCAATGTTGTTGATTTGAGTAAGCTTGAGATACCACACATTCGGCGAAGCGAGTTTCGGGTCGACCGCGCGTCTTATCGCATACACGAAATCATCGGCCGTCACCGGATCGCCATTCGACCATTTCGCGTCTTTACGCAGGTGGAATACAAAGGTCTGGTTATCTTCGGTTTCCCAAGATTCCGCGACACCTAGCGTAATATTGCCATCGCGATCTTGAATCACTAAACCCTCAAATAGGTCGCGTAGAATGTGCATTTCCGGCAGGCCTTCTGCTTTCGCAGGATCAAGCGTCGCCGCTTCTGCATCGTTCGCGCGAACTAAATGTTGGTCTTTTGCCAGCGAAACACCGGCAGGTAAGGTTTCAGCGACGGCAGTTACTGATATAAAAGGGGTCAATAAAGATGAAATGAGTAAAGCCGTTGAATGTTTTTTAAAATCCATGTTTGTTTGCTCTCCTAGCCTATCTTTGAAGCAAGTAATAAAATTAACAATGCGACGGTTGACGAGTTTTGACGCTATGGTTTATTTAAAGGGGGTCATCTAATGGACTTAGTTAATGATTAATATAGCCAATAGTGAATACTTGATAGTACTTGATCAATCAGGAGATTAAGGTGAGTTTAATTCCAAGAACGGAAAGAGCTGCGTTTTCAATAAAGCCTCTGTCATATGGAAAATCGGTGTTGGGTGCACCTTTGCTCTATTTCCCCGCGCAAATCGAAAGCGAATCTCGCGGGCTGATCTTAGCGGGCACACACGGCGATGAAACCGCATCTATCGCGGGATTATCTTGCGCGCTAAGAAGCTTGCCAGCCGCCAATTTACGACACGATGTGATTCTGTCGATGAACCCAGATGGCAACCAGTTAGGTACTCGCGCCAACGCCAATCAGGTCGATCTAAACCGCGCCTTCCCTACTCAAAACTGGACAGCAGACGGCACCGTCTACCGCTGGAGTTCTCACACACCAGTCAGAGATGTAAAAGTGAAAACAGGCCAAGCCGAACAACTCGAACCTGAAGTGCAGTCACTCATCAACCTCATTGATCAGCGCCAACCCAAGTTCGTCATCTCTTTCCACGAACCACTCGCTATGGTCGACGACCCAACTCAATCGGAACTCGCTTCTTGGCTAGGCAAACAGTTCAACCTACCGCTCGTTGAAGACGTGGATTACGAAACCCCAGGTTCATTCGGCACATGGTGCCAAGAAAGAAACCTACCGTGTATTACCGTAGAACTGCCGCCCGTTTCTGCGGATTTAACTATCGAACAATATTTGGAGGCATTTTTGGCTGTGTTGCTGCATAAGGAAGGTTAGCCCAACTCATTTTTGGACAATTATGTGCCAGTGCTTTTCTAATTTAGAAAATCATTGATAACTATAGGTATGGAAAGGCGGTTAACTGGGTGTCTAATCTTTATGATGTAGAAATATAAGGGAAGGATGGAAGATTAATTGCTCTCCTCACTTTCAAGTATCTCTAAGGAGGTACTTGAAAGTGAGGAGAGCCGCATAATCATCACAATATCTATGGTGTTGATATTAAAGAAGATAAATCAATATTATCACTTACCACCATGGATGATTTGAGCTTTCCTATATTCAATCTCTGTTTGTTCTGCTTTTCTAATCACTTCATCCAATTCAGCACCTCGGGTTTTGGTTGCGGGTGAATAGACTTCAATATACACAGACTTCATAAACCCATAACTCATCATCATTACCATAATGGCGAAAGGACATCCCATAATAACAAGTAGCGATTGAATGGCGGTCATGCCGCCACTCATTAGTAACAAGCTAGTGATACCAGAAATTGCAATTACCCAGCCAATGCGTTGTGAAATCGGAGCATTATCTTCATCCTTTGATGTCAGTGTATTGATAACAAGCGTGCCCGAATCAGAAGTCGTTATAAAGAATACGAAAATACTGAAGAGCGCTAAGTAACTAGGTAGACTCCAATCAGATACCAACTCAAAGAACTTAAACAGTGCCGATGAAGAGTTTGTCATTACAGCCGCACTTAGCTCCTCGACACCTTGGTTATGAATAAGATCCAACGCACTATTACCGAATATTGTCAGCCATGCGAAAGAAAAACCTACCGGAATAACAAGTACACCTACCACGAACTCTCGTATTGTTCTACCACGTGAAATTCGAGCAATAAACAATCCAGTTGGTGCAGCGAAAGCAATCCACCACGCCCAGTAAAAGAGTGTCCAACCATAAAACCAATCTGGGTTGGTAAAAGCGTAAGTATCAAAAGACAGTGGTACAAAACTCGCCAAATAGTTGCCAATATTCTCAACGGTTGAGTTGAGGATGAAGGTGGTATTAGAGGCTAAGAATACATACGTCATTAATCCAATTGCGACGCAGATATTGATGAGTGACAGTGCTTTAATCCCTTTCTTTAGGCCAAGGACTAGTGAAATACATGTCATTATCCCGATAATGGTGATCAGGGCTATTTGATTGCCTGTGCTAATCTCGAAGCCGAGTACGTAATTTAAGCCTGCGTTGATTTGCTGTACACCAAAACCTAGGGGGGTAACTATACCAACCACTGTGGCAAGTACCGCAAATACATCAATGGCTACGCCTAATGGCCCATTGATTCGCTCGCCAAAAATTGGATAAAACGCACTTCGCATTTCTAGTGGACGACCTTTACGATAGGCTGCGTAAGAAATAACAAGCGCTACAATGGTGTAAATAGCCCATGCATTGATTCCCCAGTGAAAGAACGTGATGTTCATTGCATCTCTCACTGCAACATCAGTCTGAGCCTCAACGATAGGAGGGTTCATGTAGTGCATGACAGGCTCGGCAACGCCGAAAAATACAAGCCCAATACCCATCCCTGTGCTGAATAGCATCGAACCCCACGCAAACCCAGAAAACTCCGGCCTCTCATTATCTTTACCAAGCCTTAAGTCGCCGACACGGCTACAAGCACTGAAAATCAAGATAGAGATAAACAACGCGACACTGCCCATGTAAAACCAGGCAAACTTATGTGCGATATAGTTTTTCAGGTTTGCGAACATGTCAGTGCTTGCTTCTGGAGCAAGTAAAACATAGACAAAACACAGAACTAAAATTATCCCTGCCCCTGCGCTTACTAGTAATTTATGAGTGTTTTTAGGTACGGATGTCATGTGCTGCTCCTACTTTAATAACTCTTTTTCAAATGGGTAATTCGTTAGATTCTCAAACCCATCTTCTGTAATAATGACTTGGTCTTCCAATTTGACCCCTTCGTTGCCGCCGACAGCGCCAACATATGCTTCAACACAAAGTGCCATGCCTGGCTCTAATACACCGTCATACCCATGGCCTTCTAGATCTTCTGGATAACGTATTGAAGGATATTCATCGCATAAACCGACCCCGTGCATCATTACGCCATAGCGTTGTGGGCGGTATTTTTCAGGAAGTAAAAGTCCTGAGCGCGTTACTTCTTCGAATGTCATACCTGGCTTTAGTATTTCCATGTTGTGTTGGATATGTTCATAGGCCACGCGGTATAAATGTCTCTGTTCTTCGGTGGCTTCTACATCACCGATTAACCATGTGCGTGACAAGTCAGCACAGAACCCGTAAGGTCCAATGAGATCGGTATCAAACGCCAATAGTTCTCCCTCTTTAACTACGCGAGGGCCACACTCTTGAAACCATGGGTTCGTACGAGGCCCTGAAGAAAGGATTCGACACTCTATCCACTCACCGCCACGTTTAATGTTTTCAGCATGTAGCACCGACCAAATGTCGTTTTCAGTAACACCAGGAACAGTTACCTCTTGCATCTTCTTCATTGCTATCTCTGTCGATGCAATAGAACAGCGCATTGCATTAATCTCATCGATGTTTTTAACCGCTCTAGCTAACTCCATCACTTCTTGGCCATCAAAGATTTCAAGGCCCTGTTTATCGAGTTCACGCAAGCCGACAATCTCTATCTTGTCTACGGCGATACGATTGCTCCCACCACCGTGGTGCTTAACGATGTCTGCGATCTCTTTTGCAAAGTGATGGGCGTGCTCATTGGTTCGATTTCCAGTTTCAAAGTAGAAGAACGAGGCTCCGTTACGTACTTCTTTTACAAGCGGTAGGTGTGCGGATAAATGTTCACAATTATGGAAATCCCAAAGAATCATGTAGCCTTCTGCAGATACAAAACAAGCACGAGCATGGTTGTGCGCTATCCAAAGCTGCATGTTGGTCGAATCTGTTGCGTAACGAATATTTAGGGGGTCAAATAACAAAACTCCGGCCAAGTCACGAGCTTGAAGTTGGTCAACGATTCGCTTCAAGCGATATTCCCGCATCTGATGTAGATTTGGAGGTGTGAGACCTAAGTCTGCCCACTCTTGGAATGCTAGAGCGGTAGGCCCAATCTCAACTCGATCATTATCGTTCACGCTTCCATCTGGTTTTAATTGTGTAGCGCGTCGACGCGACGGATCTATTTTTCGGTTGGAACCAAGTACAAATTGGTTTGTCATTTTATTTCCCTTAATAAACTACCGTATTTATTTGGGTCAATGTTACAACAATGTTATTGATGAATGATGGAAATAAAGTCCCATACTTAAGAACAAAATTCACGCAATAGCGAATATCACGACTTAACAAACAGTTAGGTAAAATCGTTCTTAAATACTTATATGTCAAAAGTGATAGGCATCAATAACGCGTTGTTAATCCTCTGTTGCAATTCGGCTGAATTCCCCTTAGTTATGTGAGCTCTGTGTGATTTATCAGTAGCGCGGGAATACGGGAGATTATTTTTAGGTATCAGTAAGTTAAATGAAACTGCCTAACATCGGTAAGAGCAAAGAAGTTTTAGAGCGAGAGAGATTTGTGGTCGAAATAACTCAGTCTTTTTTTGACTGTACTCAGGAATAATAGCCAGAAGGATTCATGAGGCAGGGCAAGATAATGAAAACCCCTTATGGAATAAGGGGTGACGTGAAGTAATATTTCACTA